>DWUQ01000164.1 GCA_019120675.1 Candidatus Paenalcaligenes intestinipullorum | reverse complement strand
GGGTTGGTGTTTAAACTTTAGATAACGTACTCAATGCTGACTAAGTCGATGCACGACACCATGCTCCGTTTTTTAAACTGGCTTAGTGTTGCATCTTAGCTCTGTAACGTTGTTATTTTTCGTACTAGCTTGGTTTTTGAGCTCTGTCACTGTTTCACGTGGAACTTTGTGTTTTTTAATTATTTATCGTTCCACGTGAAACAGCATGGAGACGCTAAGCATTTGAGTTTGGTACGTAAGTTGTTTTGATTGATGTAAAGGCTTGGCTTAGCTACTCGGCTAGCCGCTGTCGCTTGGCACTTGGCAAGGGCAATTAAAACTTGAATGGTTCCACGTGGAACTAGCCTAAAAGCTGCTAAAGGTGACTTAAATAAAAACAACGGTTTAATCCTTGTCCATTCTAGTTGAGCGTATAATACGTTTTTAAATTTAGTATTCGTACGACCATGATTTACCCTGAAGAATTCGATGTCATCGTAGTGGGCGGTGGCCATGCTGGTACTGAGGCTGCTTTAGCAACCGCACGTATGGGTGCCAACACACTTTTGCTAACTCACAATATCGACACTTTAGGGCAAATGTCGTGCAACCCTTCAATCGGAGGGATTGGTAAAGGGCATTTAGTCAAAGAAATCGATGCGTTAGGTGGGGCCATGGCCTTAGCTACCGATCAAGCAGGGATTCAGTTTCGAATACTCAATCAATCCAAAGGTCCTGCAGTACGAGCCACACGTGCTCAGGCAGATCGATCTCTTTATCGTGCCGCTATCCGCCAAATTGTGCAGCACCAAAAAAACTTAACGGTATTCCAACAGCCTGTGGACGACTTGCTTCTAGAAGGGGATCGGGTGATCGGCGCTTTGACCCAGATTGGCGTGCGCTTTAAAGCTCGGGCAGTAATCTTAACCGCAGGTACGTTTTTAAATGGTCGGATCCATGTTGGTTTGGATAATTACTCGGGTGGTCGCGCGGGTGATCCGCCTTCGATTACCTTAGCTGAACGTTTAAAAGAACTTAAATTGCCACAAGGACGCTTGAAAACGGGAACACCGCCTCGTATCGATGCCACCACCATTGATTACTCAAAGCTTGCGGTTCAGCATGGGGATACTGATCCGGTCCCCGTGTTTTCCTATATGGGCTCGGCCAGTTTGCATCCGCAGCAATTGCCCTGCTGGATCACTCACACCAATGCCCGCACGCACGATATTATTCGTTCAGGTCTGGACCGTTCACCTATGTATAGTGATGACGGAACCATTGAAGGGGTAGGGCCTCGTTATTGTCCGTCCATCGAGGATAAGATTCACCGTTTTGCGGACAAAGACAGTCATCAGGTTTTTTTAGAACCCGAAGGGTTAACCACAACCGAAATTTATCCCAACGGGATATCTACAAGTTTACCTTTTGATATCCAAATAGGAATTGTCCACAGCCTTCCTGGCTTAGAACACGCTCGGATTATGCGGCCAGGGTATGCCATTGAATACGATTATTTTGATCCCAGAGCGTTGGCACCTACCTTAGAGACCAAAACTATCCACAATCTTTATTTTGCTGGACAAATTAACGGTACAACCGGTTACGAAGAGGCGGCCGCTCAAGGGCTACTCGCCGGTATGAATGCAGTGCTCAAATTACGTGGAGAGCCCGCTTGGACACCTCAACGCCACGAAGCGTATTTAGGTGTATTGGTGGATGATCTTATTACGCGTGGCGTGACGGAGCCTTATCGTATGTTTACGTCGCGTGCTGAGTATCGCTTAAGCTTACGCGAAGACAACGCCGACCAACGTTTAACGGAAATAGGGCGGCGCTATGGCTTGGTTTGCGATGCGCGTTGGGAGGCCTTTAATCGCAAGCGTGACAACGTCGCTGCTGAAATTGAGCGTTTAAAAAGTACGTGGATTAATCCCAAGCTTGTTTCACGTGAAACCTTAGAGGATGTGTTAGGGCGTGGTATTGAGCGAGAATACAATCTACATGATTTACTGAAGCGCCCAGAAGTGTCTTACCAAAGCTTGGGCCGTTTGGTTACCCAAGAAGGTGCGACGGTTTTACCTGAGCAAGGCTTGAGTCCTAATGAGGCTCAGCAAGTGGAAATTGAGGTCAAGTATGCTGGTTACGTGAGTCGTCAGCAAAATGAAGTCCTGCGACAAGCGGAATACGAGAATCAAACTATTCCCGCTGATTTGGATTATAGCTTAATCAAGGGGCTATCCAATGAAGTTCGTTTAAAACTGCAGTCGGCTCAACCTTTGACAGTGGGTCAAGCGTCACGTGTATCGGGTGTAACCCCTGCCGCGATTTCACTTTTGTTGGTTTACTTAAAGCGCCAGGGTCTGGCTAAGCATGTGTCATGAGTCATACTGATGTGGATTTTCAAGCTCGCTTACTTGTTGCCGCTGAGCGTTTAAAATTGGATTTATCTGCAGACGCTGTGGAGAAGCTGTTGGTTTATATCCAACAATTGCAACGCTGGAATAAAACTTATAATCTCACCGCGTTGCGAGATCCCGAGCAAATGCTCATTCAACACGTGTTTGATAGCATGGCAGTTGTGCCGCTGTTCAAAGAGGTGCTGCATACTTCAGTACCAAACTCTGCGCGTATTGTGGATGTGGGCGCTGGAGCAGGGCTGCCCGGTGTAGTGTTGGCAATTTGCTTACCCGAAGTTCAAGTAACCTGCGTGGATGCGGTCGAGAAAAAAATGGCCTTTGTACGGCAAATGACGGCCGTCTTATCTTTACCCAATCTAAAAGCTGAGCATCGCCGTATTGAGCAGGGAGAGTCGTACCAGGCTGATGTTGTCACGTCTCGTGCCTTTGCTTCATTGGTGGATTTTGTTAGTCTAGCTAGGTTTCACGTGAAACCAAATGGCTATATGTTAGCAATGAAAGGGAAACACCCTTCCGATGAAATTGCTGCGCTGGTGGCTAGTGAGCTTGCTGATGTTGAGCAAGTAAAAACTGTAGAAGTTCCCGAACTGGATGCGGAACGCTGTGTTGTTTATTTGAAACCTAAAGGATAATAACTATGGCTGCTGTGCCCAAACAGGCTACACCTCATGTGTTCTGCATAGCCAATCAAAAAGGTGGGGTCGGTAAAACCACTACTACCATCAATCTAGCCGCTTCATTAGCCAGTTTGAAAAAAAAGGTTTTGTTGATCGATTTGGATCCACAAGGCAATGCCACAATGGGTAGTGGTGTTGATAAAAACTCTTTAAAATCAAATGTTTATCAGGTTTTAATTGGTGAGAGCAGTATTGCGGACACCCGAATGCGGTCGGAAAGTGGCGGATACGATGTACTACCCACCAACCGAGAACTCTCTGGGGCTGAAATTGATCTGGTGCAGTTGGAATCGCGCGAGCAACAGCTTAAAAAAGCGATTGAGCAGGTGCAGCACGAATACGATTTTGTACTGATTGACTGCCCTCCGACCTTATCGTTGCTGACCTTGAATGGCTTAGCGGCAGCCCAAGGTGTCATTATCCCGATGCAGTGTGAGTACTTTGCACTAGAAGGGTTGTCGGATTTGGTCAATACCGTCAAACGGGTGTATCGCAACCTCAACCCAGATCTGCAATTAATTGGTTTATTACGTGTCATGTTCGATACGCGCGTTACCTTGCAACAACAGGTCTCGGCACAGATTGAAGAGCATTTTGGCGACAAGGTGTTTAAAACCATCATTCCCCGCAATGTGCGCTTGGCCGAAGCGCCCAGTCATGGTTTACCGGGCTTAGCGTATGACAAGCACGCTAAAGGCTCTAAAGCCTATGTTGAGTTTGCCAAAGAGCTGGTTAAGCGTTTAAAGCAAGAAAATAAAGTTGATTAAAGCAGATTGAGCTAAAGGAAGAGTTATGGCTGCACGTCGACCCAAAGGTTTAGGCAGAGGTTTGGATGCGCTACTGGGCGTGGACGCATCCGTGATTGAAAATCTAGGCAAGGATACGTCGGCCTCGGCCAATGCGATCGTTTCAGCGGGAGAGTACTTGCCGTTAAGCGCTTTGGTGGCCGGTAAGTATCAACCGCGCAAGCAAATGGATGAGGGCAGCTTAAATGAGCTTTCAGAATCCATTCGTGCCCAAGGCATCATGCAGCCCATACTGGTCCGCGCTCTAGACGGTGAGCAACAAGGTAAGTATGAAATTATTGCGGGTGAACGCCGTTTTCGTGCGGCCACTTTAGCGGGGTTAACAGAGGTTCCAGTTATCAAGCGCCAGGTTAATGACAAGAGCGCTGCGGTCATGGCCTTGATTGAAAACATTCAGCGCGAAGATCTTAACCCCCTCGAAGAGGCGCGAGGGGTAAAACGTTTGCTAGACGAGTTTGATCTGACCCATGAGCAGGCGTCTCAAGCTATTGGGCGGTCGCGTTCTGCTACCACCAATTTATTGCGCTTGTTGAATTTGACCGAGTCGGTACAAACCATGCTGTTGGCGGGCGATATCGATATGGGGCATGCGCGTGCCATCTTAACCACGGATGCGGCAACGCAAATCATGCTGGCCAATTAGGTCGTGGCGAAGCGTTTGTCCGTACGGGAGACAGAAAGGCTGGTCGCAAGAACACTAAAAGCCTCAGAAGAGGAGGGCGCTGGCGCTGCCAAGCCCAAAACGCAACGTAGTGGTGATCTACAGCGTGTGGAAAAAGCCCTGTCCGAGCATTTGGGAACCCAGGTGGTGGTCAAGGTCGGTGCCAAAAACAAAGGCCAGTTGCTCATTAGTTTCCAAGATTGGGAGCATTTGAACAGCCTGCTCGAACGTCAGGGCTGGGATCAAATTATTAACGCTTAGTGGTAAACTCACAAAGTTACTCTGTTTTATAGCCTTTTATACCCATAGGGCTTGACTTTGTGTTTTAGAGCGGTAATAATTCTATTCTTTGATGCTTTGGCTACTTAGTTGCTGAGTCGCTACATGTTTCCAACGGTAGTTTGACGCTGCATGCAGCTTTAGGCACAATACGCAGTTCGTTGTTTGGTGGGATACCCAAGTGGCTAACGGGGGCAGACTGTAAATCTGTTGGCTTACGCCTACGTAGGTTCGAATCCTACTCCCACCACCAGAATTTTAACTGTCAGCGTCTACGCGACAGTCGGGTGTAATCGAAGTACCACCTCGCGGGTGTAGCTCAATGGTAGAGCAGAAGCCTTCCAAGCTTAAGACGAGGGTTCGATTCCCTTCACCCGCTCCAGTTTATTGTTTTGCTAAAAGCAATTAGCTGCCCATGTGGCTCAGTGGTAGAGCACTCCCTTGGTAAGGGAGAGGTCACGCGTTCGATCCGCGTCATGGGCACCATTTCTATCATCTATTTCAGCACTTTTATCCCTTCAGGAGTCTGCCATGGCTAAAGGCAAGTTTGAACGGACCAAACCGCACGTCAACGTCGGTACCATCGGTCACGTTGACCACGGTAAAACCACATTGACCGCTGCGATCTGCACGGTTTTGGCTAAAGAGTACGGCGGCGAAGCACGCGATTACGC
>DWUQ01000017.1 GCA_019120675.1 Candidatus Paenalcaligenes intestinipullorum | reverse complement strand
TGGTGGTAACCATGTCGCACGCAGGTTACATCAAGAGCCAGCCCTTATCCGAATACCGCGCTCAGCGTCGTGGTGGTCGCGGTAAGGTTGCCACGGCCATGCGTGAAGACGACTGGATTGATCGTCTGTTTGTTGCCAACACGCACGATGCGATCTTGTGCTTCTCGGATCATGGCCGTGTATACAGCCTAAAGGTTTGGGAAGTGCCTCAAGGTTCACGTAACTCGCGTGGACGCCCAATCGTCAATATGTTCCCTCTCGAAGAAGGCGAGAAAATTACCGTTGTGCTGTCGGTCAAAGAGTTCAGCGATGATCAGTTTGTGTTTATGGCAACGTCGCGCGGCACGGTCAAGAAAACCCAGTTGTCGGCTTTTGAAAGCATCCGCAAAACCGGCATCATCGCGGTGGCTTTAGACGAAGGGGATTATTTGATTGGTGCGCAGCTGACAGCCGGTGAGCACGATGTCATGCTGTTTTCTGACGCGGGCAAAGCGGTGCGTTTTGCGGAAAACGATGTCCGCCCGATGGGCCGTACCGCACGCGGCGTACGTGGCATGCGATTGGATGACGGTCAATCGGTCATTTCCTTGTTGGTCGCAGAAACCGATGTGCTCGAAGCCATTGCCCACGAGGACGAACTCGCTCAGCAAGCCCACGATAGCAATGCGCCCGAGCGTTCGGTGAATCGCTTGTCGGTATTGACCGCTACCGAGAATGGGTACGGCAAACGTACAGCAATTGGCGAGTTCACACGCCATGGTCGCGGTACCAAAGGCATGATTGCGATTCAGTGTTCAGAGCGTAACGGTAATCTAGTGGGTGCCGTACTCGTTGCCGAAACCGATCAAATTATGTTGATCACCAATAGCGGTGTGTTGGTACGTACACGTGTGGATGAGATCCGTGAAATGGGCCGTTCCACACAAGGGGTCACGCTGATTAGTGTGGATGATGGCAGCAAGCTCTCGGGTGTGTATCGAGTCGAAGAAACCGATGCAGGTGGCCTAGAAGCTCTCAATGATGACGAGGCTGAGTTGGGAAATGACGAGTTAAATAACGGGTCTGAATCCGAAGCTGAGGGCATGGATAACGCTTCGGCGTCGCCGTCCGATGAGGTCGACTCAAGCAGCGACTCCGACTCTTTTACGAATCCCGATCAATCTGAGGAATAGCCTTATGCGTCCATGGAATTTTTCAGCTGGTCCTTCAGTGTTGCCCTTGGAGGTGCTCCAGCAAGCGGCTGCCGAAATGAGTGATTGGCATAGTACGGGCATGTCGGTAATGGAAATGAGCCACCGCAGCAAGGAGTTCATGCAGATCCGTGACGAGGCCGAGGCCGATTTACGTGAGCTGCTGGGGGTGTCCGACGACTTTGCGGTGTTATTTTTACAAGGCGGAGCACAGGCACAAAATGCGTTAGTGCCCATGAACTTATTGGGTTTGGGCCCAGCACGTAAAGCGGATTATGTGGTCTCTGGTTCCTGGTCAAGCCGTTCTGCCCAAGAAGCCACGCATTACGGTGACATTCATATTGCGGCCAGCTCTCAAGCACCTACCGAGCAATGGGGCAGTTTTGCTTATTTCCCAACGCCTGACAGTTGGCAGCTGCGCGAAGACGCGTCTTATGTGCATGTGTGCAGCAACGAAACCATTGGCGGGGTGGAGTTCAATGATTGGCCTAAGCTTGAGCGTCCCTTGGTTGTTGACGGGTCGTCGAATATTTTGTCGCGTCCTTTCAATTTTGCGCATATTGATGCGTTGTATGCAGGCGCTCAAAAAAACGCTGGTCCATCAGGGGTGACTCTCGTGGTGGTGCGACGTAGTTTGTTGGGGCATGCGGATCAGCAATGTCCAAGTGTGTTTAATTACACAAGCTTGGATGCCCAGCACTCAATGGTCAATACGCCGCCCACCTACGCTATTTATATGGCCGGATTAGTCTATAAGTGGTTAAAGGCTCAAGGGGGTGTTGAGGCCATGCAGGCGCGTAATCAGGCCAAAGCTGAGTTGCTCTACAACTACTTGGATCAGACCGATTTTTATGCCAACCATGTGGCCCCTGAGGCCCGCTCGCGCATGAATATTCCGTTTTTATTGCACGATGCCAGCTTAGATGCCCTGTTTTTGCAACACGCTGAGCAGGCAGGCTTATTGCAATTAAAAGGCCATAAAAGTGTCGGTGGTATGCGTGCTTCCATTTACAACGCGATGCCCCTGGAAGGGGTGCAGGCTCTCGTAGAGTTCATGAAGGAGTTCGAGCGACGTCATGGCTAAAACCTTACAAGAAAAGCTTTCCCCTTGGCGTCAGCAAATTGATCAGATTGACGAAGATATTTTGAGGCTGCTCAATCAACGCGCCCAAGCAGCCTTGCAAATCGGGCAAATCAAGCAAGAGTACGATGCCGATGACGCCATTCTTAAACCTGAACGTGAGGCGTTAATCGTTCGTCGCCTCCAAGAGCTGAATCCTGGCCCGTTTACTCAGCATTCGGTGTTGGCCGTTTGGGGGCAGATTATTTCGGCCTGTCGCGGCTTGGAAAGTGTGCCGCGTGTGGCGTGCTTGGGGCCGCAAGGCTCGTTTTCCGAGCAGGCGGCGTACGAGCATTTTGGGCATTTCATCAAGAGTGTGCATTGTGAAAGTTTTGATGAGGTGTTTCGAGCCGTCGAAGCAGGGCAAGCGGATGTTGGCATTGTGCCCGTTGAAAACTCCACCGAAGGGGCGGTGAACCGTACTCTGGATTTGTTATTGAACTCCCCCCTAAAGGTACTGGGCGAGCGATCTATCAATATTCATCATAATTTACTCACGAAAAGCGGTAGCCTCGAAGGAGTCAGCCGTGTGATGGCACATCCCCAAGCGTTGGCGCAGTGCCAGTCGTGGTTGATGCGTCACCATCCAGAGCTTGTGCGAGAGCCGGTGGCCAGCAATGCCGAAGCGGCGCGTATCGCTGCCAATGACCCGACCGTAGCCGCAATTGCCAGTCTTGCCGCAGCGACCGCGTGGGGCTTATCCGTGGTGCAAAAAGGCATCCAAGACGATCCTCATAACCGCACTCGTTTTTTGGCGATTGGCAATATCGAATGTTTACCAAGTGGCAGCGACAAAACGAGTATTATTCTCGCCGTACCCAATCGTCCTGGTGCGGTCTACGAAATGCTTTCCCCGCTGGCTAAGCACGGCGTCTCCATGACGCGCTTGGAGTCGCGACCTGCTCGTACCGGGCAGTGGGAGTATTATTTTTACGTGGATTTTTTAGGCCACAAGGACGATCCCGCCGTGCACGATGCCTTAGCCGTGCTCAAGCAAGACGTGGCTTTCTTTAAGATTTTAGGCTCTTATCCGACTCAGCCTTGAACGCTTGATAGAGGGTAAAGGGTTTTCTATGGCTTGTTTTTCCCTTGGTAAAGGTAGGTCTTATGCAGACTGACGTGCACATTAACACCTTGGTCATAGTTGGGCCGGGTTTAATTGGTGGCTCAGTCGCGGCAGCCCTCAAAAAGCACCAGCGAGTGGAACGCGTTATTGGGGTAGGGCGTAATCCAGCCTCGTTAGAGCATGCTCGCTCTTTGGGATTGATTGACGAGGTGTTGCCGCTGGCGGAGGCAACTGCCCAAGCCGATATGATTTTGCTGGCGATGCCGGTTGGAGCAACCGCAACGGTACTCGCCGAGCTGTCCCCGCATTTGCGGCCTCATACGGTGGTTACTGATGCAGGCAGCACCAAGGCGGATGTGGTGGCGGCAGTGTATCAGACTTTACCTAAAGCTCAATGGCCGCAGTTCGTGCCCGCTCATCCTATAGCGGGTTCCGAAGCCACGGGTCCAGAAGCAGCCTCTGCCGAGCTTTATGTCGATCGAAAAGTGATTTTGACCCCTACTGAGCACACAGCGAGTTGGGCTGTCAAGCCGGTTAGTGCATTGTGGGAAAGCTGTGGGGCGCGGATTTTACGTATGGACGCCGACACGCACGATCGTGTGCTTGCTTCGGTGAGTCACGTGCCGCACTTTTTATCGGCGGTCTACATGTGGCAAGTGGCGAGTGCTCAGGACGCAGAATGCCGTCTGGATGTGGCGGGCTCAGGCTTTCGAGACTTTACACGTATCGCTGCAGGCTCAGCGGAGGTGTGGCGTGATATTTTTCTTAGCAATCGTGAAGCGGTATTAGCTGAATTAAAAGCGGTGCGAGAGGCTTTTGAGCAAGCCGAGACTGCGTTAGCGGATGCCGATGCCGATCAATTGGAACGTTTCCTAGAGCGTGCTGCACTGGCGCGGCGGCTTTGGGGCAGTAGGAGTGGTTTACGATGACTCAATCTCAACTGGCTCAGTTGGTGCTGCCGCCTGTGCGCCAAGCGCAGGGCACAGTAAAATTACCAGGCTCGAAAAGTATTTCTAACAGGGCCTTGCTGTTGGCGGCTTTAGCCCAAGGCACCACAACCCTTACCGGTGTGCTGG
>DWUQ01000163.1 GCA_019120675.1 Candidatus Paenalcaligenes intestinipullorum | reverse complement strand
TGCCCTTGACACACCTGCGCCAACCAGCTGGCGTAGCTGAGACCAAAATGCTCTTGCAAAAACTCGGGCGCAGTCTGAGCCACCTCGCCTATTGTGTGCAAGCCCAACGCTTGTAACTTGGCATAGGCCTTAGGCCCCACGCCATTGATCTTGTTAATGGATAAAGGCCAAATACGATCTGGTACGTCTTCGATACCTAAAATCGTGATGCCATTGGGTTTGTTTAAGTCTGAGGCAATTTTAGAGAGCAGCTTGTTTGGAGTAATACCGACCGAGCAATATAAGCCGGTCGCGTCAAACACCCGCGCTTTTAACTGCTGTGCCAATATTTCACTGGATTCAGGCAGATGGCTCAGATCAATATATATCTCATCAATCCCGCGGCTTTCAATACGATCCGACACCGTGGCCACCGCCGCTTTAAACAACCGAGAATAATGTTTGTACGACTCAAAGTCGGCAGGCAACAGATAGGCATCGGGGGCTAACTGGGCCGCTTTCATCAGGCCCATTGCTGAAAACACCCCAAAGGTACGCGCCTCATAGGTGGAAGTGGTGACCACCCCTCGACCGGTATACGCCCCTAAACGAGCAAATTGGCGTTGACCGTCTGGACCCATAACAGGAGGTGGGGTAGTGCGCCCACCCACCACCACAGGCAAGCCTCGCAACTCGGGGTAGCGCAATAATTCAACGGAGGCAAAAAAAGCATCCATATCCAAGTGTGCAATACGCCGAGGCCAAGCGTTACTCATATTGATTAGGGCGAATCAATTGCAAACAGGAGTAAGAACGACAATACCCTTACACCCGCTGAGCCGGCAAATGGCACGATAAAATATCGGCAATGGCGTGGTCATCCAGCCCGCGCGCACGTAAATCCGCACTCAGTGCATCAATATCGACCGATTGCACCAAGCGCTCGGGGCCATTAGGCCGCTCCTCGCGCACAATACGGAAATTGAAGTCGTGTTCGTCTGAACGATAGACCTCGTAGCGCATGACCTCCTCGATACGATTATCCGGGGTAAAGGTGAGCACAACGGGCTTTAAGTCGTACAACTCGTTGGTGGCCACATACTCAGCGGCGCAAATAATCAGCTCATCGCCACGCTGACTGGTACGCGCTGCTGCCCCATTTAAAATACAGCAGCGTGAGCCTCGCTCGCCATAAATCACGTACGTAGTCAGACGCGCACCACTTTGTTTGTTCCAGATCTCTACGAACTCCATCGGAAAAATCCCCGCCTGCTCACACACTTCGGGATCTAAGGTGATGGAACCGTGATAGTTTAGGTCAGCGCCGGTGATGGTAATTCCATGCAGCTTTGCGCGCACCACTTTTTTCATGTCACTACTCTCTTGGAAAGACTCGGATTCGAGTTTAAAGGGCCCAACGACTGCCGTTGGCCTAGCGTAAGGGAACGCTTTGAGCCTTCAGCAAACTAGGAAGGCTTGGGTATTTTATCGTTAAACGTAGGGTTTTGCCCGCAAATACACTCATTTTCTAATGAAAGCACTGGGTTTTACCACAGTTGGTAAAACTAAGCGTCTTTAACTGGCAAATCGACCAATTACTAATAAGACCGAAAGCCAAAACTTTAATCCGCTCCTACAAAATGCTAACCTCAGTCTTTCCCTTCTTTACGACCTGAGCCAAGCCTAGTCCTAGCCTTGGCTGTATGCTTTGGAGCAGTTATGAGTTTTAACGTTTATCTTTCAGGTGAAATTCACACCGATTGGCGCGAACAGATCGAAGAGGGCGCTAAAGCCGCCGGTTTAAACATCACCTTTACCGCACCGGTTACCGATCACGATGCCAGCGATGCCGCTGGGGATCATCTGGGCGCTGAGGACAACCAGTTTTGGCGTGACCATAAGTCTTCCAAGGTCAATGCCATCCGCACCCAAACCCTCATCCAAAAGGCGGACTTAGTGGTGGTGCGCTTTGGTGATAAATACAAACAGTGGAACGCCGCTTTTGACGCGGGCTACTGTGCCGCTTTGAATAAGCCTTACATCACCCTGCACGCTGAAGACATCATCCATCCCCTTAAAGAGGTGGACGCGACTGCCCAAGCTTGGGCCACCACCCCTGAGCAAGTAGTCGAAATTCTGCGCTATGTGCTGAAAGCCTAAAGCAGCCTGCTTAGAACGAATAGCCCACACCGACCGAACCGTACACACTGGTTTCACGCTCGGTCAGTGGGCTTTTACGTGCATCGCCCGTTAGGTTTTTGAGGCCAATGGCCGCATTCACATTCCAACTCTCACTCAGCTGATAGCTGTAGGCACTGTAAACGGTGACCGATTTCAAGCCACCTGATGGGTGAAAGGCACTCAGCCGCCCACCACTGGCAGCCGATTCCCCCGCTGTGACACCAAAATGGCGACGCATGGCGTCCTTGTCCATGAAGCTTAAATTCCCCCCAATACGCACAGCACTAAGGCCTTCTTGCCAAACCTTATACGCGCCCCCTAACTGCAGCCCCGAACCATAACCAGAGCGCAGGGAATGATAATAGGTCGCGCTTAAGGTGAAGTCCTCGACGGCATACTGAGTAAACACCCCTGCATTAAGATGATCGTGAATGCGCTTGGTGCCGTACAAGTGCGGATCGTCACTGGCTTTACGCCCCCATTGATAACCACCGAATACCCCGACGGTCCAACCCGGTGTCAGCTGCGTTTGTAAACCAATCGATGGCATCTCGGCCTTGGGGGCGATAAAAAAGTTGCCGCTACGGTAATGTACCGTTGGGTAAGGTCGAGCCGTGTATTTTTTTGAGCCCTCGTATTTGGGCAAAATCCCTGCGCCCACGCCAATAGTAGTGTGCGGATCCTGAGCAACAGCCGGTAGAGTCCACATACCTGCGACCACTATACAGCTGGCAACGACGCCCAAACGAGCGACTATGCTGTGCATTGTTTTCTCCTCA
>DWUQ01000162.1 GCA_019120675.1 Candidatus Paenalcaligenes intestinipullorum | reverse complement strand
GGTTGAGCCAAACCAATAACGGTCCAGCATGACATCGCCAATCACCAAGATTTTTGTTTGCTGTACGTGCTGCAGAGGAAAAGGCATTATTGAAGCTCCTCTAGTCGTTTGGGCGCATAGCTTTCCCATGTGCTGCATCCTGGGCACTGCCAATAAAAACGTTGGGCCTCAAAGCCGCACTGCTCGCACGCATAGCGATCTAAACGTTTGGCTTGTTTGTACACGGCATTTTTAAGCAACGCTAAATCTTGACCCATCATTAACTGAGCCGCTTGAGCGGTGGGTAACGCCTCGGCCGGCTGCCCTAATAAAGGTTGCTGCTCATGCAGGTCTGCGAAACTGAGTTCGGTCTCAAGCATACGCTCTAAGGCCAACAAGGAAGGGTGAGCACGTAAAGCGTCACGAGCAAACGACCAAGCGTGCTCGGGACCATGATGAATTCGTAAGTTTGTAAAAAGCACCTCGAACACATCAATGCTGGGCTGTTGACTGTAGACTTGCTGTAAGCGTTGTAGCGCTAGGTCAACCTGACCTGTAGTCTGCGCCACCTGCATAAAATCTTTAGCAATCAACCCAGTGTATAAAGGAGCGATATGGATGAGCTCTTGGTAATAGGAAAGCGCCTGGTCGGGTTGACCCTGCAATGTGGCCAAACGCGCCGATAAAATCAAAATACGCGCTTGAGCAGCCACACTGCCATGTTCTGCTCCCAAGGCTCGTGCGGCGGTTTGAGCTTCTTGCAGAGCCTGAATGGCTTTATCGAGCTGAGGCGCTTTAGGGTGCAAGGCCATTTCCGCCTCTTCGCACTGATAGTGCACGAGCTGCGGCACGGGCTCATCAACTAAGTCGCGTAAGCGTCGCACAGCCGTGATCGCTTTGGGCCAATCGTGTTCCGACTCATAAATACGAATGAGCGCACGAGCGGCCAGCACGGCATACCGCTCCGTATGACTCACTGCCTCAAAGGCCAATTCGGCACGGTCTAAAAGGCCCGCTTTAAGAAAGTCTTGTGCCAATTCATACTGCGCCATTTCGCGGTCAGCGGGCGGTAAATCCGCGCGCGACAATAGGCTTTGATGCACGCGTATCGCGCGCTCGATCTCGCCACGACGACGAAACAACCCACCCAAAGCAAAATGCAGCTCGGTTGTCTCGGGGTCGAGCTTTACCACCTCAACAAAGGCTTCAATCGCACGATCAGGTTGCTCGTTTAATAAAAAATTCAAACCTTTAAAATACGAATCCGGTAAATTTTTTGATTCAGAGAGCACTTGGCGGACATCAAAGCGCGCAGCTAACCAACCTAAACCAAACAGCAATGGCACAATAATTAGCCACCAAGGTTCAAAATCCACAACATTACTCCAAAAGCGTTACATAGGGGCTAAAGGCGTGGCCGACTCAGCAAGGGCACTTTGCTCAGCATAGTGCTGAGCTTGCTGAGCCTGAAAGCGTTGGGCTTGCTCAGCTTGTAACAGCTCTAAGCGCTCGACTTCACGCTTGAGTTTGGTGATCTCACGACCTTTACGCAAACTAGGCCCTAGGGTTAACAAGCCACCTAATAACAAACCTAAAATGAGTGACACCGCCATAACCACCACTAAAGGCACATCTGTAAAGGCGTACTCAGCAAAAAAAGTCACCTTGACTGGGGAAGCATTATTTTTGGCAAACAGTAGCACCACGATAAGCACCACAATTCGCAGTATCCAGACTACATAGCGCATAGCTAATCTCCGCTTGGTTTTACAGCCTGTATTGTAGGGGATATTGATACCCTATTATGCACGCAAAACAGGCCCTACTAGAGGGCCTGTTTTGTGAATCAATTTTAGCCGTATACCACTTAAGTTTACTTGGTTGCTGAAGCCGCTGCCAAGCTTTGCTCTTTGAGGTATACCGCATCCACGCGTTCGCGTAATTCTTTGCCAGCTTTAAAGTGAGGCACCTGCTTGGCAGGAACCATCACTTTTTCACCAGACCGAGGATTACGTCCAATACGTGGCGAACGAGACGACAATGAGAAACTACCAAAACCACGAATTTCGATGCGTTGACCCGCTGCGAGCGTTTGGGTCATAGCATCGAGAATGGTTTTAACCGCTAAGTCCATGTCGCGCACGGCCAGCTGCGGATAGCGACTGGCCAACAGCGCGATAAGCTCTGACTTGGTCACGGCAATTAATCGTCGTCGCGTTGTTGCTGATCCAACTTAGCACGCAAGAGCGCACCAAGATTTGTCGTACCCGAAGACGCACTGGCTTCGGAAATACGTTGCATGCTATCAGCAGTTTCAGCGTTTTCACGAGCTTTGATGGAAAGCTGGATAGAACGAGCCTTACGGTCTACGTTGAGGATCAAGGTCTCGATCTCTTCGCCTTCTTTGAGAACCGTAGTTGCGTCCTCTACACGGCCTGTGGAGATCTCGGAAGCACGTAAGTAGCCTTCGACGTCAACAGATAGTGTGATCACAGCGCCTTTAGGCTCAACGGATTTCACCACACCGGTAACTAAAGCACCTTTGTCGTGAGTGGCGACGAAGTTGTTGAAAGGATCGCCTTCGAGCTGTTTGATACCCAAGGAGATACGCTCTTTGTCGGTATCAATACCCAACACAACCGCGTCGACTTCTTCGCCTTTCTTGAAGTTGCGAACGGCTTCTTCGCCGGAGTCAGTCCAAGATAGATCAGACAAGTGCACCAAACCATCAATGCCGCCGTCTAGGCCAACGAACACACCAAAGTCAGTGATGGACTTGATGGCACCACGTACTTTATCGCCACGTTTGAAGTTCACAGCGAACTCTTCCCATGGGTTGGCGCGACACTGCTTCATGCCCAAGGAAATACGACGACGGTCTTCGTCGATATCCAACACCATGACTTCGACCTCTTCGCCCAAGGTGACAACCTTGCGTGGGTCGACGTTTTTGTTGGTCCAATCCATTTCGGATACGTGTACCAGACCTTCGATACCGTCTTCGACCTCAACGAACGCACCGTAGTCTGTCAGGTTGGTGACCTTGCCAAACAAACGGGTGTGTTGTGGGTAACGACGGGCTAGACCGATCCAAGGATCCTCGCCTAACTGCTTAACGCCCAAGGATACGCGGCTGCGCTCTTGGTCGAATTTAAGAACTTTAGCTTCGATTTCTTCGCCAACCTGCAACACTTCGGAAGGATGACGAACACGACGCCAAGCCATATCGGTGATGTGCAGCAAACCATCAATACCGCCTAAGTCTACGAATGCACCGTAATCGGTAATGTTTTTAACAATACCTTTGACAACGATACCTTCGGTGAGGGTTTCGAGCAGCTTCTGACGCTCTTCGCCCATGCTGGCTTCGAGTACCGCACGACGGGACAACACAACGTTGTTGCGCTTGCGATCAAGCTTGATAACTTTGAATTCGAAGGTTTTGCCTTCGTAGGGAGTAGTGTCCTTGACGGGACGCAAATCCACTAAAGAACCAGGCAGGAAAGCACGGATACCGTTGGTCATAACGGTTAGACCGCCTTTTACTTTGCCGGTAACGGTACCGTTGACCAATTCGCCGGATTCCAGAGCTTGCTCTAGCGCCAACCATGCGGACAAACGCTTCGCACGATCGCGGGACAGAATAGTGTCACCGTAACCGTTTTCGAAGGAATCAATGGCAACAGAAACAAAGTCGCCAGCTTCTACTTCGAGTTCGCCTTGGTCGTTGAGGAATTCTTCGATGGGAATCAAAGATTCAGATTTTAGACCCGCATTGACCAATACGTAATTGTGGTCAATGCGCAGCACTTCAGCGGAGATAACTTCGCCGGCCTTGAGGTCTTGATCCTGAACACTAGCTGCAAACAAATCGGCAAAGCTTTCGCCGCCTAAGATATCGGTATTAGAGATGGAGGACATTAACGATTTAATCCATCAGCCATAATGGCTACTTGAACACACCAGCAGGATTGCTAGTGGAGTTTAAAAAAAGCTTGTAAACGGTTGTTTATAAGCACGAAAATTACGGAATCGCCTGCCAATACGCCAGCACTTGATCCACGACTTCGTCAATGGTAAGGGCCGAACTGTCGATGGTATACGCGTGCTCGGCGGCCACTAAGGGGGCGGCAGAGCGGGTAGTATCGCGTAAGTCACGAGCCTGCATATCCGACAAAATAGCGGATAGATTAGCAGAAAGGCCTTTTTCCATCAACTGTTTAGCGCGGCGCTCGGCACGAGCGTGCACATCCGCCACTAAAAAAATCTTGAGCGGTGCGTCCGGAAAAACCACCGTACCCATATCTCGCCCATCGGCGACCAAGCCGGGCAAACGACGAAAATCACGCTGCCGTTGCAATAGTGCACTACGTATCGCCACATTCGCGGCAATTTGTGAAGCCATATTGCCCACCTGCTCTTGGCGAATAGCTTGGCTGACTTCTTTGCCTTCTAGGTAGATTTCTGCTCCTTGAAACACCACCGGTAGCGAGGCCGCTAGTTGAGCAATGTCGTCTGTGGCGTTAGCGTCTAAGTGCTTAGTTAACGCATGCAATGCCGTCAGGCGATAGAGCGCGCCACTATCCAAACAATGCCACCCCAAGGCGTCCGCCACACGCTGTGTCACGGTGCCTTTACCAGAGGCTGTCGGGCCATCAATCGTAATCACGGGTACAGATTGTGCACTCATGCCGACACCAAGCCTTCGAATACAGAAAAATAATCAGGAAAGGTTTTACTGACACAGTTTGGATCGAGAATGGTTACGGGCAATGGACCAAATGCTGCCAAAGAGAAACACATCGCAATTCGATGATCATCATAGGTTTCAATGGATGCAGACTGCCACGCCTCTGAGCGAATCGGCCACACTTTTAGCCAATCCTCACCCGACTCCACCTGTGCGCCAAGCTTCGCTAATTCGGCATGCATCGCCTCGATGCGATCGGTTTCTTTGACCCGCCACGACGCAATATTGCGTAAGGTACACGGCCCATCCGCAAACATAGCCAGTGCCGCTGCGGTCATCGCCGCGTCAGGAATAAGGTTAAAGTCCAAATCAAAGGCCTGCAAACGCTCGCCTTTGGCTACACATGATCCAGTGACTGTCATCGCATGAGGCTGGAACTCAACCTGTGCGCCCATCGCTTCCACGACCTTGGCAAACTGCACATCCCCTTGTACAGAGTTTGAACCCACCCCTTGGATGTCGATCGGCCCCCCACCTATGGCGCCTAGCGCTAAAAAATATGACGCTGAGGACGCATCGCCCTCGACATGATATGCACCTGGGGACTGATATTGGGCCTCAGCGTGCACCACAAACCGTTGCCAGTCTTGGTTGACGACCTGCACCCCAAAATCCGCCATCATCGCTAAGGTAATGGCGATGTAAGGCTGAGAGATTAACCGCCCCTCCACTTCAATCGTTAAGGCCTGACCCTGACTCGCTGTCCATAGGGGAGCCGCCATTAAGAGTGCGGTAAGGAACTGGCTGGACACTTCGCCGCGCACCTCAACGGTACTGGAGGACGGAGAGAAGTTAGGCTGCTTAATGTGTAAAGGTGGGTAGCCTTCGTTGGCTTCGTATTCGATTTCTGCCCCAAGCTGCCTTAAGGACGTGACTAAATCACCAATAGGCCGTTCGTGCATGCGAGGAATGCCATGCAGACGGAAGTCGCCCCCCATCACCGCTAAGGCTGCAGTTAAGGAACGAAAAGCAGTCCCGGCATTTTGCAAGAACAAGTCCGCCTGACGGTGCGCAAAGGGAGAGCCACCTTGAATCGCAATGCTTTGGGCATTCGGTCGTGATACGGACACGCCCATTTTGGTGAGCGCCTCCAACATCACACGCGTAT
>DWUQ01000161.1 GCA_019120675.1 Candidatus Paenalcaligenes intestinipullorum | reverse complement strand
GTAGGTCGCTGCCCGAGGCTTCTTTGGATTGCAGCTTGTACATACCGCGCAAGATGCCTTCTTCGTCGCCTTCTTTGAGGCCAGGCTGCGGGTAATTTTCGTTCATGACGGTGACGTAGTAGTACACGTCTTCTTGCTCGGTAACCATACGACGTAGACCATCACGAATGATAACTGCTACTTCGTGAGCAAAGGTAGGATCGTAGGAGATACAGTTCGGGATCACCGCAGCCTGCAAATGACTATGACCGTCTTCGTGTTGCAGACCCTCACCGTTTAGGGTAGTACGACCTGCGGTACCACCTAAGATGAAGCCTCGTGCACGCATATCACCTGCTGCCCAAGCCAAGTCACCAAAACGTTGGAAGCCAAACATGGAGTAGTAGATGAAGAACGGGATCATAATCTTGTTGTTGCAAGAGTATGAGGTTGCTGCAGCTATCCAAGAGGAGAAGCCACCGAGCTCGTTAATCCCTTCTTGGAGCAGTTGACCTTTTTTGTCTTCGCGGTAGTACATCACCTGTGCTTTATCAACAGGGGTGTACAGCTGCCCCTGGGGCGAGTAGATACCGATTTGACGGAAGAGACCTTCCATACCAAAGGTACGAGACTCGTCGACCAAGATCGGCACGATACGTGGGCCAAGCTCTTTGTCGCGCAACAGCTGGTTCAACACACGCACAAACGCTTGTGTAGTGGAAACTTCACGGCCTTCTGCGGTAGGCTCCAAGACGGCTTTAAAGACATCGAGCTCAGGAGTAGGCAAGGTTTCGTCCGCTTTCACACGACGCTTAGGCAAGTAGCCACCTAATGCTTTACGACGCTCGTGCAAGTACTTCATTTCGGGCGAGTCTTCAGCAGGCTTGAAGTAAGGCACTTCGGCGAGCTTGTCGTCGGGTATAGGAATATTGAAGCGATCGCGGAACTCACGGATGGAGTCAAGATCGAGTGTTTTCTGCTGGTGAGTAGGGTTTTTCGCTTGACCCACATGCCCCATGCCGTAACCTTTAATCGTCTTGGCTAAGATGACCGTTGGTTGGCCTTCGTGCTTTGTGGCTGCGTCAAACGCGGCATACACTTTGTGGGGGTCGTGCCCACCACGGTTCAAGCGCCAAATGTCGTCGTCGCTCATGCGGCTGACCATTTCGAGCAGCTTGGGGTGTTTGCCAAAGAAGTGCTCACGCACATAGGCACCGTCGTTGGCTTTATACGCTTGGTATTCACCGTCGATGGTTTCTTCCATGACCTTGCGCAAGATGCCTTCTTTGTCGCGTGCCAAGAGAGGATCCCAGTACCCACCCCAAATGAGCTTGATGACGTTCCAACCGGCACCACGGAAGGTACCCTCGAGCTCTTGGATGATTTTACCGTTACCACGTACGGGGCCATCCAGACGCTGAAGGTTACAGTTTACGATAAAGATTAGGTTATCGAGACCTTCACGTGCCGCAACACCGATCGCACCTAAGGACTCAGGCTCATCCATTTCGCCATCACCGAGGAATACCCAGACTTTACGACCCGAGGTATCTTGAATGCCACGAGCGTGCAAGTATTTGAGGAAACGCGCTTGGTAGATCCCCATCAGCGGGCCTAAACCCATCGATACGGTTGGGAACTGCCAGAACTCAGGCATGAGCTTGGGGTGAGGATAAGAGGGCAACCCTTTACCATCAACTTCTTGGCGGAAGTTATCAAGCTGGTCTTCGCTGATGCGGCCTTCGAGGAACGCACGCGCGTACATACCTGGAGAAGTATGGCCTTGGAAGAACACCATATCACCACCGTGGTCTTCGCTTTCTGCATGCCAGAAGTGATTTTGACCACATGCGATCATCGTCGCCAACGAGGCAAACGACGCGATGTGACCACCAACGGAACCGCCATCAGGTGGGGTGTACTCATTGGCTTTTACGACCATGGCCATGGCGTTCCAACGCACGTAAGAACGGATGCGTTCTTCGAGGGCGAGGTCACCAGGGTGAGCTGGCTCTTGGCCAGCTGGAATCGTATTAAGATAAGCGGTATTGGGGGAATACGGCAGATTAACACCCGAACGACGCGCTAAATCCGTTAGCGTTTCAATTAATTGGTGCGCGCGATCAGGACCTTCACGATCGAGAACCGCTTCCAGCGCTTCCAGCCATTCTTGGGCTTCTAGGGCGTAATCGTTTTCTTCAACGTTTGCCGCATTACTGACATGGTCAAGAGAGGACATTAGCGTCTCCAGTTAATAAATACGAGTCCGCTCCGACACCACTGTGGCATTTTAGTGTTGGCATATCAGAGGCTGTCAGTCTGGTCGGACCCCAAATAGGTTTAGGCAGATCGTGCCTACAACTCTTGGCTATTCTAGGAAAGAAAGGCCTGCGGCTCAAGTGAATTTTCATTTTATGGTAATAGTTTTTGCCATGTGAAAAGCTTTTATCAGGGTTAGCGCTTACAATGCCTACAAACTTATCGAATACTGCTATGGCAACTCCGACTAAAAAATCACTGATTCCTACTACGTTTTATGATCAAGCCAAAAAAAGCCGTCGTGGCTTATATTGGCTGACACCCGTGATCGTACTGGGCTTGTACCTATGTGTGATGGGGGTATTTGTTTGGTTGCAGCGCTTACAAAGTGACAGTGTTATGTTTGTCACCATCGACCAAGAGGCGCGTCAGCAGCGTCTCACTATGGTGATTATTGCATTATCACTTGTTATAGTGGTTAGTCTATTAGCCTTATGGCGCTATACCCGCTTTCGCACCCATGCCGAAGCCGCTTTAATTGCCGAAACGGGGTTTAGGCGTGCCATGGAAAACTCCATGTCGACCGGTATGCGTGTCTTTGATATGCATGGCCGTATTGCGTACGTTAACCCCGCCTTTTGTCGCATGATTGGTTGGAATGAAGCCGATCTGATTGGTCGTACCGCCCCCTTCCCCTATTGGCAACCCGGTCGCCACGAACAGCACCAAGAAATTCTCGACTTATTGATGTCGGGGCGAACGCCCAGTAGTGGTCTTGAGGTTGAGGCGCAGCGACGCGATGGCTCATCCTTTACCGCGCGCATGTATGTCTCCCCTTTACGTGACCCCAATGGCGAGCAAATTGGCTGGATGACCTCTATGACCGATATCACCGAGCCTAAACGCATCCGTGAAGCGCTCACCGCAGCCCACGAACGCTTTATGACGGTGCTCGAAGGCTTAGATGATGCTATCTCTGTGGTGGCCGATACCCCTGAAGGCCTAGAGTTGCTCTTCGCTAACCGTACCTATCGGCGCTTTTTTGGGGCTCAATCCAGTGGGCACGCTGAGCTTCTGGGCGGCCGCTTGGGGCGCTTCACCGATGAAACCGTAGAAACGTATTCCACCGCTTCAGAGCGCTGGTTTGAAGTGCATCATCGCATGCTAGCTTGGACTGATGGTCGGCGGGTCCGCCTACAGGTCGCGCGAGACATCACCGAACGCCGCAAGCACGAAGAAGCCTCAAGAGTCCAGCAAGAAAAGGCTCAACTGACCAGCCGCCTCACCACCATGGGGGAGATGGCCTCCTCTTTAGCTCACGAGTTGAATCAACCCCTAACCGCGATTGCCAATTACAGTATGGGTGCAGTCGCCATGGTAAAAAGCGGCCGTGCCAAGCCTGAGCAATTGATTGAGGCACTCGAAAAAGCGGCTTCACAAGCTGAGCGAGCCGGTAAAATCATTAGCCGTATTCGAGAGTTTGTGAAACGTAGTGAGCCCCATCGTCAGGCCACCGACTTACATGAGATTATTGAAAACGCGGTCAGCTTTGCTGAGATCGATGCCCGCAAACGACGCATCGCCATTGATGTGAAGTTGCCAGAACCCTTACCTTTTGTACAAGCCGATCCCATTTTAATTGAACAAGTATTATTAAACTTACTTAAAAATGGTGTTGAAGCAATGGAAAATAGCACTTATCCTACCTTGCATCTAGTGGTTAGTACGAATACAGAAATGGTAGAGCTTGCGGTCATTGATCGCGGTTGTGGCTTGCAAAATCCTGAGCGCTTATTTGAACCGTTCTACAGTACCAAATCCGAAGGGCTAGGTATGGGCCTCAATATTTGTCGTACGATTATTGAATCTCATCATGGCCGACTTTGGGCGGAAGCCAACCCTGAGGGCGGCACGATTTTCCGCTTCAGCTTACCCTGCGCTTCTGCAGACCCATCCCTACATGATGACAACACTAAGGAGATCCAAGCATGAGTAGTACTCAGCAAGACTGCACGATTTTTATCGTTGATGATGATGAAGCGGTTCGTGACTCATTACGTTGGTTGCTTGAAGCCAATGGCCACCATGTGCAGTGTTTTGCCGATGCCGAGGATTTTTTAAACACCTACGACTCCCAGCAGTTAGCGATTTTAATTGTGGATGTGCGTATGCCCGGCATGAGTGGTCTAGAGCTTCAAGAGGTCTTAATTGCTCGCAATGCTACCTTGCCGATGGTGTTTATTACTGGCCATGGCGATGTGCCGATGGCCGTGAGCACCATGAAAAAAGGCGCGATCGATTTTCTTGAAAAGCCTTTTAATGAAAGCGATTTACGGGCGATTGTGGCGCGCATGATGGAGCAAGCAACGGAGCGCGCTCAGCAAGTGGCCCAACAGCGCAGTCACGAAGAAGTGCTCTCTCGCTTAACCGCGCGTGAGCAACAGGTACTGGAGCGTATTGTGGCCGGTCGCCTGAATAAACAAATTGCGGGTGACTTAAATATCAGCATTAAAACCGTTGAGGCACACCGAGCCAATATTATGGAAAAGCTCGAAGTCACTACTGTTGCCGATCTAATGAAAATTGCACTAGCCAAATCCGGAGACGCGCAATCATGAGTAGCGCACACATTATCTCAGGCTCTGCTTTAGCCCAAACCGTTCGAGCCGAGGTGGCCGAACGCACCCAAGCGCTTCAAACCAAAGGCATCCAGCCTGGGCTAACCGTTGTGCTCGTTGGTGAAGATCCCGCCTCACAAGTCTACGTGCGCAATAAAGCCATTGCATGTGAAAAGGCCGGAATTAAATCAGACGTGATCCGTCTTACTGCTGACACCACGCAAGATCAGCTTTTAAATCTGATCCAGCAGCTCAATCACGATGACAGCGTCGATGGAATTTTAGTGCAGCTTCCTTTGCCGGCTCATTTAAATGAACAGCTGGTCATTGAAAGCATTAACCCCTCAAAAGACGTTGATGGCTTTCACATCAGTAATGTGGGCGCACTGATGACCGGCCAGCCCTTATTTCGACCTTGCACCCCTTAT
>DWUQ01000160.1 GCA_019120675.1 Candidatus Paenalcaligenes intestinipullorum | reverse complement strand
GACGCATCGGCAGTGATGTACGGCAGGTTGATCTCGGTTTGCTGAGTGGAAGACAGCTCGATTTTGGCTTTTTCAGCGGCTTCTTTGAGGCGCTGGAGGGCCAAGACGTCTTTGGATAAATCCGCACCGCTGTCTTTTTTGAACTCGTCAATGATGTAGTCAATGATGCGCTGATCGAAGTCTTCGCCACCTAGGAAGGTGTCACCGTTGGTGGACAACACTTCGAACTGTTTTTCGCCATCAATGTCAGCGATTTCAATAATAGAAACGTCGAAGGTACCACCACCCAAGTCATACACCGCAATTTTGCGATCGCCTTCGGTGGTTTTATCCATACCAAAGGCCAATGCTGCCGCGGTAGGCTCGTTGATGATGCGCTTGACGTCTAAGCCAGCAATACGACCAGCGTCTTTGGTGGCTTGACGTTGACTGTCGTTAAAGTAAGCCGGTACGGTAATCACCGCTTCGGTAACGGGCTCGCCCAAGTAGTCTTCGGCGGTTTTTTTCATTTTACGCAAGATGTCAGCGGAAACCTGCTGAGGCGCTAAGTCTTTGCCCTGAGCCGCAACCCATGCGTCACCATTATCAGCTTTGACGATCTTGTAGGGCATCAGCTTGATGTCTTCCTGAACGGTTTTTTCATCGAACTTGCGACCGATCAAACGCTTGACAGCGTAAATGGTGTTTTCAGGATTGGTGACCGCTTGACGCTTAGCGGGTGCGCCAACCAGCACTTCGCCCTCGGGCATGTAGGCCACGATAGACGGTGTGGTGCGGGTGCCTTCGGCGTTTTCAATAATTTTGACCTGGTCGCCATCAAGGATAGCCACGCAGCTGTTGGTGGTACCGAGGTCAATACCTATAATTTTGCTCATATTCTTACCTTGTATAAATAAACGCGGTCGTTAAGACGCGTATTAAATAACTGAATGAGTACTACATGGGGTCTTTTCGTCAAGTTTCAAGACCATAATTTATGACGTTAGGCGGCTGGGCCTGAAGACACCATCACCAGCGCTGGACGCAACACACGATCGGACAGCATGTAGCCCTTTTGCAGGGTTTGGGCCACGCACCCTTCGGGTTGATCGCACGGGATGGCCGACATCGCCTGGTGCGTATGGGGGTCGAATTTATCCCCTGCTTGTGGGGCGATTTCTTGTAAGGCGTTGCGAGCAAACGCGTTATCCACTTGGCGCAAAGTGGTTTCGACACCTTCACGTAAAATCTCGATGCTTTGCTCTTCTTGAGCCAAAGCAGCCTCTAGGCTGTCGCGTACGGGCAATAAGCTTTCGGCAAATTTTTCAGCGCCAAATTTGCGCGCTTTAGCCACGTCCTCTTCGGCACGACGGCGAATGTTTTCGACTTCAGCTTTGGCGCGTAACAGTTGATCGTAATACTGAGACACCTTAGCTTGCGCTTCTTCGAGTTCAGCGGCCAAGCCAGACTCAGAGCTGGCGTCGAGCCCCAGCTCGGTCTCGTTCAACGATTCCGTAGTGGCCTCTTGGTCTAAATTATGCTCGTCAGGGTTTACATTTGGCTGGTCTGTGGATGCAGACATAAGGCTCTCCAAAGCGGTTTAATTACGAATAGACATAAGAATGGGGGCAGCTGCCCCCTCTTTCAAGAGTATTTGTGCAATTTTTTAACTCGGTACAGTAGAGGACGGCACTGATGGGGCGATCCACCCACCCAAATTCTGGTGCACCAGCTCGGTGAGGCCTTTAACCCACTCTGGATCATCATTTAAGCAGGGAATATAACCAAAATCGGTGCCCCCATCCTCAAGAAACGCATCGCGGCACTCTAGTTGGATCTCCTCTAGAGTTTCGAGACAATCTGCTAAAAATCCTGGGCAGGTCACGTGCACGTGTTTGACCCCTTCCTTGGCCCATTGACGCAATAGCGGCTCGGTGTAGGGCTCTAACCAGCGCTCAGCTCCAAAACGGCTTTGAAAGGAAGCAAACACCGGCACCCCAGTGTCGGCCAAAGCCTGACGTACCGCATGAGCCGTGAGGATACACTCACGATAATACGGATCGCCATCGGCCGCGCAGCGACGGGGCAAGCCATGAAAGCTCAGCAATAAACGTTCCGGTGTGCCGTGCTCGGCCCAGTAGCGACGAATGTGTTGGCTTAAGGGTTGAATGTATTGCGGTGCATCGTAGTAGCTTTTAATAAAACGCATCTCGGGCTGGTTGCGCAGCTTAGCCAAATAACGGTTAATGGCGTCTACCGCTGTCGCGGTGGTGCTGGCCGCATATTGTGGGTACAACTGCACCACTACAATACGCTGACACCCCTTGGCACGTAGGCGTTCAATCGCACTAGGAATGGAGGGGTTGCCATATCGCATTGCCAGCTCAGCATGCACCTCTACCCCTTGCGCTCGTAAACCGGCTTCGATACCCTCAGCTTGGCGCTGGCTATAGACCAGCAGCGGTGCGCCTTCGGGTAGCCAAATTAACTCGTACTTTTCCACCAGTTTACGAGGACGCAACGGCAGCACCGCTCCACGTAAAATAAATTGCCAGACAAATTGTGGGATTTCAATGACCCGAGGGTCGGACAAGAACTCGGCCAAGTAGCGCTTAATCGCTGATTTAGTTGGTGCATCCGGGGTGCCCAAATTCACTACCAGCACTCCGATTGGCCCCTGATCGTAATGCGTGAGCTCACTATTTAAAAGTGATTCATCGGGTGATTCGGGTAGAAAACGTTTCAACAGCATAATGAGTTCGCTAAAAATAAAAGAGGCCAGAAGGCTAGATGTCGATGCCTAGTGCGGAGAATAGCTTAACGCATTCGATAACAGTTTGGCGGTGATATCAACGATGGGGATGACCTTGTCGTACGCCATACGTGAGGGCCCCACTACGCCTAAGGTCCCCACCACTTCGCCGTCCACACCATACGGTGCGGTGACGACAGACACTTCTTCGAGGGGCATCAGCTGTGAATCACCACCAATATAAATCTGCACGCCTTGAGCTTGTGAAGACGCATCCAACAAATGCAAGAGATCGGTTTTTTTATCAAAAAGCTGAAACAAGCTGCGCAATCGGCTTTTATCGGTCGTGATCTCGTCGACATCGAGCAGTTTGCTTTCCCCTGAAATCACGACGGTTTCGTGCTGTGAGGTGACCGAAGCGCTTATATCCACTGCTGCTTGCATTAGTGATGAGATATCGGCTTGTAACGAACTGAGCTCGGCCGCCATGCTACGGCGCACTTCGCTAAACGATTTTCCAGAAAAATGCTGATTGAAAAAATTGCTGGCCTCTTGGAGCTCGGCGGTTTGATATTCGCGCTGCATAAATAGAATACGGTTTTGCACATCACCATCCGGTGTAACGATGATGAGTAGTACACGCTTTTCTGCCAAACGAATAAACTCAATATGTTGAAAGGTTTGTGAGCGTTTGGGCGCTAACACGACCCCAGCAAACTGCGATAAATGCGACAACAAGCCTGCAGCCGAGTTGACCGCTTTGCTGGGCTCATCGATGGGCCAATTTAAAACAATGGGTTCAATCGTTGGACGATTGAAATGCTGCACGGCCAACAAACGATCCACAAACAAACGATAACCTTGTGGAGTAGGAATGCGCCCTGCCGACGTATGGGGGCTATGAATTAGGCCTAACTGTTCAAGGTCGGCCATCACATTACGGATGGTGGCAGGCGACAGATCAAACAGCTTTGACAAGGTACGCGAAGCCACTGGCTGACCATCGGCGATATAGCGCTCAATCAGGACATTTAATAACTCGTTTGCTCGATCATCCATACGTTTCATTTGGTTTTTTCACGACTCATCAACAGAACATGGATTTCTTAACCCATAACTCGTATCGGCCTCTTATAATCAAGTTTACTCAATTATTTTTTGCTGAAAAGGCAGTACGTACTCATGCATTTTAAAACGGTTGCCCTCATTGGTCGCTATCATGACAGCGGTCTGGATGCACCTTTGCGAGCCGTTGCCCAAACCCTGCACAACGCTGGCTGTACGGTGCTGATTGAACAGCACACCGCCAAGCATACGGGTATTCATGATATCCCTAATCGGACCTTTAGTGAAATTGGGCAAGAAGCAGATTTAGCCATGATTTTAGGCGGTGATGGCACCATGATTGGTGCCGCACGCAAACTGGCTCACAGCGGCGTCCCCATGATTGGCGTGAATCATGGGCGACTGGGCTTTATTACCGACATTCCACTCGATAGTGCCCACGAAGCCATTTTAAGTGTGCTCAACGGCCATTATGTGTCCGAAGAGCGGAGCCTACTCGAAGGCCGTATCGTACGTGGCGAGCAGGTACTGGTGTCGGATGTGGCGCTCAACGACATTGTGATTAACCGTGCGGGACGCGGTGGCATGATTGAGCTGCGCGTGGAACTGGATGGGGTATTTATGCATCGCCAACGTGCGGACGGTGTGATTGTGTCGACCCCTACTGGCTCTACGGCTTACGCGCTGGCTGCGAATGGGCCCATTTTGCATCCCAACCTCAGTGCCTTTTTGTTGGTGCCTGTAGCCCCGCAAACGCTCTCCAATCGTCCCGTTGTCATTCCCGACACCAGCACCTTAAGCTTTACGATCACCACGATGGGACGGGTAGAAAGTGGTGCCAGCGTGCACTTTGATATGCAGGCTTGGTCTGACTGTCAGCCAGGCGATCGGATTGATGTGCGTCGTGCCAAAGCCACGGTATGCTTTATTCACCCTACTGGCTATAGCTTTTTTTCCACCTTGCGTACCAAACTAGATTGGAATCGCATGCCCCTACCCGAAGACGAGACTGGGGATTAACCTTTTTTACGTGATGGCCTATGTTGCGTTCGTTGCATATTCACAATTTTGTAATTGTTGACCAAGCACACATCGAGTTCGAAGCTGGGTTTACCGTGTTCTCAGGAGAAACCGGAGCCGGTAAATCCATCCTCATTGATGCACTATCGCTGATTCTAGGCGCGCGTGGCGACAGCAAAGTCATCCGCGAAGGCAGCGACAAAGCCGATCTAAGTGCTGTGTTTGACCTCAGCCCCGAGGCCAGTCAGTGGCTGGCTGCGCACGATCTCGACAGCCAAGATAGCCTAATACTGCGCCGTGTACTGGACGCGCAGGGCCGTAGCCGTGGCTACATCAATGGTGCCCCCGCCACCCTTGGGCAGCTGCGTGAGCTGGGGGATTTATTGGTGGACATCCACGGCCAACACGCCCATCAAAGCCTCTTGCAAGCGGCCAAGCAATACGAGCTGCTTGATGCCCAAGGCGGCCATTTGGATTTGGCGCAACAAGTCGCTCAAGCTTGGCATCAGCGCACTCAAGCCCAACAGCGCTTGCTCGAAGCCCAAGCCAACGCCAGTCAAATTAGCGCCGAACAAGAGCACCTAGTTTGGCAGCTCAACGAACTCAACGACTTACATCTAGGCCCCCAAGAGTGGGAACAACTCAACGAAGAGCATGGTCGCCTGGCGCATGGGCAAGCGTTATTGGACGGCACGTCTAAAGCATTACAGCTGCTTGATGGCGAACACCATGCCGCGCAACGCTTGTTGTTGTCTGCGGCAGGTGAGCTGCAAAGCCTGTTGCAGCACGATGCTTCGTTACAACGCCTCTATGACACGGTTGAGTCAGCCCATATCGCCTGCTCCGAAGCGGTGTCGGATTTGAACCGCTATATGTCGGACATGGAGCTCGACCCCGAGCGCTTAGCCACGCTCGAAGCGCGCATGGCGCATATTTTTAGTTTGGCTCGCAAATACAAGGTCGAGCCCGAAGCCTTACCTATGTTGCAGCTCGAACTGCAAAGCAAGCTGGATGCTCTCCAAGCTGCGATCGACTTAGAAGGCCTGCAAGCCCAACTGGATGCCGCAGAAAAGCATTATGACCAGCTTGCGAAGCAGCTTAGCACTGCACGCACTCAGGTCGGAGAGCAGCTGAGCACACAAGTCAGCCAAGCCATGCAAGAGCTCTCGATGGAGGGCGGGCAGTTTGTGGTCAAGCTAGCACCGAGCAAAGCGTCTGCGCACGGTCACGAGCAGGTGGAGTTTTTAGTCGCTGGCCACGCTGGGGTCGCTCCAGCGCCATTGAGCAAAGTGGCTTCGGGCGGCGAGTTGGCGCGTATTTCATTAGCGTTAGCGGTGATTGCCAGCCAAGCGGCTCAGGTGCCTACCCTCATTTTTGATGAGGTGGATACGGGCATTGGTGGTGCAGTAGCAGAAATTGTAGGCCGACTGCTGCGCGAGCTGGGAGCACGCCATCAGGTACTGTGCGTGACACACTTGCCCCAAGTGGCTGCCCAAGGGCAGCAGCATTTGCAAGTTAGCAAACAGCGCCAAGGCGCACAGACGGTATCGCACATCCGTGAACTGAGCCCTACGGAGCGCGTGGATGAGATCGCCCGAATGCTCGGTGGCGTCGCCATCACCAAAACCACACGCGAACACGCGGCCGAGATGCTACAACATCATTAAGCTTAAAAGGTTGAGCCAGCACAAGGCTTTGAATAGCTTGTGCGACTAAGATAAGCGTTCAGAGCCTTGCAAACCGATCCGAACGCGCTTTACTGCACTGCTCGTGTTAGCCTTGCTTGGCTCGTCCGCCTGGCACTGGGCGCGCGCTGGTGCAATCGCTACACGTCCCATATAGCACAAAGGTGTGGCTTTCGAGCTCGAAGCCGAGCTCGTCAGCGATCTTGTACTGGCGCTGTTCGATTTCAGGATCTGAAAACTCGACCACTTTGCCACAATTCGTGCAAATAAAGTGATCGTGATGATCGCCGTCGTTGAGTTCGAATACGGCTTTACCACCATCGAATTGACTACGCATCAAAATGCCTGCCTGCTCGAATTGAGTCAGCACGCGATACACTGTAGCCAAGCCAATATCGACGTCCTCGGCGATGAGCAGCCGATACACATCCTCGGCGCTAAGGTGACGAAGCTCTTTGGTGCCATCGTTGCGACGAAAGATATCAAGAATCTTGAGGCGCGGGAAGGTCGCCTTAAGCCCCATGTTTTTCAGTTCAATTTGATCGTTCATGGTTACAATTATATATCTGAAGGGGTAAGGCCTGTCGCCCATCAGTCGTACCGACGGATTCCCAGGCACAGTTCATCGCGCAGTATGCGCAGACGCCTATTCCCTATATGATAACGTTTTTATTCTAACTGGGGCATTGCAAGCAGATGAAAGTTCATAAACTCCCATCCTTAGTACGCACCAGCCTGGCAATTGGCGTCTCAGCAGTATTGCTTAGCGCATGCGGCACAGGCAAGTGGGGCTTTCCTTATCGCGCTGATGTACAACAAGGCAACTGGATTACCGAGCAGCAAGTCGCGCAGCTTCAAGTCGGCATGAGCCGCGAGCAAGTGCGTTACGCACTGGGCACCCCTACTTTACAAGACATCTTCCACGCGGATCGCTGGGACTACCCCTACTACAACCAACCCGGCTATGGCAAACCCGAGAAGCGCTTGTTTACCGTTTGGTTTGAAAACGATGAGCTGGTTCGCTGGGAAGGCAGCGAACAGCCCAATCATCAACCTTTCCAAGATCCCAAGCAAATTGAAAAAGCCGAGCGCGAAGGGATCACTCCCTACGAGGCAGAAAGCCGCGCGATAGATAGCGAACCAATCGCCGAGCCCAACCCCAACGTGGTTAACCCCCACGACGCCCCGACGCCCTTTTGATTTTTAAACAGGAGCTCCTACTATGCGTATCGCCATAGCTGGCGCAGACGGCCGCATGGGTCGTATGCTCATTGAAGCCGTACTAAACAGTACGGATCTAACCCTTACGGTGGCGTTATGCCAAAGTCAAAGCCCCGCTCTAGGTCACGATGCAGGCGCCTTTCTAGGCCGTGAAACAGGCGTGATCATCAGCGATGACCTCTCTCAACTCGCCCACGCCGACTGCCTCATTGACTTTACGCGCCCTGCGGGCACTCTGACCCACTTAGCGGCCTGCGTTCAGCACCACACCCATTGCATTATTGGTACGACTGGCTTTAGCGACGAAGAAAAGCAGCGCATCCATCAGGCCGCGGAACGCATTGCCATCGTGTTTGCACCCAATATGAGCGTAGGCGTCAATGTAAGCCTGCAGTTGATTGAGCTGGCCGCCAAGCTACTGGAACACGGCTTTGATGCCGAGGTCTTTGAAGCGCACCACCGCCACAAAGTGGATGCCCCATCCGGCACCGCCTTGGCGATGGGCGAGACGATTGCCCAAGCGTGGGGCAAGCCCCTAAACGACATTGCCGACTGGGCGCGCCACGGTGAAACCGGTGCCCGTGAAACCGGTCATATTGGCTTCTCCGTAGTGCGTGGTGGCGATATTATTGGCGACCATACCGTGTACTTTTGTGGCGAAGGCGAGCGTATAGAGATCACCCACCGCTCCAGCAGCCGCAGCACGTATGCCCAAGGCAGCCTACGCGCCGCACGGTTCTTGAACGACAAACAAAAAGGCTTGTACACCATGCAAGATGTCTTAGCTCCCGCCCAAGTAAGCTAAAGCGAGCGCCTTAAGCCCTAAGCCGTTATCGTGCACATAACACGCGACTCAACCCCTTGAACTTGGCCCCCCTCAGTAAAACCCTATCGTTTAAAAACACGGTAGGGTTTTTAATTAGAAGCGCACGGGCTCTTGCTCTAAACGCACCCCAAAGCGTTCGTACACATCCGTACAGATTGCCTCAGCCAAGGCGTCCACATCACGTAACGAGCCGCCTCCCAGATTGGTCATCACTAAAGCTTGGCGTGCATGCATGGCCACGGCTCCAACAGGCTTGCCCTTCCAGCCTGCGCGGTCAATCAGCCAACCGGCAGCCAGCTTGTACTGCTCGTTGCCAATGGGGTACCCCACTAGAGTCGGGAATTGGTCCCGCAACGCCTGAAAGTGCTGCTGGCTGACAATTGGATTTTTAAAAAAACTGCCTGCATTGCCCATTTTGCGAGGATCGGGCAGTTTGGCCTCGCGGATACGCACCACCGCATCGAACACCGCTTGAGGGGTAAGCTCGTCTTGTAAGGAGGCCTCTTGGCGTAAATCAGGATAAGACAGCACCGGCTCCCACTGCTTGGGCAACGCAAAACGCACCTGCGTGATCAGCCATGTACCGGGTGCGCTACGCTTAAAGATACTATCGCGGTACGCAAACTCGCAGTCCTTGGGGGTAAACGTATATGCACGCGCCTCGGGTATATGCCACGCCACCACACTGTGCAAACGCTGGTCCAGCTCAACCCCATACGCTCCAATATTTTGTACGGGTGATGCCCCTACGGTACCGGGGATGAGCGCTAGATTTTCTAACCCGGGCCACCCCCGCTGCACGGTATAGCGTACAAAGTTGTGCCACGACTCACCGGCCTCGGCTTCGATGATCCAGTGTGTATCGGTTTCTTCGAATAGGCGGATGCCGCGGCTTTTTACATGAATAAGCAGGCCTGTTAGATGTGGCGGTAACAGCACATTGCTGCCACCACCGAGCACATGCACTCGGTGGTATTTACGCGCAATGGCGCTCAATCGCTCTAACTGGGCAGATGAACCATACACCGCACAACAGTCGGCCGTACAGGGCAAGCCAAAGGTGTTTTCAGCATGCAAACTATATTCTTTGTGGATCTTCACAGCGGGGAATCAATATGGGAAATTGTTATGCGGGGATTCAGCTAGAAGCATACCGTACCCGCCCACCCCTTAGCTAGCGCTGGGGCGTTGAATTGATAAAATATAGTTGACATGTGTCTTTTATTAGTGCTATAGTTCAATCTTTAGTTGCTACGGCAACCAGCAGTAACGCGGGAATAGCTCAGTTGGTAGAGCGCAACCTTGCCAAGGTTGAGGTCGCGAGTTGGAGACTCGTTTCCCGCTCCATCA
>DWUQ01000159.1 GCA_019120675.1 Candidatus Paenalcaligenes intestinipullorum | reverse complement strand
TGACACGCTACGGCCGCCCTATGTATGGCCTGTGCTTGACCATTATTTTGTTCTACATGTTTATTTCGCTGACCGCGGAAATTACCGCCATGGCGAAACTGGTCACTTTAATCGCACCGATTCCCTTGTGGGTGACGGCGGCCATCGTACTGGGCGCCACCCTCATTTACACTTCGTACGGTGGCTTAAAGGCAAGCATCTTTACCGACAAAATCCAAATGCTGGTAATTCTGCCGCTGATTGGCGCCTTAATTGCGTTTGGTTGGCAAGCCATGGGCGGGATTACGCCTACGATTAATGCCCTGCAAACCGAGGCCCCTCATTTGCTGAGCCTGACTGAAATCTCCGGTATTAAATCGGGCTTGACCTTTTTCGTGGCCATTTTACTGACTGGCCTCTTTCACCAAGGGAACTGGCAACGTGTTTACGCTGCCAAAGACGTGCCGGCTATGCGCCGTGGTTTTTTGTTGGGTGGCTTACTGGTAGCGCCATTTATTCTAATTATGGGCTTATTTGGCCTAGCCTTTGTGGCGATGACCCCCGAGGGGGATGCCTCTGTAGCGTTATTTAGTGTGATTGGCTCGGTTATTCCCACTTGGTTTGTGATTGCACTCATTCCTTTAGGCTTATCCTTAGTCATGAGCAGTGCCGACACCGCCATTAGCGCGGTATCCAGTATTATTGCCGTGGACTTACACCGCTTAAACCCTGCCATTCCTAAAGCCACACTCGCTAAACTCTCCAAGCGCTTAGTGGTTGTCCTAGCACTTCCTGTCTTTGCTGTCTCCTCCCAGGGTTACAGTGTGTTGTATTTGTTTCTTTTTGCAGACTTATTGTGCTCAGCTGCGGCATTTCCCGTCTTTTATGGACTATATAGCCGACGTGTAGACGGAACCACTGCTACAATAAGCACGATTGGTGGTTTAGTAGCGGGCTTAGCTTTATTCCCTGCTCCGAACGCCCCGCTGACGTATTTATTAGAATCTTTTGTGTTGGCAGCGGTTGTACCAGTCGTCATTACCTTTATCTTGAATGCAGTTCGTCGCAATGTTGCACCGTATGACTTGCAAAGCTTAAAACACAAGATTCGCGGTTTAGATCACAGCAGCTCTACTGTGACGTAGTCCGCACCGTTTGTGGCAAGGTGGTTGCCATAACGCGCTACGCAATTGTGTGCACCACCTTTTTATAGCCGTAGGGCTTTGACCCTACGGCTTTTTTTATGCCAAACGTGTTACTGGCTGAGCTTTGTACCCATCGGGATATCCATCGTCAACTCAACTCGACGATTACTGGCGTGGCCTTCAGCGGTTGCGTTATCCGCCAACGGCTGGGTAGCGGCGTAGCCCACGGCACGCATACGGTTACTCATTGACGCACTCTGAGTGCAGCTCGTATTCCACTAGCGTTATTTTTCAAAAAACACTGGATAGGCAAACAGCTTTTACGACTTTCATGTAATGGTTTTAAAATAAAGCTCAATTATTCTTTAACTTTAGGCGCTAACTTACTAATATCACGTTTGATTTCTGATATTATGATCGCAACATTTGACTCGCCTTTACGACAAGCAATCATGATAAAAAAGCTTAAACGCAACCTCGGTCGAAGCTTGCCTTTGGTAGCCTTTATTGGTGTGCTCAGCCTAGGCGCTTCCCTCATGTACAGCCCTGCGGACGCGACCGGCCAACGCTCTACGGCCGAAGCGTCGAGCCGTCTGCCCCAATACCAAAGCCCTTATCAGGTTTTTGAGCGCAATTTACGCCCCGTCTCCCTCACGAAGGTTGAGTCCACTTTTACGGCCCCTGAAGTGCGCGCAGCGCTGCGCTCCGAGATCGCTTACGTACAAGACCTACAGTCTTCGCATGTGCTCTACCAGAAAAACAGCGAGCAAGTTCGACCGATTGCATCCATCACCAAGCTGATGACTGCTTTGGTGGTGGTCGAAGCGGGTCAGGACATGTCGGAAATGCTGGAAATCACCACAGCCGACATTGATCGTTTAAAAAACTCCACTTCACGCCTACATGTGGGCTCTAAGCTTAGCCGAGCGGATATGCTGCATCTAGCGCTGATGTCTTCCGAAAACCGCGCTGCCAACGCGTTGGGACGTCATTATCCTGGAGGCCTAAATGCGTTTGTACGCGCCATGAATGATAAAGCTCGTGCTATTGGTATGCGACAAAGCCGTTTTGTGGAACCTACCGGCTTATCCGCTGATAACGTCTCTACGCCCCAGGATTTGGTTAAGCTACTGCAAGCGACCTCACGGCATAAGCTCATTCATCAATACACCACCAGCGAACACTACGCCGTGGCCCCAGCGCGTGGCCGTCAACTGCAATTCAACAATACCAACCGCTTGGTTTTGAACGACAAATGGAATATCCAAATCTCCAAAACTGGCTTTATTAATGAGGCAGGGGAGTGCTTAGTCATGCTCACCGAGATCGAAGGACGCAAGGTGGCGATTGTCTTGCTTAACTCACACGGCCGTTACTCACGCATTGGCGATGCAGTGCGTTTGCGTGATTTAGTCGAAAGTAAGCAGTTATTGACCATGTTGTAAGCGGGGCGCGTGGTTTTTTTTTACAACCGTTCTACAATGACACAAACAGCTGCTTCTTTTCGTTGGATTTTGTATAGCGAGCGTCATTATGA
>DWUQ01000158.1 GCA_019120675.1 Candidatus Paenalcaligenes intestinipullorum | reverse complement strand
GCTGCACAACAAAGCGCGCTTGATCAGGCTGAGTGGCTTCAACCAATCCGGTTGGCCCACCAATCGCCGCGCGTACTGTATCCGCTATTGTGGCAAATTCTAGGTTGTTGTCTTGGGAGCCCCTGGGCTCTATCGTATAAGACTGACCCTGAGTGGCATAAGGCCATTGTTCAAAACTGGTGACTTTGGCAGACCAGCTGTTGGCACAGCCGCTAAGCAGCATCACTACGCTCAGTAAGCTCAGCATGCGGCACAGTGAACTACGAGAAAAAAGAGTTTGCTTCATAATAGCCTCGATACGTAGCCTTAGAACACAGCCTTAAATTTCATCATACACCGAGTTGCCGCATTAATTTGCTCCATGCTTAAAAGTACGACAAACTAGTGTAATAATTGTTCCACTTGCCTGCATTCATTTTCAAAAGCACTTATGACCGCCTCGCCTACCGTCACCACCTATCGTTTAGATTGGCAGCCCTACCCTTATCGTATTAACCAACTCCATTTATCACTACAACTGGATCCGCTACGTACCACGGTACAGAGCCGCTTTAGTGTCAGCCGCTTGACCGAGCAGGCTGAGCCGTTAGTCTTGCAAGGCGAAGAGCTTGAGTTATTAAGTGTCAGCGTTAATGGTCAGACTTGGGAGCCGAGCCAATACGAGTTAACCGAAGCCGAGTTACGTTTGCCGCTAACGGAGCGACACAACGACATTGAAATCCGCAATCACTGCCATCCACAAGCCAACACCAGTTTAATGGGCCTGTATGTGTCGGGTCCGCATTTATTTACCCAATGCGAACCGGAAGGCTTTCGACGCATCACTTGGTTTGCCGACCGACCCGATGTACTCACAACTTATACCGTTAGGTTGGAAGCAGATCAAACGGCTTATCCTTTATTGCTATCCAATGGCAATTTAATTCATACCGAAAGTTTGCCTGATCAGCGTCATGCCGCCGTTTGGGAAGACCCCTTCCCTAAACCAGCGTATTTGTTTGCCATCGTTGCAGGGGATTTTGATTGCCGAGAGACCATCCTCCAAACACAATCGGGGCGCGACGTATTGTTGCAGGTGTATAGCGACCGAGGCGATTATGACAAAACGCAATGGGCGATGGAAAGTTTAATTAAAGCGTTACGTTGGGATGAGCAACGCTTCAATCTAGAGCTGGACTTAGATCGCTATATGATTGTGGCGGCACGTGATTTCAATATGGGTGCTATGGAAAACAAAGGCCTGAATGTCTTTAACTCCGCCTATGTGCTGGCCCAGCCCAAAAGCACGACCGATCAAAGCTATCGTGATATTGAAGCCGTTATTGGTCATGAGTATTTTCACAACTGGTCGGGTAATCGCGTGACCTGCCGCGACTGGTTTCAACTGTCTTTAAAAGAAGGCTTAACGGTCTTTAGGGAGCAAGAGTTTTCTGCGGACAGTATGGCGCAAGGCCTTAATGCCGACATTGCTGACAGCGCACGAGCGGTTAAACGTATGGATGATGTCAGCACCTTACGCTTAGCTCAGTTCCCCGAAGACGCTGGTCCCATGGCGCATCCGATACGACCAGAAAGCTATGAGGAAATCAGTAACTTTTACACAGCTACGATTTACGAAAAAGGCGCCGAAGTGATCCGCATGCTACACAGCTTGCTCGGGGAAGACCTTTTCCAAGCCGCCCTTGCAGATTACTTTAAGCGCTTTGATGGTCAAGCGATTACGTGCGATGATTTTTTGCAAGTACTAGATGAACACTATCAAACCCATAACCCTGACCAGTCTCTGGCTCAGTTTGCCTATTGGTACCAACAAGCGGGCACCCCTACCGTACACGTACAGACGACCTATGATCGCGTTACCCAACGCTATACCTTGACGCTTTCACAGGACAATCCTCCCGTTGGTATTGAGCCCAAGGATCAGCCCAAGCCTGCTTTACTCATTCCCTTCAAGATGGCGTTACTGGATCAGACCGGGCAAGCCTTAACGGTCCAGCTAGGTGATCGCTCTCAGCATGAGTTTTTACTGCTGTTTACTGAACCCCAACAAAGCTGGGTGTTTGAGCAGGTGCCTTCTGAGCCCGTGCTCTCGGCTCTGCGGGACTTTTCGGCACCGGTAAAGTTAACCCTTCAATATGAGCCATCCACGTTATTACTCTTAGCGCAACACGACACCAATGCGTTTAATCGCTGGGAAGCCATGCAGTGCCTTGCGCGTCTTGCCATTGCAGAGCTAATGCAAAGCGCCGAACCCGACTTAGCCTCGTTACCAGCGGTTCAAGCGCTCGAAACCGCTTGGCAAAGCGTGCTAATGGACCCTTCAGCCTCCGCTTTATTTAAGTCACGGGCGTTGCGTTTACCGCCCGTGCGGGAGCTTTACACCCTACGTTCGCCTATCGAACCTCTACACCTATTCCAAGTTCGCAAGAAACTAGAAACGCATTTAGGTCAACAGCTTCAAGCCACTTGGCAGCACTGCTATCAAGCACTCTACCAGCCCTCAGCATCGTTTAATCCTGATGCCGTATCCGCCGGTCAACGTGCTTTACAAAATTTAGCCTTGAACTATTTATGTGCGACACAACGCACGGAAGCGTTTACTTTAGCCGAGCAACAATATCATGCGGCTCAAAACATGACCGAAAGCTTGGGGGCACTGCAAGCCTTAGTCACGCATTACCCTGAGCACCTCACCGGGCAGTTACGCAGTCATTTTTATGAAATTTGGCAACATAACCCCTTAGTGATCGATCATTGGTTCGCTCTACAAGCTACGGCTCCCACAACTACGGTACAATCCGTGCGGGCTTTGATGCTGCATCCAGCCTTTAATTTATTAAACCCTAACCGGGCACGGGCTTTGATTTTCCGTTTTTGTGCCGGCAACCCTGTCGCAGCGCATAGCTCTGAAGGCTATGATTTTTGGGCGGAGCAAGTCCTTGCTTTGGATCAGCACAACCCAGAAATTGCCGCACGCTTAGCACGTACCTATGATAATTGGGCTCAGTATGCTGAGCCCCATCGTCAACAATTGCAGCAGTGTTTATCAACTGTGCAACAGCAAGCACGGTCGGTGAATGTTATCGAAATTATTACTAAAGCACTCAACTCCTAAAGCACGTCATTCGGAGCGCATTTTGAAAAAAAACCTTACGCATTATTTAGTTGAACAACAACGCCAACAAGGCTCGGTTTCTGCCGAGGTGCGTTTACTTATTGAGACGGTGGCACGCGCCTGTAAAGTCATCGGCCACCATGTTAGTAAAGGCGCATTAGGCGGTGTGTTAGGTAGTTTAGGCTCTGAAAACATTCAAGGCGAAGTCCAAAAGAAGCTGGACGTCATGTCCAATGAGATTTTGCTCCAAGCCAACGAGTGGGGCGGCAGCTTAGCCGCTATGGCGTCTGAGGAAATGGATACCGTTCATCGGATTCCTTCCCATTACCCCAAAGGGCGCAATTTACTTTTATTCGATCCTTTGGATGGCTCTTCAAATATTGACGTGAATGTGTCGATTGGTACTATATTTTCCGTCTTAAATGTGCCTGAATCGGCCGAAGAGCGCGATATCCAAGAGCGCGATTTCTTGCAGCCTGGTGTGCGTCAAGTGGCAGCGGGCTACGCGATCTATGGCCCGCAAACCATGTTAATTTTAACCGTAGGCAATGGTGTGGTGGGTTTCACTCTGGACAGTGAACTAGGCTCTTGGGTGTTAACCAACGAAGACATCCGCATTCCCAAACAAACCAGCGAATTTGCCATCAATATGTCGAATTACCGCCATTGGCATGCGCCAGTACGTCGTTATATTGATGAGTGTTTAGCGGGCACGGAAGGGCCGCTAGCGAAAAACTACAATATGCGCTGGATTGCCTCGATGGTCGCGGACGTGCATCGCTTACTGACACGTGGCGGAGTATTTTTATACCCAACGGATCAGCGTGAGTCTGTCCAAGAAGGCAAGCTGCGCTTGATGTACGAAGCCAATCCCATGAGCTTTTTAATCGAACAAGCGGGTGGAGCGGCTATTGATGGCACACAGCGCATTATGGAGCTACAGCCTACGAAGCTCCATCAACGTGTGGGCGTGATCTTAGGCTCCGAGGAGGAAGTCCAACGCTTACAACGCTATCATAGCGAAGCGTAGTTGCTTTATGACGCTATACTGTCGTCGTCGCCCGACGCTTGAAAAGCTTCGGGCACATTCCTGTTAAAATACCCATCTCTGGGCGGGCTCCTGGTTGATACCCAAGAAGCCAACCGCTCTTTAAAGCAGTGTTAACTTAGCACTTATCCGCTTCGTTTTGTGCGAAGCGCTTCTATTCTACCTCTACGTAGTACAACCATTTTTTCTTGGTAAAAGGTTATGGCTGGTCATAGTAAATGGGCAAATATTCAGCACCGCAAAGGGCGTCAAGACGCCAAACGCGGCAAGCTGTGGACAAAAATCATTCGTGAAATTACTGTTGCGGCACGTGAGGCCGGCCCTGACCCCGAAGCCAACCCACGTTTACGCTTGGCTTGCGAAAAGGCCGCGGCCGCCAATATGCCCAAAGACAACGTGAATCGTGCGATTCAACGTGGCGCGGGCGGTGCAGACGGCGACAGCTTTGAGGAAGTGCGCTTTGAAGGCTACGGCGTAGGAGGCGCAGCGGTTATTGTTGACTGCATGACCGACAATCGCCAACGCACCGTTTCCGATGTGCGCCACGCTTTTTCCAAGCATGGAGGCAATTTGGGCGTAGACGGCTCCGTGGTCTTTCAATTCCAACACTGCGGTCAGTTTTTATTTGCTCCCGGCTCCGACGAAGACCGCATTATGGAAGCCGCTTTGGAAGCGGGCGCAGAGGATATCCTGACCGACGAGGAAGGCCTTATCGAGGTCGTATGTGAGCCCAGCGCTTACGCCCAAGTCAAACAAGCCCTCGACCAGGCTAATCTAGAGCCCGAAGTCAGCGGTGTGGTCATGAAAGCCCTTAATGAAACCGAGCTCGAAGGTCAAGAGGCTGAAACCATGCAAAAAATGCTGGATGCGCTTGAAGGGCTTGATGACGTGCAGGAAGTCTTTACGACCGCCGTCATGGATGAAACTTATTAATTAACGTTGTTTTCGCTTCTTTCAGTATAGAGTCTTATGAAATTACTCGTCATCGGCGGCGGTGGCCGTGAACACGCTTTAGCATGGCGTTTGGCCCAGTCTCAACGCGTCAGCAAAGTTTTTGTGGCTCCAGGCAATGGTGGTACCGCTACCGGTGAGCGGATGCAAAACATCCCCATCACCGACGTACAAGAGCTGGTGCAGTTTGCACAAACTGAAAACATTCACTTTGCCGTAGTCGGCCCTGAAGCCCCCTTAGCGGCAGGCGTCGTAGACGCCTTTCGTTCTGCTGGGCTTAAAATTTTTGGGGCGACTAAAGCTGCGGCACAGCTCGAAAGCTCCAAAGACTACGCCAAAGGCTTTATGGTGCGTCATCAAATCCCTACCGCTGCGTACGCCACCTTTACCGACGCGGAATCGGCCAAAGCCTACATCCACGAACAGGGTGCTCCCATTGTGGTCAAAGCCGATGGCTTAGCCGCCGGCAAGGGAGTGATTGTGGCGATGACCGAAGCGGAAGCATTGGCCGCCATCGACGATATGTTAGGCGCTGGCAGCTTTGGTGACGCAGGCGCTCAAGTGGTGATCGAGGAATTTCTAACCGGCGAAGAAGCCAGCTTTATTGTGATGTGCGACGGGCAAAATGTCTTGCCTTTGGCGACAAGCCAAGACCACAAACGCCTTAAAGATGGCGACCAAGGCCCGAATACTGGCGGCATGGGTGCTTACTCTCCTGCCCCAATCGTCAGCCCTACGCTGCACAATCGCATTATGCGTGAGGTCATTCTACCCACTATGAACGGTATGGCTCGTGAAGGTATTCCTTATAGCGGTTTCCTATACGCTGGCCTCATGATTGGCGATGGCCCAGACGCTACCCGTAGTTTGAAAGTACTGGAGTACAACTGCCGACTCGGTGACCCAGAGGCTCAGCCGTTGCTGATGCGCATTAAAAACGATTTCACCGAAACCCTCGAGCTGGCCATTCAAGGCAAAATTGATCAGGCCAGCATCGACTGGGATCGTCGTACGGCCCTAGGTGTGGTGATTGCAGCGGCTGGCTACCCTGAAGCCCCCCGTACGGGCGATAGCATCACGGCCATCCCTGAGGATACCGAACACTGTGTAACCTTTCATGCGGGCACCGCCCTGCGCGAAGATGGGGTATTGGTGAGCTCCGGTGGACGAGTGTTGTGTGTGACCGCTTTAGGGGACTCCATTCGCCGTGCCCAAGAAAAAGCCTACGCTACTGCCACAAAAATTCAACTCGAGGGCAAACAGTTCCGCAACGATATCGGTTGGCGCGCCATTCCTAATTCCGACCTCTCCTAACCCTTTATTTTAAGCTTATGAGTACCTCCCTCGACGCCGTGCGCGATTACTTTTTGGATTTACAGCAACGCATTGTTCATCAGCTTGAGTTAGCGGATGGCCAATCCTTTGAGACCGATGAATGGGTACGCGAACAAGGCGGTGGTGGGATTTCTCGTTATATCGAAGAGGGCAAGCTTTTTGAACGTGGGGCGGTGCTCTTTAGTCATGTAAAGGGATTAAACTTACCGCCTAGCGCCACCGCTCGACGCCCCGAGCTGGCCGGCCGTCCTTGGGAGGCCATGGGGGTCTCCTTAGTGTTACACCCTCGCAATCCCTATATTCCGACTACGCATATGAATGTGCGGCTCTTTATTGCTGAAGCCCGTCATGACCAAGAAGAGCGCATTTTTTGGTTTGGTGGCGGTATGGATTTAACGCCTTATTATGGCTTCGAAGAGGACGCTATCCATTTTCACCAACACTGTGCTCACGCTCTGGCACCGTTTGGCGACGACAAATACCCCGCATTTAAGCAGTGGTGTGACGAGTATTTTTACCTTAAGCACCGCGATGAAAATCGTGGTATTGGTGGCATATTTTTTGATGACTTAAATGCCGAAGGCTTTGACACCTGCTTTGCCTTAGTGCGCTCTGTAGGCGACCATTTTACTAAAGCGTATCTTCCCATTGTTGAAGCCCGCCGTCATCATCGTTATGGCGAGCGAGAGCGCGACTTCCAAGCTTATCGTCGTGGCCGTTATGTAGAGTTTAACTTGGTGTTTGATCGTGGGACACTGTTTGGGCTGCAGTCGGGAGGACGGACCGAATCCATCCTACTTTCGCTGCCTCCTATCGTAAGATGGCGCTATCAGTGGACACCCGAAGCGGGTAGCCCCGAAGCACAACTCAGTGATTTTTTACGTCCGCGCGAATGGCTCAACCACACATAGGCCTATTGGGGGGCAGTTTTGACCCAGTCCATCTTGCCCATACTGCCTTAGCCAATTGTGCTTTGGAGCAGCTGCACTTGGATCAGGTGCAGTTAATCCCTGCTGGCGACCCGTGGCAACGAGCACCGCTTAAAGCCGATGCATCGCACCGTCTAGCCATGTTGAAGGTAGCGTGTGCGCCCTACCCTAGCCTAATGGTTAATCCTATTGAGCTAGAGCGTAGTGGCCCCACCTATACGCTGGAAACGCTGTTAGCTTTGCCTACAGGACCACGTTATTTTTGGATTTTAGGCGCCGATCAGTTACATAACTTTTGTAGCTGGCGAGGGTGGCAACAGATACTGGAACAAGTAGAGCTAGCGGTTGCCGCTCGGCCCGGTACGCCAAACCTCGCCCCCCCTGAGGCCATGCAACGTATGCTAGAGACTACCCATCGACGCCTGCACTATTTAAGCTTTACACCCTCCACGATTTCCGCAACGGAAATACGGCAATGTTTACAACAAGGCCGTAGTACGACTGGTATGCTCGACCCAGCCGTGTTTCAATATATTCAAGCGCATGAACTGTATGAGGTTTCGCGCGCATCTAACTTTTAAAAATCTATGCAAATTGAAAATTTTCAGCGTTTAGTCATTGACGCTCTTGAGGACGTCAAAGCGCGTGACATTCAAGTCTTTGATACCACTCACCTGACCGGTTTATTTGACCGTGTGATTATTGCCAGCGGTAGCTCAAATCGCCAAACACGCGCACTCGCCAACAATGTGATTGAAAAAGCCAAAAAACAAGGCATCGATATTTTGGCCTTTGAGGGTGGCGACACGGGCGAATGGGTACTTATCGATTTAGGCGATATTGTGGTGCACTGCATGCAGCCGGCCATTCGCACCTATTACAACCTCGAAGAAATTTGGGGCGATAAACCCGTAGAGGTTGAGCTGTTACCCGAATCAAAGCTACCCAGCATCGGGGAAAGCTTTCAGCATGATGAAGAGCTCGACTAAGGTGAGCCCTGCCAAATGCTTTTAGTCGTCATGCTATGAATCTTCACATCATTGCCGTGGGCACCAAAATGCCTAAATGGGTCAGCCAAGCATGGCAAGACTATGCTCAACGTTTGCCTGCTGAATACAGCGTCCACCTTAAAGAAGTGCGCCCTGAAGCGCGAACCACGGGGAAAACAGTTGAGCAAATGATGCAGGCCGAAGCCCAGCGTATTACTGCCGCTTTGCCCGAACGGTGTTGGCTGGTGATTCTGGACGAGCACGGCAAAGATTTGCGCACCACCCAGCTTAAGGACCGCTTAGTGCATTGGCGTGAACACACCTCCGATGTGGCCATTGTGATTGGAGGCCCCGACGGTTTAGATGCCGCACTTAAAGCGCAGGCCCAAGAAAAAATCCGTTTATCATCTTTAACGTTGCCGCACCCTATGGTGCGCATTGTTTTAATTGAACAGTTGTATCGTGTGTGGTCCCTATTAGTGGGTCACCCTTATCATCGCAGCTAGGAGAACACAACGTGTCCAAACGTCGAACAAAAATCGTCGCCACCTTAGGCCCTGCTTCTGAAAGCGCCGAGGTTATTGAAAAGCTTATTTTGGCAGGTATGGATGTGGCACGGCTCAACTTCTCGCACGGTAGCGCAGACGATCATCGCAGCAAAGCGAAGCTGGTACGCGAATTAGCCGCCAAGCATCACCGCTATGTGGCCTTGATGGGCGATTTGCAAGGGCCAAAAATTCGCATCGCGCGCTTCACCAACAAACGGGTGCACTTAGAAGTTGGGCAGACTTTTGTGCTGTCCAACAACCACCCCGCCGATGAAGGCAACCACACCATAGTCGGGATCGATTACCCCCCCCTCGTACACGATTGCGGGCCCGGTGATGAGCTGTTGCTGGACGATGGCAAGATCATCCTGCAGGTGGATAAAGTTGAAAACGAGTCGGTTTACACCACGGTGATGGCTGGTGGTGAGTTGTCGGACCATAAAGGCGTGAATCGTCGTGGCGGGGGGATTTCTGCGCCCAGCCTAACGGAAAAAGACTACGAAGACATCAAACTCGCTGCGGAACTGGATGTGGACTATGTCGCGGTGTCTTTTCCACGTTATGGTAGCGACATGGAAGAAGCCCGTCAGCGCATTCAAGCAGCAGGCAGCCAAGCTTGGGTGATTGCCAAAATCGAACGCGCTGAGGCAGTGGCGGATGACGAGGCGTTGGACAATATTATCGCCGCCAGCGATGGGGTCATGGTGGCCCGCGGCGACCTAGGTGTGGAAATTGGTGATGCACGTTTGGTGGGCATTCAAAAACGCATTATCCAACATGCACGCACCTTAAATAAAGTCGTCATTACCGCCACGCAAATGATGGAGTCTATGATTTCCAGCCCAATTCCCACACGAGCAGAAGTATCCGATGTCGCCAACGCCGTGCTGGATTATACCGATGCCGTCATGCTTTCCGCTGAAAGCGCAGCGGGGCAGTTTCCGATCGAGGCGGTTACCGCGATGGCGCGTATTTGTGTGGGTGCAGAGCAGGAGCCTGTCAGCATTAAATCTCAGCATCGTTTATGGGAACGCTTTGACCGCTGCGACGACACCATTGCCTTGTCGGCCATGTATGCTGCCAATCACTTTCCTGGCATCAAAGCCATTATTAGCCTGACGGAAAGTGGCCGCACCCCCTTAATCATGTCGCGGATTCGTTCTGGCGTACCGATCTTTTGCTTTACGCGCCATACCCATACTCAGAACCGAGCAGCCATGTTCCGTGGTGTGTACAGTATGCCTTTTGATGCCGCCGCCCTCCCCTACAACGAAGTCAGTAATGCGGCCATCGCGTTACTCAAACAAGAAAAGGTGGTGAAAGATGGCGACTGGATTATCCTCACTAAAGGGGAATTCTTTAGTGACAGCGGCGGCACCAACGGCATGAAAATCCTAAAAGTGGGTGGCTAACGCATATGGCGTTATTGCAGTTGCCACACCCTTTACTGCTGGCTTCGGCCAGCCCACGACGCCAAGAGCTCCTAGAGCAGCTTGGCGTCTGGCATCACGTGGTGGCCATCCCCACGCCCGAGGGCGAGGATGAGCCACAGCTTGCTAACGAAAGCCCCCTAGACTATGTACAGCGTACGGCCTATGAAAAAGCCCAACACGCTTTTTCGCATTTAACACAGCATCAATCCTTAGCGCCGCAGCAAGCCATCTTGTGTGCGGACACAACGGTTGAACTGAATCATCAAGTCTTCGGTAAAGCCGCAACCGAGGCAGAAGCCGTAGCAATGCTTAGCCAGTTATCGGGCCATACCCAACGGGTGCATACCGCTGTGGTGATCGTACTTGAAGGGCAATACCACCACGTTTTGAGCACGAGTCTTGTGACCTTTGCCTCGCTAAGTCAGCACGAAATTCAAACCTACTGTCGAACAGGCGATTATCAAGGCAAAGCGGGTGCCTATGGCATTCAAGGTCCCGCTGCTGCCTTTGTACGGCATTTAGAGGGTAGTTATAGTGGGGTTATGGGATTGCCCCTACATGAGACCTATACATTGTTAACGCAACTGTATCCTCAAACTTAAACACCTCTACGAGCTGATCCAGCATACTGGCTTCGCTCGTCAAGGTTCAGCGACTCGGTAAGAGCAAAAAACCATAGTGCGACAAACACTTTATAGGCTAGGAACAGCCTCTATATCCTCTTCTTGAATGCTGTCGTATTGCTCTTCAAGCTCTACGCCTTGATTTGTCTGACGCCCATGATCGGCATTCATCAACGCTTCAACTTCTTGCACACTATAGTTGGCACCATTGATACGCAACGTTTGATCATCTTCATTAAAATCCGCTTTAAAGCGATACGTGTTTTCAGTAAAGCTTAACAAGCCTTTTTCTACCCATGGCTGTAAGGCAAGATCAAAATTACGCATAAGATCGTCGCGCATAAAGGGCGGTATCGCGTTGGAATTAATCAGATGCTCAGCAAAACCACGTGATAAAACCAATTCGGTGTTGAATTGACGGAGGTATTCTGCCCATCGGTCTTTGGCGTCTGCGGAAGCACTTTTAAGTGCGGTATGCAAGTCCAAACGTAATTCGCCCCCTGCATTTGAAAAGCGCATGGGCTTTAATGAAAACTCAGGCTGGGCTTGTAAGATTTGGGCTCCCAGTGCCTCCAACTCCTGCTCTTCGGCTAAGCCATCCATGCTGTCGTCACTACCAAGCTGAGCCAAGCTCGTGAGGGCTTTTTGATTAATCCGCTCATACGAAACCGTTTGCTCAAACTGTCCGAGGTTTTCCTTAAGCACTAAAATTGAATCGACCGTAGTCGTGGAGCCTCCACTAATGAGGTCCCCTTCTAAACGATCTTTACCCTCGACCTTTAGGCCCACGAGACCAAACATAACTGGGAAAATACCCACGTCATAGCCGATGCTCATGTCCCCTAGCGACACACTGTACTGCTGGTCTACTACGCCTTCGTCATTTGGCGTGCTGGTGATCTGTGTGGCAAAGTCGTGCAAGCTAAAATTTACGCCCTCTTGGACGGACACAAACTCCACGCGCTTAATTCCCACATCGGCTTTGAGGTCTTTGATGTTCTTTGTACCAGCTAATTTGGTGGTAACGCCTTCGATACGCACGACATCAATATCGTTCATAACGATGTCTGCAAAATGCAGCTCGCTGTCCCACTTACCCCCGTAACTCACGCGGCTGTCTGCCGTTAACGGCAGAGCAGGCTCTGCTAGTCCAAACAAAAAGGCCGTGTCGAGGGTTTCCACCAGCTGAGATTCGGAATAAGCTAAAAGGGGTGCTAAATGACCTTTGGCCACCGCTTTATATGGAAAAGGTCCATGATAGAGCTGGTCTTGAATCTCAAATTCAAAAGGCTCACCATCAATGTTTACTTTAAAGGCATACCGTACATCACTATTAAAAAAGTGTCGTTGGTAATCCTGAATACTCATTTCAACTTGCACATCTGGATCAAGCTCATCACGTAATTGAGCATTGGCCTCAGCAACTTTATCGGTTAAATACTTTTGTGTTTGTTGACCGGTATACCAAGTCGCCCCTAGGTATCCCGCTACCACGACTACGGCACCTATAACTATTTTTTTCTTCATGATGACCTTTATCTAGTATATAAATAAGGCGCGCGTTTTATCGCTCGCCTTGCTGAGGGTAAGATTTTATGCCAGGATTTTAATGATTTGCGAGGCGTCTTGATCGCCCAACTCATGTTTAGAGGCTAAGCGATAAAGCTGTTGTACAGCATGCGCCACTGGCATAGCGGTGTGATTGAGTTGGGCTAAGGCGGCTACCGTGTCTAAATCTTTGAGCATCGTATCTAAGGTAGCAGTGACCGGAACCTCTGAAGCACTCATGCGCGGTACAAAGAGTTGCAGCAAGGTGGAATCTGCCCAGCCCCCTGCTAAGGCCTCATTTAATAAACTCGCGTCCACCCCTTCGTCGGTGGCCAAACGCATGGCCTCAGCAATAACGGCTATAGTGGAGGCCACAATCGTTTGATTGCAAAGCTTGGTGGTTTGTCCTGCCCCATTGGCCCCCATTAGGGTAATACGCTGAGCATAGGCATCCAGATAGGGGCGTACGTGCTGTAAGTCCTCGTCACGCCCTCCTACCATAATCGCTAGGGTACCGGCTTCGGCACCACCTGTGCCCCCTGATACGGGCGCATCCAGCCAGTAACTATTCGGGCAAGCGTGCTGTAAACGCTGCGCAAAGGCTTGGGTGGCCTTAGGGGAAATGGAAGCATGATCCACAAACACCTTCATTGTGCCGTTATGCTGCGCAATGCCATTCGGACCAAAGACGAGCTCCTCAACCGCTTGAGCATCGTAGACACACGAGAGCACGACCTCGCACTGTGAGGCCAATTCGGCAGGTGTTTTGGCTAAAGTAGCACCCTTAGCAACTAATGGTGCGGCCTTGTCGGGGCTACGATTCCAGACCTGAAGAGTATGGCCCGCTGCCAACAAACGGCTCGCCATGCGTGAGCCCATTAAACCCAGACCACAAAATCCAATCGTTGTCATTGTCGTTGCGATTACCTTATGTTTGAAAAACCCATATGTGGGCACAAGAAAAACCTAACCCATACAATACAGGGTCTACTAAAACACAGAGATTATTCTGATTGAGTCGTGGCCAAAGGCTCAATTTTGCGTGAAAGTTCGCGCGGTAACGGGAATGCGACGTTTTCTTCGACCCCTTCGAGCGTGCGAACAGAAATCGCACCGAGCTCTTTGAGACGACGGATGACTTGTTGCACAAGCTCTTCGGGTGCAGAAGCCCCTGCTGTCACCCCTATCCGTGGCCCGGCTTCGAGCCATTCGGGCTGAATCATTGCCGGATCGTCTAATAAGTATGCCTGTGCACCTTTGCGCTCGGCGACTTCACGTAAACGGTTGGAGTTGGAGCTGTTGACACTGCCGACCACCAGCACCACATCGCATTGGGGCGCCATAATTTTGACCGCATCTTGGCGATTTTGTGTGGCGTAGCAGATATCGCTTTTCTTGGGCTCTACAATGGTTGGGAAACGATCACGCAAGGCTTGAGCAACTTTGCCAGCGTCATCCACCGACAAGGTGGTTTGAGTCACAAAAGCTAAGTTATCGGGGTTTTCAACTTGTAGTGCCTGTACGTCGGCTTCGGTTTCGACCAAGTACATACCGCTATCGGCCTGACCTAACGTACCCTCGACTTCGGGGTGACCCTTGTGGCCAATCATGATGATCTCGCGACCCGCTTTACGCATGCGAGAGACCTCAACGTGTACCTTGGTCACTAGAGGACAGGTGGCATCGAAGATTTTCAAACCTCGCTGTTCAGCCTCTTCGCGTACCTTTAGCGAGACACCATGGGCAGAAAACACCACAATGGCACCCTCTGGCGCTTCCTCAAGCTGAGCAATAAAGATTGCACCTTTGTTGCGCAAATCCTCGACCACATAGCGGTTATGGACAATCTCGTGACGCACATAGATGGGTTTGCCATGCAACTCCAGCGCCCGCTCAACGATATCGATAGCGCGATCAACGCCCGCACAAAAGCCTCGCGGCTGAGCCAAGACAACGTTTAATTCGTTGGAAGGTGTGTGATTGGTACTCATAAAATCCCTAAAATCTTTACATCAAGACGAATCGCCGCGCCCGCTAACGGGTGATTAAAATCAAACAGAGCGGATTCGTCAGTGGACTGCTTTAGTACGCCTGAATAGCGCGTGCCGTCTTGGGCTTGGAATGCGACGGTATCACCAGGTTGAAAGGCTTGGTCTTGGGCGAGGTTTTCTTGGAGCAAGCGCTGACTGACCCATTGAACTAGGGCAGGATTGCGTTCGCCGTATGCCTGCTCTGGCGTCAGATCCACATGATGGGTTGACCCTTCGCGCAGCCCAATTAGTACCGCTTCTAGACCATCCGCCCATTGCCCTACACCAAGCTGCAAGGTGGCGGGGCGCGAATCAAAAGTATTGATAAATACCGTTCCCGCTGCTGGGCCAGACATAATTTGTATGCAGTAATGCAGGGTTAAGTAAGAGTCCGCACGGACTAATTGCTCACACGTATCAGTTTCTAAGCTCAAAGCCTGCCATCCTATGGAGAATTAACGATCTATTATATTCGCAACCACTATGTCTCAGCCTCTTAAAGCCTTACAAAGCTTGCGGCCTCGCGAGCGTTTACTTCAACATGGGCCTGACGCCCTAACCGATGCAGAATTACTAGCAATTTTGTTGCGCACCGGTACGACCCAGTTGGATGTACTCAGTTTAGCAAAAAAGCTCTTGGAGCAGTTTTCAGGCTTTAGGGGCTTACTGGCTGCGGACTCCTCGCAGTTGCAACGCATCTCGGGAATCGGGGTGGCAAAAAGCTGCGAGCTGATTGCGGTGAGTGAAATCAGTAAACGGGCTCTGGCCGAGCATTTGTGCACCCAAGGTTCCGTACTGAACAGCCCTGGGATCGTTAAAAATTATTGTATCGCGTTATTGGCCCATCAGCCGATTGAGCACTGCATTGCGTTGTACTTGGACAATCAATTGCAACTAATCGTTAGCGAAGAAGTGGCGCGTGGCACCATTAACCAAGCCTCTGTCTACCCGCGCGAAATTTTACGCTCCGCTTTAAAGCATCACGCTTGTGCCGTGATTTTGGCTCACAATCATCCCTCCGGTATCCGAGAGGCCAGTCAAGCTGATATTCAGCTTACACGCCACGTCAAATCTGCGTTATCGTTAATTGATATCCGCTTAATTGATCATCTGATCATTACCCCAGGCCATGCTTTGTCCATGGCTGAGCAAGGTTTGTTTTAACAGCACAAAAGCATTAATACAACATTTATTGGGGCGCTCAAGGCCTGCCAGTATGTTTTGCACGCATTTTACTTTATTAAAGCTTAGGGCAATGCTAGAATGCTGTGATTTTACTGGATACGTGGCAGATCGTTTTCTTAGATATCTGTTGGCGGTCCTATTAGCGAAATAACAGGAAACCATCATGAGAGAAGGCATCCACCCAGAATACCGTGAAGTGGTATTCTTGGATCAGCAAACCGGTAACAGCTTCATCACCCGCTCTACCGTACACACCCGCGACACCATCGAAAAAGACGGCAAAACATACCCACTCTTCAAGTGCGATGTGACCTCCGAATCCCACCCTTTTTACACTGGTGCACAAACTCGCATCGTTGAAACAGGTCGCGTTGAAAAATTCCGCGCGCGTTTCGCTCGTACAGCGGGCACTCGCAAAAGCAACGCTTAAACTCCATTAGCGTTTGCAGAGGCAGCTTAGGCTGCCTTTTTTATTGCCTAAATTCCAGCTCTCGAATTTCCATGGCTATAATTCGGCTTGTACTGATTCTTTGCTAATTTATTGTGTCTTTGATCCCGCGCCCATCCACCCCAGCCCGCCTTCTATCCCCTGGTGCCGCCAAGTTACCTCGTTGGGTCTTGCTGGCTGTGGGCCTACTCTACATTTTTGCAGGTCTGTTGTTTCGTGACCCGTGGAAAAGCGATGATGTGATTGGGCTTGCCACCATGCTCACTGCGTTGAACCAAGGCTCGCCGATTAGCCTTTGGCTCCCGCAGGTCGGGAGCTTGGCCTATGCAGAAAACGGGCCTTTAGTGACTTGGGTGGGCCTCAGCTTCATCAAGCTTTTTAGCCCCATTTTTAGCTGGTTCACCAGTGACATCAATGCGGTAATTCTGGCCTCGCGCTTGCCCAATTTATTATGGTTTGGCTTGCTCACCTATTTTTTTTGGTACGGAACCTATCACTTAGCGCGTAGCCCTGAAGCACAACCTTTGCCTCTACCTTTTGGCGGCGAACCGCCTGCAAGCGCCTATGGTCGCATGGTGGCGGATGCGGCCCTATTATTACTCTTGGCTACGGTAGGCATACTATGGCGTATGCACGAGAGCTCGAGCGTGCCAGCTATGATTGCCTTTCAAGCTTGGGCGTATTACTGCTTAGGTCGAGTTGTGGAGCGACCTTTAGCCGCGTGCTTGGGGCTAGGACTCGCCTTGGGTTGCGCACTGCTCACTCGAGGTTTTGTAGGTGGCATACCGATCTTTTTAGGCAGCGTAGCGGTGTTTATTTGGCACCCTTTACTACGTCGTCAGTTGCAATGGCTGTTGCTCAGCGTGCTTATCGCGGCCCTACTTTTTGTAGCGTGGTGGTGGCCCGCACGCGACTTGAGTCTATTTTGGACACAAACCTGGCTGGAATGGAACACCCAGTCTTTTGCTTGGCCACACTGGGCAACGGGCATCAAAAGCTTACGCGACCTCAGCTGGTTTTTGTGGCCGACTTGGCCTTTGGCATTAATAGGCCTATGGAATTGGCGACGTTGGCATCAGGCCCTGCATATCGTGTTACCAACTAGTTTGCTCGCCAGTGCTTTCGTGTGCTTATTTTTTTACCAAGACCCTTTCGAGCCTGAGTTTGCCTTACTGGCCGTCCCCAGCGCCGCCCTAGCAGCCTTTGCCTTACCCACACTTCGCCGAGGCGTTATCAACACCTTAGATTGGTTTGCGGTCATGTGCTTTTCCTTGACCGCTGCTGCCGTCTGGTTAGGCTGGGTTGCGCAACAAACAGGCTGGCCACCTAAAATTGCTCAGAGTATTGCTCGTCAAACCGAAGGCTTTGATAACAGCATCTCTGCGTTGGCGGTACTCGTAGCGTTAGTGGGTAGCTGCGCATGGGTGAGCTTAGTTATTTGGCGGACCCGTCGCCATCCACCAGCGCTATGGCGGGGCACGGTTTTATCTGCTGGGGGGCTGCTCGCGACTTGGCTGCTATTGGTCACCTTATGGCTGCCAACCCTAGATTATGCGCGCAGTTATCGAGGCGTCTCGGCGGAGCTGGCTCAAGCCTTAGCCCAACACCAACGAACGAATGAATGCGTACGAGGTTCCCAGGTCGCCCTCGGCCAGCGGGCTTCCTTTTATGTATTTGATGAAATCGATTTGCAGTTCGATCAACGCTGCACATTAGTCGTGGAGCAACTGGACCGCAAGCTCTACCTACAAGGCTTACTGCCTATTTCCGATACCGATCAAGAGCTTTGGTTAGGGCGTCGAGGGGGTGACCGTCATGAAATGTTCCGCCTAGTGCGACGCCCTGCTAAGCCATAGGGCAGTCCAGTATTAAAGCGCTTGGTTCACACGCTGAGCCGCTGTAATGGATAACCATTGGCGCCAGACGTCTTGCTGCTGGCTTAAAAACCATTGCACGACCTCTTCGACGCTTTCCCCTTCATCTAGGCGGGCTTGAATGTCTTGCATCAGCTCGGGGGCAACGCGCACGTTGGCAAAAAAAGCACTCAGCTCGGGGGCTTGCTGATAAAAATTCTGGCTAAATGCAGAAAACACTGCGTTTTTAGGGTATTCGCATTTGGGATCGGAGATACAGGCGGGAATATCATCAGCCGCTTGTTCTTTGGTATGTGTGGGAACATGGGCTTGTAATGGCTCAGGAATCACCTTTGGCTCGGCGCTCATAAAGAGCTCAGCACCGCGCACCACCTGCCCTTCCGCTGAAGCCTTAGCCCAGGTTTCTTCGACGGTTTTTAACCAAATCTCTGAGCCCACATCGACCTGCTCTTGTACTAAGGCTTCAACACTGTTGTTTGCCTCGACCGCTACAGGCTCAACCTCACAACCGTAGCCATGCTGGAGCAGAAAGCTTTCCACACCAATTAACACCTGATTGGCAGGCCACGGCATAGCGCTGAGCTTAATAGGCCTAGGCACCTCACATACCGCCGCCTCTTGAGCGTAGCTAGGTAGACTAAAGCCGCTCATTAAGCCAGTTAACCCAAGCACAGTAACAACGGCTGTGAGTTTGGGCCATTTACGAAAAGTTAGGGCGTTAATGTGCGCAGTGGTCATAATAGTAACCTTGTATGAAACCAAAAAAATAGGCACTTGCTTGAATCAAACAAATGCCTAAATTAGTTTAGTCGGAAAATCTGCGCAAAACAAACCGCTTTTAGGCGGTGGCAACTTCCTGCAACGTATCGGCAGTCGATTGGGAGGGCGTAGTATAGATATAATCCCGTCGCCAAGGGTAGCCCTCTTGCTCTCCGGCCTCAAGCTCCGCAGCACTACCCTCCGTCACTTGATGGTGCGCCAAAATCTGATGCAAGGCAATCCAGCCCTGTTCAAAGGCCATCGCGCAACCGGCTAGATACAAACGGAAAGCGCGTAAGGACTTCACCCCTTTTTCATCCGTACCCAAAATAGCGCGTGCAGCATCCAATTGTGCCTCAAGGCCATCACTCCATGCCCACAAGGTTCGCGCATAATGGGGGCGTAGATTTTCCGTGTCCACGTCTTCGATACCGGATTCGCTCATGTGCTTCAGCACATCACTAATATGAGTCAGCTCACCCCCTGGGAAAATATAATCTTCGATAAACTCCCCCATGCCGGCCCCCATTTGCTTGTAATTGGGCACGCCTGAGGTAATACCATGGTTCAGCAATAAGCCCCCTGGCGCGAGCAGGCCCTTGATGGTACTAAAGTAATCACCAAGCTGCGCACGTCCAACGTGCTCAAACATACCCACAGAGGCGATTTTTTGAAAAGGTTGGTGGTGCTGGCTGAGGTTGCGATAATCCAGCAGCTCCATACGTACACGATTTTGTAGGCCTTTGGCTTGAATCAGCTCGTTGACATACTGATGCTGGTGTTTCGAAAGCGTAATGCCAGTAGCGTCGACTTGATAGTGTTCGGCCGCCCAGAGCAATAGTCCGCCCCAGCCCGCTCCCACATCGAGGAAGCGCTCGCCAGGTTGTAAGCGCAATTTGCGACAAATATGATCCAACTTGGCCTCTTGGGCTTGGGCGAGGGTGTAATCAGACTGCTTGTAGTAGGCGCAGGAATACACACGATGCGGGTCCAGCCATAAGGCGTAGAACTCATCAGATAAATCGTAGTGAAACTGGATCTGCCGCGCATCACGTTCCATAGTATGACGCCAAATCGAGCTTAGGCGCGCCACAATGCGACCAAACGGGCTGGCCCCCCCACGCTCAATGGTGTCCTTGGGAAGAATGGCTGCTGCAACAAGCATTAAATCGCGCACGGAGCCCTCAAAATCCAGCTCACCCTCCACATAGGCTTGGCCTAAACTACCTGCTTGCCCTGCAGCGAGAAGCGCTAAGGTTTTGGTGCTGCGCACAATAACCTTTAGCTGTGGCTTTGACGCGCCTAAAACCGTTTGGTTGGGCAGCGTAACACTAACTGGAATGGGTAATTGGGCCAATAAAGACTCTACGTGGCCAGTGATGGTCGAGCTCAAATTTCGCCTCCTTAATGGGTTAAAGAGTGCGCCTCTGGGTACACCAACTTCGTTTAGGCAGCACACCTCGTGATAAAATCCGTCTGGTAACTTTCTTTAATTTAGCACTGAACCCCTATTTTGCAATGGGTATCGTCTGCGTTCAGTGTGCTTTTTTCGACTTTCTCATGCCTGCCTTCTCCCCCACACCCTCCCAAGCCAGTATTCCTTTAGGCTGGCTTATTTTGCTCGGTCTACTCACCGCAATGGGGCCTTTGGCGGTAGACATGTACTTACCTGCTTTTTCCTCTATTGCGATCAGCCTCAACACCGATCCCAGTGCCGTAGAACGTACTTTGGCCAGCTATTTACTGGGCATTGGCGTAGCACAACTGCTTTATGGACCGGTGGCAGACCGCTTTGGTCGCAAAATACCGCTCATGGTGGGCCTATGTTTATTTATCGTAGCCTCCATTGCGTGCGCCAGCAGCCAAGACATTCACCATCTAACCTTATGGCGCGTGGTCCAGGCGTTTGGAGGGGCTGCGGGCATGGCCATTCCACGAGCTATTATTCGTGATCACTACGACACTCAAGACGCGGCACGAGCCTTATCCCTACTTATGCTGATTATGGGGGCCACCCCCATTTTGGCCCCCACTTTAGGGGCCCAGCTGTTGCGGTTTACGTCATGGCAAACGCTGTTTTTCATTATGGCGGGTGCGGGCTGCTTGCTGCTGTTGGCAACCTTGCGTTTTTTACAAGAAAGCCTCGCCCCCTCGGCTCGCCAACCTTTGCATTTGCGTCATGTAGGGCGTAATTACGTGGAGTTATTTCAAAGTCGTAGCTTTTTATGCTTTAGCCTAGCGGGTGCCTTTGGCTCAGCAGGCATGTTTGCTTATATCTCAGGTTCTGCACGGGTATTTGTGGGACATTTTAATATCTCACCGGCATGGTTTGGGGCATTATTTGGACTCAATGCGGCAGCGTTAATTATTGCCTCACAAGTCGGTGCACGTTTATTAGGGCGCTATACTCCTTTGCAGTTAATGCTTTGGGCACAACACGCACAAGTCGGCTTTGCCCTAATTGGTTTAGCTTTAAGCCTAAGCTCCGGACTAAACTTAACACTCCTCATGCTTTGCTTGATGGGCTTTATGGCGACTCAAGGCTTTATTAACCCCAATTCAGCCGCCTTGGCCCTGAGTGAACAGGGACGACGCTTAGGTATTGCCTCAGCTTTGCTCGGTGCCTTACAAATGTTGTTTGGTGCTTTGGCAGGCTTTGCCGTCAGCGCTTGGGCAAACAGTACGGCTCTGCCTCTTACCACCGCGCTGGCGGTTTGTGCGGTCGCGTCGTGGTTTTCCGGTCGCATTGCAAGTAAAAATCTGCGAAAAGCTTGATTAGCCAAGGTTTTCTA
>DWUQ01000157.1 GCA_019120675.1 Candidatus Paenalcaligenes intestinipullorum | reverse complement strand
AGCACAAAGCTTGCAGCAGTTGATTGCCGAACGCGTGGTACAAGGAGTCGGAGGCGCAATGATGGTGCCCGTGGGCCGGATTATTTTATTAAAACGCATTCCTAAGGCTGAGCTGTTGCAAGCAATGGCGGTCTTAACCTTACCGGCTCTCTTCGGTCCTATTCTTGGTCCGCCAGTAGGGGGATTTTTAGTGACGTATGTGTCGTGGCATTGGATTTTTTTAATTAATGTGCCAGTGGGTATTTTGGGTTTGATTTTAATTCTTAAGTATATACGCCCCGATCTGCCCAGTACCGCACAAGGCTTAGATTGGTTGGGCTTTCTGCTTAGTGGTGTCGCCTTATCGACATTAGTGATGGCGTTTGAATCACTGGGCCATAGCAGTCTATCGCTTCGAACCTTACTTGCCCTGTTGGTAATAGGTGTGCTAAGCAGTTATGGCTATGTGCGCCACGCCCGTCGTAAAAACGGACCGATTATTGATTTAAGCTTATTAAAAGTACGCAGTTTTGCGATTTCAGTGGTTGGGGGCAACCTATGCCGATTCTCTATTGGCTCCGTACCCTTTATGCTGGCTATTTTGTTGCAAGTAGGCTTTGGCTTTAGCGCGTTAAATGCAGGTTTGGTTACCTTCACCAGCGCAATTGGCGCCTTACTAATGAAACCACTTGCCCCACCAATTATTCGCCTCTTTGGCTATCGTCGCGTACTGATGTATAACGCTTTCCTTACAGGCGGCACCATTATGTTGTGTGCTTTCTTTACCTCTCACACGCCTGTTTGGTTAATGTGTACCGTCTTAGCCGTCGGAGGGGTGTTTCGTTCATTGCAGTTTACAGCTGTAAACACACTCAGCTACGCCGATGTTGACCTTCAGTCTATGGCGCAAGCCAGCACCTTCGCATCCATGGCGCAGCAGCTTGGCATTAGCATTGGCGTTGCCTGCGCGGCAGTGGCGGTGAGCCTTAGTTTGAAATGGCGTGGGGGTAATGCAGTAGAGGTTGGTGATTTGTTTTGGGGCTTTATTTTGATTGGTGCTTTAACTGCTTTATCGAGTCTCTCCTTTTCACGCTTAGCCCCAGATGCGGGCAGTGCGTTACAGCATCCAGCCACCAAGCAAACCTAGCTTGATCGGGTGCGCGGCAAACCCCGCCCTTCAAGGCGGGGGCTGTCAACTTTAAACGTGTCGGATAACTGCGGGTACGGTTTCTTGCCCTTGGTCAGGCGCACAACACACTTATGATATAGTGCGGCATCGTTACGCTTTGTTGCGTCTTTAGTCGCCATTTAACGTGTTTTCCCACGTGTGATGAATAAGGAAATTTTATGTCTGCTTTACCTATTTGCCCCAGCTGCGCTTTTGAACACACCTATCAGGATGGCGATTTTTTGGTTTGCCCAGGCTGTGCCCATGAGTGGTCCCCCGATGAGGCCACAGTCGGTAATAGCGATGAAACGGTAGAGATCCGCGACGCCCATGGTACACCCTTGCAAGATGGCGATGACGTCCATCTCATCAAGGATTTACGAGTAAAAGGCTCCTCCACCACCCTCAAAAAGGGTGCCAAAGCCCGTGGCATTCGGATTATTGCGGGTGACCATGAAATTAGCTGCCGCATTGACGGGGTATCGTACGAGCTTAAAGCTGAATTTTTGAAAAAAGCGTAGCCTTTCCTGATGCATATTGCTACGCCTGTGGCAATATGCCACAATAAAGCTAGTTTTGATAGGAGATTACCATGTCAACAACGAGTGTTCGTCTGGATCAAGATCTTGTGCAACAGGCTTCCATTATGGGCAAAGCACTAAGTCGCAGCACACCCAAGCAAATTGAGCATTGGGCTAAGCTCGGCAAAATCATGGAAGACAACCCCGATTTGCCGTATGAATTTGTGCGCAACGCTCTAATCGCTCAAGCTGAAAAAGAAGCATGCGAGCTTGAGGCGTACCAGTTTGGCTAAGATCACGCACGTTTTACAAACGCCCGTCTTTAAAAAATCCATTAAGCGTTTACATCCTAATCAAAAAAAGCAGCTTGACCAAGCCATCAAAGCACTGATGCATAATCCTTTATTAGGGCAGCAGAAAAAAGGTGACCTCAGCTTTCTGAGAGTGCATAAATTCAAAATGCAGACTCAACTTTGCTTATTAGGCTATAGCTATAATGAGGGTGCTCTAAGCTTAGAACTGCTGTATTTTGGTACTCATGAAAATTGTTACCGTGACCTAAAAGCAGGGCTTTAATTAGGATAAACCTGATCACTCTGGCAACACAGTGGCCTCGTGATGAGGCACCAGCATCACCAGCTTGCAATCGGGACGTACAGCTAAGCGAAAGGTAAATTGTTGGAAATGCACCAGACCGTCTTGAGGGTGATTAAAACTACGTAAGCCACCCTCGCGCTCCACGACGGTTTGTTTGCCCCACCATTGAGCAAATACAGCGCTGCTTTCACGCAGCGTCTGCAACAACGCGTTCAGCTCGGGTTCGTCCACATGCGCCCCCACATCACCACGAAACTCACTCACCACTCGCGTGGCGCGTTGCTCCCAATCCACCACTAAATGACGTGCCTCAGCGTCTAAAAAAATATAGCGCAGTAAATTAGGCTGCGGGTCACGATCGGGCCAGCCATTAAATAACTGCACCATCGCCGCATTGCGTGCCAACACGTTCCACGTGCGATCCAAAATGTAGGCGGGGGACTGAATTTGATCGACGCAGGTGTTCAACCCAGCGGGTAATTGGTGTGTCAGCCCATGCTGATCGGGGTCGGCCACCTCGGCCAACTCAAACAAATAATGCCGTTCTGCCCGATCTAAGCGCAAGGTGTCCGCTAAGCGCACACACACCGCGGGGGACACAACAATATCACGGCCTTGCTCGATCCAGGTGTACCACGTAGTGCTGATGTCGCACAGCTGGGCGACTTCTTCGCGTCGCAAGCCCGGTGTGCGACGGCGTACCCCCATGGGTAATCCCACCGATTGCGGACTGATGCGGGCACGCGCGCTACGCAGAAAATCCCCCGGCGCTTGGCGCCGCAACGCTGCGGCTTCCTGAGAGC
>DWUQ01000156.1 GCA_019120675.1 Candidatus Paenalcaligenes intestinipullorum | reverse complement strand
GGTTGAGTGTGCTCATCAGCGGGTGCGCGGTAGGCCCAGATTATCAGAGGCCTTTGGTGGAGGTGGGGGACGAGTATTTACATCAGCCGGCCACCGCAGAAGGCTGGAAAACCGCCTCACCTAATGACCAGCTCGGGGCTCAAGATTGGTGGCAGGTTTTTAAGGACCCAACCTTAAACACCCTCATGCAGCAACTGCGCGCTCACAATGCAAGCCTAGAGCAGTCTGAAGCACGCTATCGTCAGGCGATTGCGACCTTGGAGGCCAGTCGGGCGGCTTTTTTTCCTACGCTTGGTGTAGAGGGGAGTGTTTCCCGCAGTGGTGGAGGCAGCACCAATACCAGCTCCACCTATAGTACGTCGCTGCGAGCAGGCTGGGAGCCGGATATTTGGGGGAAAGTGCGTCGGGGTACCGAGGCCTCGCAAGCTGAAGCGCAGGCCACCGAAGCGGACTTCTTTGCGGCGCGTTTAAGCTTGGAGGCCGCCCTAGCACAAAACTATTTTCAGCTCAAAAACATCTTAGCGTCGCAAACGCTAATGGATCAAACGATTGATGCGTATGAGCGGGTGTATACCATCGTGCAAAATCGCTTTGAGGTCGGAATGGTTTCGCCCCGCGATGTGGCGTCTGCAAAAGTTCAGCTGGAAAACGCGCGCACCCAGCGGCTGGCACTCAACCGTCAACAGGGTCAGCTGCATAATGCCTTGGCGGTGTTAACCGGCCAGCCTCCGATACGCTTGGCACCCTTGCCTCTTACCGACTGGCCTCATTTACCCGTTGTACCACTCAGCTTACCCTCGCAGCTTTTAGAGCGTCGCCCCGATGTGGCCGCTGCCGAGCGCCGTATGCAAGCTGCCAATGCGCAAATTGGCGTCGCGACTGCGGCATGGTTTCCGGATTTAACCTTATCGGCCCAAGGGGGCTATCGGGCAGGCGCTTGGGCAGATTGGCTGACGGCGCCAGCACGCTTTTGGAGTTTAGGCCCTGCCTTAGCGCTGAGTATATTGGATGGGGGCGCACGCTCGGCACGGGTGCGCGAAGCGGAAGCCCGCTACGATGCGCAAGTGTCCAGTTATCGGCAGCAGGTGCTGGATGCCTTAAAAGAAGTCGAAGACAGTCTTGTGCAATGGCAAGGTCTACAGGAGGAAATGCTGACTCAACAGGCGGCTTTAGAAGCTGCGCGGGAGTCTCAGCGATTAATGCGCAATCAGTTCGAGGCCGGCACGGAGGATTTCTTAGACTTAGCCCAAGTCGAAACCGCCGCGCTCAGCGCCGAGCGCGCCACGATTAGTCTACTATCGGAGCAATACATTGCTGCGGTACAGTTGATCACTGCGCTTGGGGGAAATTGGACAGGGCTACCCAGTGAGCCCTCAGGTGTAATGCTCCATCCAGCGCAGTAGACCCTGCACCCAGCTCTGAGCCGGCAAGCCGCTTACCAGTTGGATCTGCTGTGCTCGTAATTCCAGTTCGCTAAAATCAATGCTGGGCGGGTCTTTAAAGGCTAAGGCCACCACATTGCCATCGTGGCTTTCGGGTAGCCATACGACGGCAGGGAAAACCGCCTCGAGCCGTTCTAAGTTAATGCGGTGCACCGCTGGCGTACCCAGCAAATTTACGGTAAGCATGCCTTGATCGGTCAACACACGCGCACAGTCTTGATAAAACTCAGGGCTTTGCAGCGCGGGCGCGTACGAGTTCGCGTGGTACAGATCCAACTGCAAACTATCCACACTATGAGCCGGTTGGGCGGCCGCCCAACGTGCGGCACACTCGATACGCAGTGCCAAGCGAGCATCGGGCTGAGGTAGGGCAAACAATGCGTGACCCGCTCGCACGACGTCAGGATTCAGTTCCACAGCGGTGACCTGAGCGTCGGGAAAGTAATGATAAGCAAAGCGCGTTAGACTGCCCGCGCCCAGACCCAGTTGCACGATATGTTTAGGCTCATCCTCAAATAGCCACCACACCATCATTTGCTGGATGTATTCCAGCTCTAAGTGCAAGGGGTCCGCGATGCGCATGGCCCCTTGGATCCACTCTGTGCCTAAGTGCAAATAACGGATACCGTCTACTTCGCTAATGGTGACTCGACCGGTCATAGACTTTCCAGTAACTGACTTCGCCCCGCCACGCCATGGGCGCCGGAGGCGAAAGCGGTGGCAAGGCTGTCACTGTTTTGGCCGCCGATCGCGTACGCAGGACGTTGGGCGGCTTGAGCCAACGCTTGAAAACCTGACCATTCCAGAGGCGTTTGGTTAGGGTGGGAAGGGGTGGGCAACACATGACCGATCACGACAAATTGAGCATTTAACCGCTGTGCTGCCGCCAGTTCGGCTTCGTTATGCACCGAGACGCCGACCTTAACGTGACTAGGAATAGGCAAAACGGGATCCGCATGGGCCACGTCTGATTTTAACGGTTCAGCCACTTGTGCCGCATACTGTGCTGCGTCGATCGCCCGCAGCTGCACCCCATCGGCTTCGGCCCACCATGCTTGAGGGTGACGGCTGTTTACCACGCAAGGAATGCCGAGCTGACGGCAGGTGGTTAAGCAGGCTTGCCAGGCTGCGGCAAGGGTTTCAGCCTCGCGTGGAGACTGTTCCGCGCGTTGTTGCCATTCAGCTTCACGAAATTGCACCATCATATCGCTGCCACGCGAATGAGCCTGAGTAAGTTGTGCTAACCAGTCGTCAACGTGATCGGGGTTGCGTAAGTCTGTGAGGACATAGCGAGTGGGCAGTTGGCTCCAACGTAAAGGTGGAAAGGCCGCCGGTAAAAGCTGTAGTGGGCCTTTTAGGGCTTCCTCAGCGCTAAACCAGCCGAGCTCTTGGCCTTCCATCCCACGAGGTGTGCCTTGCCAAGCGGTCACGCGACAAAAATGGAGTTGGACGCGTGTGTTGGGGTACTCGTGCTCATACACCACCCAAGGGGTCACCGCCGTCACCTGAATGCCCAGTTCCTCTTCGAGCTCACGCACGACCGCTTCGAGCGGGGTCTCATTGACTTCAATTTTGCCCCCAGGTAGCTCCCACCAGCCTGCCCAAGACTTATCGTGGGGACGACTGGCCAATAAAAATTGCTGTTGAGTATTTTCAATCAGTGCAGCAGCAACATGTAAATAAGGTTTAGACATAGCGTGCAGCCCAATCTCGTGCAAATTGACGTGCGACACGGCCCGAGCGCGAGCCGCGATGCAGCGCCCACTGTAACGCCTCGGTTCGAGCTTCCGCGATCTGTGCCTCGTCGCAGCCCGCAGCGTGTAGCCAGTGGTGCACAATATCTAAATAACGATCTTGGCTAAAGGGATAAAACGACAACCATAAGCCAAAACGTTCAGACAAAGAGACCTTTTCCTCTACGGCCTCGCCAGGGTGAATTTCACCTTGAGCGCCCATTTGTGTACCGAGGTTTTCATGGTGGTATTCGGGCATCAAGTGACGACGATTTGAGGTCGCATAGATCAGTACATTATCGCCCGGTGAAGCAATCGACCCATCCAGTACGGATTTCAAGGCTTTATAGCCGGCTTCGCCCTCATCAAACGATAAATCATCACAGAAAATAATAAAGCGCTCCGTGCGAGAGCTGGTTAGGCGAAGAATGTCCGGTAGATCTTGGAGGTCATCGCGATCCACTTCAATTAAACGCAGCCCTTCATCGGCGTAGCGACACAGCATGGCGCGTACCAAAGAGCTTTTGCCTGTGCCCCGTGCGCCGGTCATCAGCACATTGTTGGCCGCTTTGCCGGCTAAAAATTGCAAAGTATTGCGCTCTAGTGTTTCTTTTTGAGCATCAATATGCTGCAAGTCTTCAGGAGAAATCGGCGCAATGCTGTGAATCGCTTCGAGCCAGCCTCGGGCACCACGTCGTTGCCAGCGAAACGCCAGTGCCTCCCACTCTATGGGCGGTGGAGCAGGTGGCAGCCAAGCTTCAAGCTGCTCCAACACACGGCTTGCCTGAGCCATAAGAGTTTGCAGGTCTGGGTCACGCATAGGGAAACTCCAATGTAGTCGCTTAGGGAAAACGTCCATTATCGCCAAGAGCACTGCTGTAAGTCGAATTCTTTACGTAAAATGCGCCGAGCGGTCGGAATATTTAGCATAAAACCGTATAATTGAGCACTTTGCAGTAGCCTTGCGCTACGGTCATTAACCTTTTGTTGGGAAATAGCTTTGAATCTCACTGATCTGATGAGCCCAGTGGCTGAGGATATGCGCGCCTTAGATGGCGTGATACGCGAGCGTCTCGATTCCGAAGTCGTGCTCATTCGCACCATTGGCGAATACATTGTAGGGGCAGGGGGCAAGCGTATGCGGCCAGCGATGTTGCTGCTGGTAGCCAAAGCCTTGGGGTATCAAGGTCAGCATCATCATATCTTGGCTGGAGTCGTCGAGTTTATCCATACCGCAACCTTGCTGCACGACGATGTGGTGGATGAGTCGGATCTGCGCCGTGGTCGTAGTACGGCGAATGCGGTATTTGGTAATGCAGCCAGTGTGTTGGTAGGTGATTATTTATACTCGCGTGCTTTTGAGATGATGGTGGAGTGTGATTCCATGCGCGCCATGGCGGTGCTATCAGGGGCAACCACGATTATTGCTGAGGGTGAGGTGCTTCAACTCCTTAATGTGCATGACCCGGATGTGTCACGTGAGCGCTATTTGCAAGTGGTGCGTTATAAAACGGCTAAGCTGTTCGAAGCGGCCGCTCAGGTCGGCGCGATCTTGGCTCAGGCCACGCCAGAGCTTGAAGAGGCCGCTGCGGCCTATGGCCGTCATATTGGTACGGCCTTTCAGTTGGTGGATGATGTGCTGGACTACAGCGGCGATGCTGAGGCCTTGGGCAAAAACGTAGGGGACGATTTACGTGAGGGCAAACCGACCTTGCCCTTAATTCGCGTGATGGAAGTGGGTACCCCCGCGGAGCAGCAACTGATCAAGCAAGCCATTGAGAGCGGTGATGCCGACTTTGCTGCGGTGGCCCAAGCCATCCAGAATACCGATGCCTTAGCCTATACCCAGCAGGCGGCTGAGGCGGAAGCGAAGCTGGCGCTGGATGCCTTAGCGCTCTTTCCTGACTCGACCTTTACGCAGTGCTTGCTGAGCTTTGGTGAGTTTGCCGTCAACCGAGACCGTTAGTATGGCCAGCCGGCCGTTGATATTTGGTGTGGTAGGGCGCTCGGGCAGTGGGAAAACCACATTGATTGAAGCCATGGTGCAGTACTTGGCTGAGCAGGGTTTAGAGGTCGCGGTGATTAAGCACAGCCACCATCGGCTCAGCTTTGAGCCTGCCCACAAAGATAGCGCACGCTTTCGCTCAGCAGGCGCTCGGGAGGTCATTATTGGCTCACCCTATGGCTACGCCGTCTTTCATACCCCTGCCGAGCCACAGGATCCCACCCTAGACGATCTACTTGTGCGTCTCCCACAAGGGCTGGACCTCGTACTCGTCGAAGGGTATCGCGCCGCGGACATTCCTCGTCTTGAAGTGCATCGGCCCGCGAGTGGCTTGCCACCGCTTTATCCTGAAGCCTTGCCTGGTTTAATCGCTATTGCGAGCGATGCGGCAATCGGGGACGCACCAGCACCGGTCTTGGATTTAAATCAACCTCAAGCAATTGCCCAGTATATTGTGCAGCAGCACCCAGGCTTAGCGGCAAAAGCTGTTACCCTATTAAACCAAAAAGATTAAAACATTCCGCACTAGGGAGGCAAGATGGTTACGATCGAGCTTAGCATTGCACAAACGGTTGGTGCCGCAGCCTTGTGCTTAGTCATTGGGGAATTAATTAAAAGCCGGGTCGGCGTTTTGTCTCGGTATTTTATTCCTAGCCCAATTATTGGTGGGTTGGTGTTTTCACTGGCGCTATTAGTGGGTCATTTAACGCAAACGTTTGACCTTACTATTTCAGAGCCCATCAAAGAATTCTTACTCATTGTTTTCTTTACGACCATCGGCTTTTCGGCCAGTTTTGAGCTCCTTAAAAAAGGTGGCGTCGCAGTCGCCTTGTTTTTAGGTGTTGCGATTGTGTTAGTTATCAGTCAAAACCTTCTAGGGGTTGGGCTGGCGTATGTACTCGGGGCTGATCCCTTATTAGGTTTGGCGGCTGGATCCATCTCGATGACCGGTGGGCATGGCACGTCCGCAGCGTTTGGGCCGACCTTAGCCGAAATGGGTTTGGTCGGAGCCTTGCCTGCGGCCATTGCTGCCTCCACATGGGGGCTGATTGCTGGCTGCATGATTGGTGGACCCATCGGTCGTCGTTTGATGAACCGCTACAACCTAAAAGGCCCAAGTCAACGTCAAGGGGCTCGCACACGCGCTACACAGCCGCCTACTGCCGCACACACCTCATCCAAGGTGGTTGATTCCGTTGCTGCACTCGAAGACACCGCCCAAGCCGAGCAGAGTGCACAAGACGTTGACGCGGTCGAAAAACGTTTTGGTATTGATTCCGCCCTGTATGGCACGATTTTATTGGCCTTTGCAGTCGGGCTAGGTTCGTATGTCACCGATGCCCTGTCCAGCTTAGGTATCAGCATCCCTATTTACATTGGCGCCATGCTGGTGGCGGCAGTGTTTCGCAATCTCATCGATATGACCAAACTCCCCATGCCTGATACGGAAATTTCAGTCATGGGCAATATCTCCCTCGCACTTTTTTTAGCGATGGCGCTTATGAGCATGAAGTTATGGGAATTAGCGGATGTGTTTGGGCCCTTAGTGGTGATTTTAATTGGGCAGACGGTATTAATGGCCGCCTATGCGTATTTTGTCACCTTTAAAGTGATGGGCAAAGATTACGATGCCGCGGTGATGGCCAATGGCCATTGTGGTTTTGGTATGGGGGCCACTCCGAACGCGATGGCGAATATGCAAGCTTTTACCGAAAAAAACGGCGACTCTCGCAAAGCGTTCTTTGTGATTCCGTTGGTGGGGTCATTATTCATTGATTTTATGAATATTACGGTTATCACGACCTTTATGCATATTTTGGGTTAAAAGGTTTAGCGCGGTTTCATTCTAGTCCGATACAAAACGGGCCGCTATTTTTTAATATAGCGGCCCGTTTTTAGTTGTGAGTACCTCTACGTATTTTTAAATACGCGAGCGGAGTGACGCATGTGCATTATTTATTCAGGGACCAATCGTACTCGATGGTTAACGGGGCATGGTCGCTGATGCGTACGTCTTTGTATATATGGCAGCGCTGGGCCGTCGCGGCGATACCAGGGGTGGCAATTTGATAGTCAATGCGCCAACCCGTATTGTTGTCCCAAGCGCGCCCACGATTACTCCACCACGTATAGCATTCATCGGTGGTATCGGGGTGCACATGGCGGTAGACGTCTTTCCAGCCCAAGTCATTCAGCACCTTAGTCATCCAAGCGCGCTCCTCGGGTAAAAACCCAGAGTTCTTCTGGTTGCCGCGCCAGTTTTTGATGTCGTTTTCAGTGTGGGCAATATTCCAGTCGCCACACAAAATAAACTCTCGGCCGGTTTCGTGGTGCTCACGCATCATACCGCTTATCCACGTTTCAAATCGTTCCAGAAAGCGGTATTTCGCCTGCTGCCGTTCGTCACCGCTAGAGCCCGAAGGCAAGTAAGCGCTCACAATACTGGCCGTTGAGAAATCAGCGCGGATTAAGCGACCTTCGGGGTCGAACTCTTCACAGCCCATACCGATATGGATGTTTTCGGCTTGTAGCGTGTCATTCATGTAAAAGCCTACCCCACTGTAGCCCTTGCGTTCGGCCAAATTAAAATGGCCCACATAGCCTTTAGGGTGTCGCATCGCTTCGGTCAGGTCTTTGTCCTGAATGCGTACTTCCTGCATGGCCACGATATGCGGGGTTTGTAAATCAAGCCAATCTTGCAGCCCTTTACGGTAGGCAGCACGAATGCCATTGACGTTGTAGCTGGTAACT
>DWUQ01000155.1 GCA_019120675.1 Candidatus Paenalcaligenes intestinipullorum | reverse complement strand
AAATGAGTATTGAAGTCCGTAATTTAGTAAAACGCTTTGGAAGCTTCACCGCCTTGCATGGTGTAACCCTAGATTTTCCTCCGGGTGAATTAGTCGCTTTGCTTGGCCCTTCAGGCTGCGGTAAAACTACTTTGTTGCGTATTGTAGCGGGCTTAGAGTTTGCGGATGAGGGCGAGGTGCTAATCAATGGCAACAATGTGGCGTCCGTCAACACCCGTGAGCGACAAGTGGGGTTTGTGTTTCAGCATTACGCCTTATTTCGGCACATGACCGTCTTTGATAACGTGGCCTTTGGGTTGCGCGTTAAGCCTAAGCGCGAACGCTTGCCCGAGGCTGAGATTAAGCGTCGTGTCCAAGAGTTGCTAGAGCTGGTGCAATTGGATTGGCTCGGTGATCGGTACCCGGCCGCGTTATCGGGCGGGCAGCGTCAACGTATTGCCTTAGCCCGAGCCCTAGCGGTGGAGCCGAGTGTGCTGTTGCTCGATGAGCCGTTTGGCGCGCTCGATGCCAAGGTGCGCAAAGAGTTGCGCAGCTGGTTGCGCCGCTTGCACGATGAACTCAATATCAGCACCCTATTTGTGACGCACGACCAAGAAGAAGCCATTGAGGTGGCGGATCGGATTGTGGTGCTCAACAAGGGGCGTGTTGAGCAAGAGGGTCGTCCGCAAGACGTCTACGATCATCCTGCTTCCCCCTTTGTGTACGAATTTTTAGGGGCTGCTAACCGCTTGCCTGGCACGCTCAGTAGCACGGAGTTTGTGGCTGATACGCAGGTGGGGAACTATCGTACGCCACTCAGCGAACAGGTTGTGGGCAATGGTTCGGGCGCGGCAATGGCGTATGTACGTCCTCATGATATCCGTTTGGTCACAGGCCATACCGAATCAGGTATTGAGGTCACCGTAGAGCGCGTAATTCCTTTAGGGGGGTTGGTACGCGTCGAGCTCAATGTGCCCCACAGCGAGCAAAATTGGGAGGCAGAGTTTGATCAATTAACCTGGTCCAACTTACTCCTCCAAGAAGGGTCAAAAGCCACCGCTATACCGCGTCGGTTTAAGGCCTTTACGCAAACGGTTTAAGCCTTTAATTCTGTAAGATGCTCACCTACTGTACGGTTTCAACTAGAAAAACTTTGCGACTTACGCTATAACGATTGAAAAACTTAAGCCGATTTCTATCGGCTTAGGCCTTATCAATTTAGGGGAAGCTTTATGAGCGCAATTGTTCTGGTAGTGCTAGGGCTAGGCGGTATGGCTTTGGGCTACATCTTTTATTCGCGGTTTATTGCTAAACACATTTATCAATTAAATGATGCGATTCCGACGCCTGCACACGAATTCGAAGACGGTGTGGACTTCGTACCTACCAACAAGTTTGTGCTCTGGGGCCATCATTTTACATCGGTCGCTGGAGCCGCACCCATTGTGGGGCCAGCCATTGCGGTGATTTGGGGGTGGCTGCCCGCTTTCCTTTGGGTGACCTTAGGCACCATATTCTTTGCTGGGGTACACGATTTTGGGGCTATTTGGGCCAGTATTCGCAACCGTGCACGCTCGGTTGGCGCGCTTACTGGCGAAGTGGTCGGTAAACGCGCCCGTACCGTGTTTATGATTGTGATCTTCTTGGTACTGCTTATGGTCAACGCCGTATTTGGCGTGGTCATTGCGGGGCTGCTGATCGACAATCCCTCTTCGGTCATCCCGGTTTGGGGAGCGGTGTTGGTCGCTTTAGCTATTGGTCAATTAATTTATCGAGCCAAAGCCAACCTCACACTCATCTCAATTATTGGGGTAGTGGTACTGTATGCCATGATTTACATCGGCCCTGATTACCCCATTACATTACCCGAAACGGTCTTTGGTCTAAACGACAAAGCAGCATGGATTATTTTGCTCTTTGTGTATGCGGCGATTGCATCATTATTACCCGTTTGGATGTTATTGCAGCCTCGCGATTACATTAATGGTTTGCAGTTATTTGTTGGCCTAATTTTATTGTACGCGGCAGTTTTTATCGCCAATCCTACGGTTGTGGTCCCCGCGATCAATCCTGATTTGCCACCTAATACGCCTTCCATGATTCCGCTGCTGTTTGTCACCATTGCGTGTGGGGCTATTTCTGGTTTCCATGGTTTGGTTGCCTCCGGCACCACCTCCAAGCAGCTCAACAAAGAAAGCGATGCCCGCTTTGTCGGGTATTTTGGAGCGGTGGGCGAGGGCGCGCTCGCGTTGGCGACCATCGTAGCGGCCACAGCAGGTTTTGCGACGTTGGGCGATTGGCAGCAGGTTTACCACGCGTACGGTCAAGGTGGCGTCGGGGCGTTTGTGAATGGCGGGGCAGCGATTCTTAGCCAAGGTGTCGGCATCAACCCCCAAGTTTCCGCCACCATGCTCACGGTTATGGCCGCGTTGTTTGCGGGCACCACCATGGACACCGGCTTGCGCTTGCAGCGCTATATTTTCCAAGAATGGGCAGAAATCTACAATATTTCCTGGATGAATAAAGCCTTACCTGCCACGTTGCTGTCCGTGGGCACCTGCTTGATCCTCGCCTTTGGTGCGGGCGGTGCGGATGGTTCAGGTGGGCTGCTGATTTGGCCGTTATTTGGTACGACCAACCAATTGCTGGCTGGCTTAACCTTGCTGGTTATTGCAGTGATGCTGGTACGTAAACGTGTCAATTCCTTCTACGTCATGGCACCGCTCGTATTCTTGCTGATTATGACGCTGGCTGCTTTAATCATGCAGTTACGTGGCTTTTATCTCGCCAAAGACTGGTTCCTATTTGGTTTGGATATCGTTGTCTTGATCGCGGCTATTTTGGTCACGCTCGAATGCATCAGTGCCTTGCGTCGTGAAAAGCGCAAGCTCAAAATGGAAGCCGTCTAATGAAAAAGCTGATCCAGCCCTTCCAGCGGGCCTATGAGGTGCTGGATCAGTGGGGCATGCAGTACTACAATGCCCCCTTTCGGGCCGCGCTTGCTCGTGCCAAGCGCGACGAAGATGATCTATTTATGTTGCTTGTTTTTGCAGAAACTATGGGTATCCCCAATCCCGTAGCGTGGTATACCCTTGAGCTGCAGCCTATCTTGCTTGAGCGCTTTCACGATTGGCACGTACGTATGGGCATGGAGCGTTCGCCCTTAGATCATATGCGGTGTTGTTAATGACTACTCTGGCACAATGTATCCAACACAAACAGCTTTTATTTGTTGGCGGCAAGGGCGGGGTGGGTAAAACCACTGTAGCCAGTGCCTTGGCAGTTGGAGCAGCTCAGGCAGGGCGGCGGGCATTATTAATTTCTACTGATCCCGCACACAGTCTAGCGGATGCCTTTGATCGACCTATTGGTGCCAAGCCTGTAACCCTACAAAACAATCTCACCGTACTCGAACTGGATCCCGATCGCGAAGTGGACGCCTATTTATCGCGTGTGCTTGAACAAATGCGTCAGTACGCTGGGCCGGATCAATTGCGCGAGCTTGAGCGGCATCTCAATCTTTCGCGTCAGTCTCCTGGGGCTCAGGAAGCTGCATTATTAGAGCGTATTTGCACACTTATCGACACCAGCTACAACGAGTTTGATTTATTAATTTTTGATACCGCGCCCACTGGGCACACGCTGCGTTTATTAAGCTTGCCCGAGCTCATGGCAGCGTGGACAGATGGCTTGCTGCGGCACAACCAGCGTTCCGAAAAGCTTGGTCAAGCTCTCAAACACCTAACGCCCAAGCGCGACATCCCGAGTGTCTTGAGTGACCCTACTCAAGACGCTCAGCCCGATATCCCTGAAAAGCAGCAGGCCCTTATTCGGACCTTGGTGGCACGACAACAATTATTCCGTCGTACCTTACGTCATCTCCAAGATACACAGCATACTGGCTTTGTTTTTGTGTTGACTCCCGAGCGCTTACCCATCCAAGAAACCGAACGCGCTATCAAAGCGCTGACAGAAGCCAGGGTGCCCATTAGCGCGGTCGTGGTCAATCGTGTGATGCCTTCTCATACACAGGATGCCTTTTGGAGTGAGCGGTTGGCAGGCCAGCAGCTACGTTTACAAAATATCCATCAACGTTTTAGTGATTTACCCTTGTTTTTAATGCCTCTACAAAAAACAGATGTGGTGGGCCTTGAGGCATTAGAAAATTTCGCTGAGGAACTGTTGGCGATTTCTGCTTGATGTTTTGTGTGAGTCCCGGTTAAACACATTTAAACGATTTAGGGTTTAGCATTATTTTAATATTGAGAATAGTTAGCATTACTGTTAGCATACGGTATTCTCATTGAGAGGCGGTGGTCGTCTTTCTCTTTTTATTTGCTACACAGTTGTTATGCAGCTTTTTTCTCCCTATGCGGATAAACCACGCTGGTCCTTTAAAGCCACAGCTTTAGTCGTCGCGTTAGGTCTGCATGCCGGTGTGTTCGCGACTTTATTGTTTGAGTCTGAGCCCAAGATGGTCGGGCAGCCCGCTCTCGAAGAGGTCGTTGGTGTCGAACTCATTGATCTACCGGATATCGATGCTGGCGAGCCTACCTTGGCCGAGGCCGATGTGGCTCCCGAACCTGAGCCTGAGCCTCAGGTCGAGCCTGAACCCGAACCCGAGCCTGAACCAGAAATTGATCCTGAGCCTGAGCCTGAAGTCGAACCTGAGCCGGAACCCGAGCCCATTGTCGAAAAGCCAGAAATCCCCGAACCAGTAGTTAAGCCGAAACCCAAGCCAAAGCCAAAGCCGAAACCTAAGCCTAAACCTAAGCCTAAACCAGTGCCCAAGGTCGAAAAAGCCGAGCCCAAGGAGACCGCCAAGGTCGCCTCATCGTCGCCCGTCAAAAGTGACACCAAAAGCGACCAGGCGGGTGGGCCCAAGTCGGCTAAGTCGGTCGATCCTGACAAGCCACGTATGGTCGCACAAGTCAATTATTTAGGTCGTCCTCCGCAGCCTGTGTACCCACGTATGTCTGAGCGTCGCCGCGAAACGGGGACGGTCGTTGTACGTGTGGTTATTTCTACTCAGGGCACTGTGCTTGATGTTTGGGTACGCAAGTCTTCTGGCTTTGAGCGCCTCGATACAGCAGCCTTGGGTGCCGCTAAGAAAACCAAATTTAAACCTTATACGGAAAACGGTGTGGCCTACCGGGCAATGGCTGATATTCCGTACAACTTTGTTTTATAGGATCGTTTATGTTGCAGGATATGTTTCAAGGGCTCATGGTTGGCCTTGCACAAGTGGGCGCTACCACCACTGAAATCACCGAATCCATTGCAAATACTGCGGCTACTGAGGTGCCCATACTGACCCAAGAGGCAGCCTCCACCGGCATGCTTCATTTTGTTGCTCAAAGCGATTGGGTGGGTAAAAGCCTCTTTATCGTACTGCTGTTGATGTCCTTAGCCAGCTGGTATTTGATTTTAGTAAAAGCTTTCCTAAATTACCGTCTCAAAACGCGCTCTCGCAAATTTTTGCGCGAGTTCTGGGCCGCCAGCTCACTTGAGCAGGTTGAAAACGAGATTGCTACGCACGGTGCCAATGAGCCTTTTGCGCATTTGGCCAGTCACGCGATCCATGCACGCAATCATCATGCGCGCTATGGAGCCCTTAAGCTCGAAGAAAAGGGCTCTACGGATTCTTTTGTCATGCGTATTATGCGTAAGGTTATTGACGAAGAAACCGCTCGCTTAGAAAATGGCCTAACACTTTTAGCGTCCGTCGGCTCCACCTCACCTTTTGTGGGTTTGTTTGGTACCGTATGGGGGGTATACCATGCTCTGATCAATATCGGTTTATCCGAAGAGGTCGCTCTCAATAAAATTGCAGGGCCTGTCGGTGAAGCTTTAATCATGACGGGTTTGGGCCTGGCCGTGGCCATTCCAGCGGTCATCGCTTACAACGCTTTTGTGCGCACCAATCGTGTTTATTTAGCCCGTCTGGATGCCTTTGCTCATGATTTATTCACCTTCTTGACCACTGGCCAGCCCGTCAACAACGACAACGATGTCACAACGACTCAGCCCCCTGTTCGCAAACCCATCGCCACCGAGCCAATAGTAGATCAACAGGTCGGGGTAGGTGGGGCACCCATCGTAGGGAGTAACTAATGTCTTTTGGAAGTTTTGACAATCGATCTTCGGCGCAAACAAATGCTGAAATCAATATGGTGCCGTTGATCGACGTCATGCTCGTGCTGTTGGTGATTTTTCTTATCACCGCTCCGTTATTAACGCACAGCATTAAAGTGCAGCTGCCTCAGGCTACCGCGGAGCCCGTGGACAAGGATCCTAAATCGTTGGATTTAGCCGTTACCGAAGAGGGGTTGCTGTTTCTCAACAACGAGCCCGTCGCACTGGAGGACTTGACCGAGGTCTTACGTCCTTATTCTCAGGAAACCCCTCAGCCTGAGGTTCGGATTCGTGCCGATCAAGAAACACGTTACGAGCTTTTGGCGCAGGTGATGAGTAAATCCAAAGCGTCGGGTATGGTGCGTTTGGGCTTTGTGACGCGTCCAGGTGCCGACAGCGCACCAGCGCAAAACCCTGATGGTACGGCAGCAAGTGCCGACGTCAAAGCGGCTAACCCAGCAGCTTCTACCAATCGTAGCAGCCAAAAGGAGTCGGCCGCGGTAAACTAGCCTTATGCGAGTATTACTGATTGAAGACGACACCAATCTCGGCCCCGCCTTACAAGAGTTCCTAACCGATCAAGGCTACGCCGTTGATTTGGCAACCACTGGCGCCACCGCTTTGGAGCGGGTGCGCCAGTATGCGTATGGGTTATTGGTTTTAGACATCAACTTGCCGGATTGCAGTGGCTTGCAGTTATTAGCCCAGCTGCGTTCACAGGGTGTGGATGTCGCCGTACTGTTGTTGACCGCACGGGATGCGCTCGAAGACCGCGTTGCGGGCTTGGATGCGGGTGCCGATGATTACGTCACTAAACCGTTTGAGCTGGCTGAGTTGGCAGCACGAGTGCGTGTGTTTGCTCGTCGAGTGTCTGGTCAAGCTCAGCCTGTTTTGCAGTTAGGTCCCTTAAGTCTTGACACCGTTAATCGCGAAGCCCGAGTGCATCAGCGTCGCTTAAGCTTATCCGTACGTGAATTCTCAGTACTCGAAGAGCTCCTCTCCCGAGCGGGTAAAGTCGTGACCAAACAGCAAATTGTGCAGTCTTTATCCGCCACTGATGCCGACTTTAGCGAAAATGCCGTTGAAGTCTACATCTATCGCCTGCGCCGCCGACTCGAAGGCACCCCCATCACCATTCAAACCATACGTGGGTTCGGCTATCTGCTTGAAGCCCCCTGATGTAGGCAGGGGCGTACTATGCTAATTCGTGTTGTTTACCCAGCCCTAAAGCGTCGCTTTGCTCAAATGCGAGCGCACATAGCTCTCTTTTTAAAGCCGGGTAGCCTAACGCGGCAGCTGCTTTTACGTTTATTACCTCCGATTATTCTCCTAGTTAGTGTGGATTTAGTGGTGACGTGGCTGCTCACTCGTCAGGCCAGTCTGGCTTCCACCACACTTCACTATATTTTTTGGACGATGCTGCTTTTTCAGCTCGCCTTGCTGTGTTTGTTTGTGGTGCTGCTTTGGCGGGGATTACAAGGAGGGTTAACAGCTTTGCATCAGCTTTCCGCACAATTAGCGGAGCAGGAGGCAGAAGCCTTATTGCGGCCATTGCGTCTAGAGGGGTTGCCGAGTGAGCTGATTCCTTTAGCTCTGCATTTTAACGACGTGTTGGCGCAATTGGATGACACCCTGCAAGCGCAAAAGCGCTTTATTGGTCATGCTGCCCATCAGTTTCGTACCCCATTAAGCAGTTTGCGCTTAGAATCCGAACTGATGCTAACCAAAGAGCTGCCCTTAGAGGTGCAGGCTCGCGCAGAACGTATCAAACAGATTAGTGACCGTTTAATACGCCTAGGCGAACAAATGCTAGTGCTAGCCAAAGCGGATCATACGGCGCAACCTAGGCATAGTTTTGAGCGGTTGGATTTATGTGAATGGCTGCGACAGGAGGGGGCGGAGTGGTTTGCCCAGATCAGCCAAGCTGGGGGGCAATTACAGCTCATTGCACCGTCTAACGCAATATGGATTGATGGCGATCCCATTTTACTCAAGGAGTTATTCGTCAATTTAATGGATAATGCCCTGCGTTATGGTGGCCAACCCCCACAGATTACGCTACGCGCTCAGGCCAACCCACCAGGTTTTTCTGTTGAGGATCAAGGGGTT
>DWUQ01000154.1 GCA_019120675.1 Candidatus Paenalcaligenes intestinipullorum | reverse complement strand
GCATACACCTTATCACCAATTGGGTTTAACGCTTGTAAATAAGGACAAAAATACCCCGTGCCTGCACCAATATCCGCAATAGTGGCATAAGGTAAGACAGGCACATAACGTAATAGCTGATGCCCTACGCGTTGTTGCAGATGCGCGGCCTGATCATAGCTAGTCGCAGCACGTGAAAAGCGTTGAGCAATATAAGGTTTGGATGAAACGGAGGTCATGAGGCGAGTGAGCAAAGCAATGCGGCAATTTACGCTATCTGACGCAAGGCGGCAAGTAAGGCCTGCACATCTTCCAGTTGGTGGCTAGCGCTAAGCGTGATCCGTAAGCGGGCGCTGTTCTTGGGCACCGTTGGGGGGCGAATTGCGCCAACTAAAAACCCTTTTTGCAAAAGTTGTTGGGCAGCTTGTACGGTACGCGTATTTTCACCCAGTATGACGGCTTGAATGGCGGTCTGGCTGGGCAAGACGTTTAGCGCTAAACGCCTTGCTTCGTGTTGGAAGTAAGCAATTAAATGTTGTAAGTGCCGCCTGCGCCACGACTCTTGCTCCAGTAAGTTTATGCTTTCCAACGTCACAGCGGCTAAGGCGGGTGGCAGAGCAGTGGTGTAAATATAGGGCCGCGCAAACTGACGTAAATACTCAATCAATGTATCGGAACCTGCCACAAAAGCCCCTGCGGTGCCGAGGGCCTTACCAAACGTACCCATCAGTATGGGCACGTGCTCTTGTGTGGCACCCACATGCTCAAGCAGTCCAGCACCACGTGCGCCCAGTACACCAAAACCATGGGCGTCATCAATCATGAGATAGGCGTTCGCGTGTCTAGCCAATGCACTTAAGGCTAAAACGGGGGCGACGTCTCCGTCCATACTAAATACCCCATCGCTCGCGATCACACAATGGCCAGTAGCTCGTTGTAAGCGCTGTTGTAAATGGTCTAAATCTAAATGTCGATAACGAAAAAAACGTGCGCCAGCCAGTACGCCACCATCTAAGAGCGAAGCGTGGTTGAGCCGATCATGAAGGACGGTATCCCCCTTGCCCAGTAAGCTGGACAACACAGCCAGGTTGGCCATATAGCCATTACTAAACAATAAAGCACGAGAACGCCCTGTAAAGGCAGCAATGGCCTGCTCAAGCTCGTGATGGGGCTGAAAATGTCCAGACACTAAATGAGAAGCGCCAGCGCCTACCCCCCATTGGGTGCTGCTTTCTTGTAGGCAGCGAATCAGCTTGGGGTGACTGGCTAAACCTAAATAGTCATTCGAGCTAAAATTACGTAGGCCTTGTTGTTCAAGCTGGGTATGCGCATGTTGTGCACGTTGCAAAGTGCGTGTTGGGCGCATTAAGCCCGCTTGACGATGCGTGGCTAAACGATGGCGTAAAAAGGCTTCCATCCCTATCCTTTTTAACTCAATAAAAACGGGCCCAAGGGGCCCGTTTAGTCGTGCTAAGCGTGTGGCTAAATTTTACTTAGGCAGCTCGCCGCTATTGATTTTACTAAAGAAGTGGTTGGTTTCTTTGACCACAACCCCAGAAAGTAATAATAACGCAATCAGGTTAGGAATAGCCATCAGACCATTAAAGGTGTCCGATGCGGCCCAGACCAACTCAAGGCTAACTACCGTACCCAGCATGACACTCACCACATAGACGACTCGGTAGGGGATAACCGCCCAGTCTCCGAGTAAGTAAGCGGCACATTTCTCGCCATAGTAGCACCAACCTAAAATGGTGGAGTATGCGAAAAACACCAATCCAAAGGTAACTAAGTAACCGCCCCATCCCGGTAAGAGCTGATGGAACGTCAGGGTGGTCAGAGCTGCTCCAGTATGGTTGCCTGCGCCAGCATATAATCCGCCCATAACCAGCACAATGCCCGTGATTGAGCAAACGATAATGGTGTCAAGAAAGGTACCGGTCATGGACACTAACGCCTGACGGCCTGGGTGGTCCGTTTTAGCGGCTGCCGCGGCAATCGGCGCTGAACCCATACCAGCTTCGTTAGAAAACACGCCACGGGCCACACCAAAGCGAATAACTGTACCCAACGCACCACCAGCTACGGCTTGCCCGGAAAACGCATCGGTAAAAATAAGTTTGACGGCTGGCCAGACGCTTTCGATATTGAGTACTAAGATCAACAGCCCACCCAGTACATAAACAATCGCCATAATGGGCACAATGACGGAGGCGGCACGGGCAATGCTTTTAATGCCACCTAGGATCACCACAGCTGTCAAAATAGTCAGTACCACACCCGTTAGAGCCGTATTGGTACCAAAGGTGGCATGAATGGATTGGGCGACGGAGTTGGATTGCACCGAGCTACCAATACCAAATGAGGCAAAGACCGCAAACAAAGCAAAGAGGATAGCCAGCCATTTCATGTTGAGGCCACGCTCGATGTAATACATCGGCCCGCCCGCCATTTCCCCGCGGCTGTTGGTAGTACGAAAGCGTACTGCTAAAATCCCTTCGGCATATTTGGTGGCCATGCCAAAAATAGCTGTCACCCACATCCAAAAGATTGCGCCAGGTCCTCCGGAAACCACAGCGGTGGCAACCCCAGCAATGTTTCCAGTCCCAATAGTGGCTGAGAGTGCAGTCATGAGCGCAGCAAAGTGCGAAACGTCCCCAGGCTCACGGTGCTGATTTTTTGCGCCCCCGAACGCTTGCTTGAGCGCATAAAAAAGCTTGGTAAACTGGAGCCCGCGTAAGCGCACGGTAAGTAATACACCCGTGCCAACGAGTAACACCAGCATAAAAGGGCCCCAGACAATATTGCCGAGGTTTTCAAAAAAACTTTGTAAGGCCGCCATCTACTCCTCCTTTGTGGTTATTGATGGAACTACGAGGCGACGCCAGGGTTCGCACAGACTTATGATCAGTGCGAATCACAGGCTGTAAGGATCGTAAAAAAAAATGTTCAAAGGAACAACGCGCACAAACCCTAGGAAAGCGCGTTATGATGCCCTCAGTTTTATAGTTTGGCAGCTTGAAGCCGTTCGTTCCCCAAGATTTTCAAGAAGGAAGTGTATGCGTAATATCCTAGTGCTAGCCCCTAAAGGCCAAGTCGGTTTTGAGCTGCTGCGCAGCCTCGCGCCTCTTGGAACTATCCATACACTGAGTCGGTCGGATGTGGATTTTATCAATGTGGAAGCAGTGATACAAAAAGTCTCAGCATTGCAACCACAAATCATTGTGAATGCGGCTGCATGGACAGCCGTAGACCGTGCAGAAGCGGAAGTAGAGGCGGCTTTTACCTTGAATGCTTACTTACCTGAGCGTTTGGCGGCTTACGCTCAGGCACACCAAGCGTGGCTCGTGCATTACTCGACCGATTATGTGTACCCCGGTGAGGGTACTCAGGCTTGGCAGGAGGGTGATGCCACCAAGCCCTTATCGATTTATGGGCAAAGCAAACTCGAAGGGGATACTGCTATTCAGAATAGTGGGGCTCAGCATTTGATTTTCCGCACCAGTTGGGTCTATGCGGCACGAGGCCACAACTTTATGCGCACAATGTTGAGGCTGGCCCAAGAGCGAGAGCAGCTAAAAGTGGTTGCCGATCAGATTGGGTCACCCACCCCCGCTCGGCTCATTGCCAATGTGTCGGCGCTTGCGCTGCATCAAACGCTTACTCAGCCTGATTCGGAACTGGCTGGGGTGTATCATTTAGTCGC
>DWUQ01000153.1 GCA_019120675.1 Candidatus Paenalcaligenes intestinipullorum | reverse complement strand
ACAAGCCATGCATAAGCTGCCCAAAGAGCGCCCCAAAGGCCGCCCCCACGACTAAGGCAGGGGTAAAAACCCCGCCGATAGCCCCCGAGCCAACGGTAAGCACCGTAGCCAGAACTTTGGCAAACAACATGGATAAGATCACATACCACGGCCAGTTTTCGTGCAGCAGGCCCCATACAATACTGAAGCCATTGCCGGCTACATCGGGCACAGGAATCAACAACAACCCCACCAAAAAACCGCCCAAGGCCAAGCGCAGCCACAATGGAATACCCGTGCGTACAAAGTGCTCGCGCCCCGCGCTCATCAGCTTTAAAAAACCCGGCGCAGCCACCCCGGTGACCATGCCCAGAATAATAAACACCCAGATCTCTAAACCGGCCACACGCTGTAGGTCCACCATTTGGTACACCGCATGGTAATCCCCCGCTAAACGCATCGTGATGTTCGCTGAGGCCGCCGCAATGAGTAAGGGCGCTAAGCTCTGCATACTGAGACTGCCCAGCACAATTTCTGCCACAAACACGGCAGCCGCTAAGGGGGCCCCATAGGCCGCGGCCACCCCAGCCGCACCACCGCTGGCTACCAGCAACCGCAAATGCACCGTACCAATGTAAATAAAACGCCCCAGCATCGACGCCGCAAGCGATGACAAGTGCACCATCGCCCCTTCACGACCAATTGAGCCACCCGAGGCCACGGTAAATAGGGAAGACAAGGAGCGCAGGACCCCTTGGCCGATCGCCATGCGCCCATCGCCAATGGCGACCGCTTCCATATAATCGGAGGCAGCTTCAGGTTTTTTCCTAGACGCTAACCACAACAACAGCCCTGCAATTAAACCGCCAACGGTTGGAAACAGCAAACGACCAAACCATGGCAACTCGCGAATGATTTCAGTGATTTCACCTTGGTTACCCGCCACCAAACGCTGGATAGCAAAAATACCCTCGTGAAATAGAATCACCACGCCCGCACCCAGCACGCCCATCAAGGCAGCCCAGCAGAGCATCGCTGGCGTATCAGACAGCCAAGTGAAATTTTTGAGGCGCTGTCGAACTGACGTGATTGAGCCCCTGACCATAAATTAGCCTTTAGTTAGCCTTTGAAGCGGGGGGGTAAAGGAGGCTTAGACAAGCCCACCATCCCCCAATACACGCGTACATTGAAGAGCACTAAAACCGGTAAGCATACAGACAGTATAGCGATTAAATTCCACAATACGGCTTGCGAGGCCGCGCCATCCCAAACGGTTAACTCGTCGAGCACTAAAAAAGGGAAAAAGCTATACACTAAGCCGCTCAGCACCACAATGAGCACGAATACCGTCAACACAAAGGGCAACGCAGTCGTGCGATAACTGCTGTTAATCATGCGCTGTAAGCAAATCTCAATGCTGATAAAGCTCGCCAGCACTCCCGCCCAAAGCATTAATAGCCACCAACGGTTAATCCCTTCGCTCCATTTCAATAAAATGCCTGGATTGGCTAAGGCCAAAACAACCGAAGCGCCGATCACGCCCGCGGCAAACCAACGAATGGAACGACTGGCCCAACGCACTGCGCGAGCACGCAGCTCACCCGCTTCACGCATAATCAGCCAACTGGCCCCTAACAACATATAGCCGGCCATCGCACAACAGCCCATAAACACGGCGAACCAAAAATAGCCCACTCCCGTCGCAAAGCCACTGACGATTTTAGCGAGTAACACCCCATGCACAAAGGCAGTGATGAGCGATCCGACCCCAAACGCCACTAACCAAAAGTGCTGCAAAGTATCGGGTGAACGCAAACGTAGCTCATAGCTGGCCATACGCAACATAACGCCTAGCCCTAGGCCCATTAAGGGTAAGTAAAGTTCGCTGAGAATCGCCCCCCATGCATTGGGAAAGGCACAGGCAAAAAGGGTGAGTGCCAACAGCAGCCAGTATTCGTTAGCATCGCGCCAAGGGTTCAACAAGGACAACATGCGGGGCTGCAGCTTTTCAGGGGCAACGAGGCTAAGACTGCCCACGCCAAGATCGAAGCCATCCAGCAACATGCCTGCCAGCACCACGACCACGAGCAAGGCCAAAAATAAGAGTGGCAGCCAGAACTGTGGATTACTGGCCTCCAGCCCTACCGCATTAGCTAAACTTTCTATCATGCCCGGCCCCGTTTTCGAGCGACCGACACCACACCATAGCGAGCCGCTGCACGCACCAAGACGACAAAACCAATCAACAATACCCCCATTACTAAAATTTGCGCACTCAGGGCAATGAGCACATCGGTTTGGGGCAGCCGATTCATCAGTTCATAAGCCGTGAGCTGCTGACCGACGACATAATGGAACGCGCCAATCAAATGGTAAGCCAGGCACCCTAATACCGCTACCCAACCACCGGCTGCCAAACCCACAAAATAACGCCGTACCCCCACACTTAAACCGCCAAAATCATAATGCACTCGACGTACTCGCCATGTTAACCATACGGCACTGCTCCACATCAACAGGCTCAATAACCCCGTGCCTTGAAAAGCTAAAGTCGCCAAACGTGTGGCCCAATGTGGTTGCACCTCGGGCTCGACCTCTACGTACAACCCTGCCATGACCAACGATTGCTGCGCTCTGAGCGTATCGGAGGCGCCAAAAAGCGTAATCAAGAAAACCAGCCCACTGCCAAGGGCTAACCATAGCGCAAACGCCAACACTCGGCGCTCTGACTCATCAGCGGGGCGTCGGAGCGTTTTACCAGCAGTAATGCCCATTAGAAAGAATCCTGCGGTAAAGAGGCTTAAGGCTAAGGCCTGCAAAAGCAGCCATAGGTTAAAAGGCTGGAGAAAAATCGCGTGCCAACTTTCGACCTACGCAAAGGAGTCCACAAAAGTGGTGCCAACGGGGTTCAGCATCCACGCTAACAGTGTCATTAAACAGGCAGCGGTGAGGGTGCTACCGATGGCAAGTAACCCAACCACTATGGCATGTAACCACTGTGGCCAAGAGCGAGCGCCATAGAGCATGGCTCCTCCGAAGGAGGCTTTAAAGACCAACGCACACCCTACAGCAGTGGCCAACAGCGGACTGGCGACCGTGCTGGTTTTGGCAAGCAACTCGGGCCACATACTGCCAAGCTGTACAAATACAGGTACACTCGCTGCAAAGCCAATAATATAGGCTAAGGCAAACACGCGCACCCAGAAACGATAGGCCCCTGTCCAAGGTGAATGAGGCCCCGCCAAGGCGCGCACTCTAAAAAACACCAACGACCAAGCCAAGCCAAGCTCTAGTGCGAAAAACACCGCCATAAAGCCTACGCTTAAGAAAAATTGCAGCTGGATTAACCAAAGGGCAGAATACGTCATAATGTTGGGTAGTTTAGAACGTGTTTGATATTTGTGCTCATGAAAAACCCTAATTCATGGCAAAATGACCCATTGACCCGAATTTTATTTCTTGTGTTTTAGGTATGACCACTGATTCCACCCCGGCTCCTGTTTCAAACTTTTTGCGCACGATCATCGACCAGGATCTAAACGCCCAGCGCCATGCTTCGAATCGCTGGTCGGGCACACCAGGGCCAGCCTCGGTTCAGGCTACGGCGCCATTGGATCGAGCACGTATTCGTACCCGTTTTCCTCCTGAGCCCAACGGTTACCTACATATCGGTCATGCCAAAAGCATCTGCTTGAATTTTAGTCTGGCACGCGACTACTTGGGCGCATGTCATTTGCGTTTTGACGACACCAACCCCGAAAAAGAAGAACAAGAATACGTCGACGCCATTATTGATATGGTGCAGTGGTTAGGGTTTGACTGGCAGTTCCAAGACGAAACCAACTTGTACTTTGCCAGCGACTACTTCGATTACATGTACGAGTTCGCCGAAGCCTTGGTACAAGCCGACTTGGCTTATGTGGACGAGCAAAGCGCCGAGCAAATGCGCGAAAACCGCGGCACTCTCACCGAGCCAGGCACCAATTCGCCTTGGCGCGATCGCCCTACTGACGAATCCTTACGCCTACTACGCGAAATGCGTGATGGCCAACATCCCGATGGCAGCATGGCCTTACGCGCCAAAATTGATATGGCTTCCCCCAATATCAATATGCGTGATCCAGTGCTGTACCGCATTCGCCATGCCGAACATCACCGTACCGGCAACAAATGGTGTATCTACCCTATGTACAGCTGGGCGCATCCAGTCGAAGACGCCTTAGAACAAATCACCCACAGTATTTGCACTCTCGAATTCGAAGACCAGCGTCCTTTTTATAATTGGATACTGGAGCATTTGCGCGACCTTGGTTTTTTTACCGACCCACTCCCTCAGCAGTACGAGTTCGCACGCTTATACCTAAGCTATGTGGTCACCAGCAAGCGCAAACTGCGCCAATTAGTAGTAGAAAACCACGTCGATGGCTGGGATGACCCTCGCATGCCGACCTTGGCTGGGCTACGCCGTCGTGGTTATACCCCCGAGGCCATCCGTTTATTTTGCGATCGTATTGGGGTTGCCAAAGCCGACTCCCGGATTGATTACAGTGTGCTCGAACAAGCCTTGCGCGATGACCTAGACCCCAAGGCCCCTCGTAGTGTGGCGGTATTGGATCCCATCAAGCTGATCCTGACGAACTACCCCGAAGGTCAATCTGAATTGTGTACTGCGCCTGTGCATCCACACCATCCCGAGCGCGGTGTACGCGAGTTTCCTCTCAGCCGAGAGCTTTGGATTGAGCGCGACGACTTCCGCGAAGAACCCGAAAAACGCTATTTCCGCTTGTACCCCGGCAATACCGTACGCTTAAAATACGGCTATATTATTACCTGCACTGGCTTCACCAAAGACGAAAATGGTAAGATTACCGAGGTGCAGGCCGAGTATTTACCCGATACTAAAAGCGGCACCCCAGGGGCTGACTCGATCAAAGTCAAAGGCAATATTACTTGGGTCAGCGCGGCTCATGCCGTGCCCGCTACCGTACGGTTGTATGACCGTTTGTTTTCCGACCCCCATCCTGATGTAGGCGATAAAGACTTCCTCAGCTTAATCAATCCGCACTCTTTGGATACCGTCAACGCTTGGGTAGAGCCTGGCTTAGTGGCCGATCCCGGCGCCTACTGGCAATTCGAGCGTTTAGGCTATTTTGTGGCGGATCTCAAGGAATCCTCAGCAACGCATCCCGTGCTGAATCGCATTACTACTTTACGTGATACTTGGGTGTAATCAACGTGACGACCTCTTTGCCCTCCAAAGGCCCCGAAGCCTTAGACTTCAAAAGCGCAACCTTATACGCGGTGCGTTTGGTGTTGCACAGCAATGACCTGGACGCCTTAGTGGCTGCTCTGGATCAACGCATGCACGATGCGGGTGCTTTTTTCGAAGACGAACCCGTCGTGCTCGATGCCAGCGGCCTAACTCAACCCATTGAGTGGAACCGATTGCTCGAAGCCATTCGTGGTCACCGACTGCACCCTGTCGGCGTGGTGGCTCAAGGTGAAGTGCTCGATTCGGCTTTGGCCAGCGGCTTAAATGAAGTCGACTTGTCAAACGCGCCAACTCGGCCCAGCACCAAACCTGCGTCCGAAGCGGATGTCCCCACTTTGCACAACAAGGCGAACTTCAAGACACCTTCCAACACTCAGGAAGCGCCTTTGCCTGCAAACACCACCAATCGCCTCGCGACAGAAAGTGCTTCCGTGGAGACCCCTCTTGCTCAGAAAAGCGAAGCCCCAAACACCTTTACTGTTGCCCCCGCTGCTCTCGTTATCAATCGTCAGCTGCGTTCTGGGCAGCGTGTGTATGCACGGGATACCGATTTAGTTATTATTGGCGCAGTGGGTCAAGGCGCCGAGGTGATTGCAGATGGCAATATCCATGTATATGGCCCGTTACGGGGCAAGGCCATGGCTGGGGCACGTGGCGATGCCACCGCCCGCATCTTCACGACCGAGCTGGATCCCGAGCTCATCGCTATTGCTGGGGTGTACCGTGTGATTGACGAGGATTTGGATAGTTCGGTACACAAACAAACCACCGTCATCCAGCTCGAAGCAGACAATTTAAGCATTCGTACGCTTTCCTAACGCTTTTTAACAAGCACGTGCTGCCAAATCGCTACACTACGCTAAGCGTCACGATGCTGATTTTACGAAAACACCGATACCCCGCTTTTTGGTGTATCGCTTGCACATTTTGAATTGACCGAACAACCTAAAGGAATTACCCGTCATGACGCGAATTGTTGTGGTGACCTCTGGAAAAGGTGGGGTTGGCAAAACCACCACCAGCGCTAGTTTTGCTTCTGGCTTGGCCATGCGTGGCCACAAAACCGTGGTCATTGACTTTGATGTAGGCTTGCGCAATTTGGATTTAATTATGGGCTGTGAACGCCGCGTGGTGTATGACTTTGTCAATGTCATCCAAGGCGAAGCCAGTCTGAATCAAGCGCTCATTCGCGACAAGCAGCTCGAAAACCTATTTATTCTGCCTGCTTCCCAAACGCGCGACAAAGACGCTCTAACCAAAGAAGAAGTCGGCAAGGTGCTGGACGACTTAAAAGCTATGGATTTTGAGTACATTGTGTGCGATTCACCTGCTGGTATCGAAACCGGTGCCCTAATGGCGTCGTACTTTGCCGATGACGCATTGGTGGTGACCAACCCTGAAGTCTCCTCAGTACGCGACTCGGATCGTATTTTGGGCATCTTGTCCGCCAAGTCCCAGCGCGCCGAAAAAAGCGAAGATCCCATCAAGGAGTACCTGCTGCTCACTCGCTACAACGCCAAGCGTGTGGCCGAGGGTGAGATGCTGTCTTTGGGAGATATCGAAGACATCTTACGCATCAAGCTTATTGGCGTCATTCCTGAATCCGATATGGTACTGCAAGCCTCCAACCAAGGTTTACCAGTCATTCACGTACGCGACAGCGATGCCGCTGCTGCCTACCAAGATGTCGTAGACCGTTATTTAGGCGAAGACAAACCTTTGCGCTTTATTGATTACACTAAGCCCGGTTTCTTCAAACGCCTTTTCGGAGGAAAGTAATATGTCTTTCCTGTCGCTCTTATTAGGCAAAAAGAAAACCTCTGCAAACGTCGCCAAAGACCGCTTACAGCTCATTCTAATCAATGAACGAGGCCAAGGTGGCGTTACCCCTGATTATTTGCCGCGTTTGCAAAAGGAACTCATCGAGGTGATTTCTCGCTACGTCAGCATTGATCCCAAAGACATCCAAGTTAATTTAGACACCAAGGATGACTTGGAAGTGCTTGAAGTCAAAATCGAAATGCCCCAAGCCGATGAGAAAAAGTAAATGTGCACAACAAAAAGAGACGCTTTCCAGCGTCTCTTTTTTGATTGCTCTGCCATGACGTAATGCATTTCCACAAGTCACTTAAAAGCTGGGCCTTAAAACGGCTCTGTTTTAAGGCGATGACTACTTGGGTTTCTTATTTAACGGTGCATCAGCCAAGACTTGGGTCGTTACCACAATCACGTCGGTATCCACCTGCTGAAAAAAGGCACGTTTGGGTTCGACCTGCTTGCTGCTTGGATTGAGCCACCAATAATCCAAGGTGTGAACCTGATCGGGCGAGGCCTGCTCCACAATTTTGCGCAAAAACTGCTGACCACGTACATCGGCGATCTCGTCAATTGAGCGTCCGTTGTATTCCGTAAACTCTGGATTTAAAAGTACGGTGTTTTTCGCCGCGTCCAGCACAAAGACATACTGCCCTGGGCTTCGAAACTCACCCTGCCGGTTGCGAAACTTTCGCAGCGCCAAATTGGCGTTGTCGGTGTACGTGCGCACTGCAAGCTCCAGCTTTTGCTGAGCCTGCTCTTCGGTGGAGAGCCCTGGGAAAAAACCAACCGCCACCACAATGCCATCCACCACTTCAAAATACGTTAACTTTACTTCTTCTTGACCATCGTTAGGGTTGTACCAAAAATACTCAATGCTGCCCTGACTTGCCTGCTGGGCTTGATCCAGCATCTGTTTGAAAAAAGGCTTACCCGCATCATCGGTTTCTTCGCGTACATTTTGCCCGATGAGGCCTGCTGACCAACCACCACTGGAAAGCATTTGCCCACTTGCGCTCAGGCTGTAGACATATAAGTCGCGATCGATAAATTCAGGACTATAGGTAAAATCGTTCACCGCAGCGGGTCCCTTAGTGTGGAGATGCTGAACGGCTTTATGGAGTAAATTTTGGGCACGCTGCTGCTGCTGTTGGCTTGCCGTCGTGGCGGTGGCCTGAGTACTGAGTGCGGCTAAAGACGTGTCCGCCTGCGCCAACCCACCCCCCAAGACGGCGCAAGCGCTTAATCCGACTACGCTGGCCCTTTTAATTAAACGTTTAGTCATATCAGTACCCCAACAAGCCTGGTAACCAAAGCGACAAGCTCGGTACGAAAGCAATGATAAAAATCGCCACCATCAGCACGAAAACAAAAGGCAAAGCTTTGACCACCACTTGCTCAACGGTCGCGCCCCCTATTCCCGAGGCGACAAACAGGTTTTCCCCTAAAGGCGGTGTAATAAACCCGACGGACAAGGTGCAAATGACCACAATCCCCACATGAGTGGGGTCCACCCCCAGCATATACGTCACGGGTAACAGTACCGGCACTAAAATCATAATGGCCGCTAAGGTTTCCATAAACATGCCCACGAACAACAAGAACACAATCAGGATCGTCCAAATCAGATAGATGTTGTCGGTCCAATTAATCAGTGATTCGGCAATTAAAGCGGGGATGCGCTGCTCGACCAGCAAACGGCCAAACACCGTTGCCGCAAACAAAATCAGCAACACTCGCCCTGTGATCCAGGTCGTGGTACGTAAGGAATTAAAGAGTTTGGGCCAGGTCATTTCTCGATGTAATACTACCCCTACAAATAAGGTATAAAAAATCGCAATGACAGCGGATTCGGTAGGCGTAAAGAAACCAGCATAAATACCCCCTAAAATAAACACCGGGGCAAAAATAGACCAAATCCCTCGGCGTAACGCCAGTCTGATTTCCGCACCGTTCCAGCCGGAACCCATGCCTTTGTAGCCCTGTTTGCGTGAAATAAAGTAGTTCATCACCAGCAAGCTGCTGGCCATCATGAAACCGGGCACCACGCCCGCGACAAAAAGCTTCGAAATGGAAACGCTGGAAAACGGACCATGTAGCGCCACGGCCTCGGCTGGCGGACGCAAACCCAAGGCTGAGATACCAAAAATCACCATGGGGATAGACGGCGGGATAATAATACCCAAGCCCCCCGACGAGGCGGTGAGCGCCGACGCGTAACTCAGCTCATACTGACGTTGTGTCATGGCGGGGATCATGAGCATTCCAACCGCTGCGGTGGTGGCAGGACCAGAGCCTGAGATCGCGCCAAAGAACAAACAGGCTAGAACCGTTGCCATGCCTAAACCACCAGTAACCGGCCCAGCAAAAGACTCTGCAATATCCACCAGCCGTCGTGAAATCCCCCCAGCTTCCATGAGCGCCCCAGCCAGAATAAAGGCGGGTAAAGCCATAAGCGGGAAACTGCCCACAGACGTAAACGCAATTTGTACAAAGGAAATCGGATTTTTACCCAACGCCAGAAAGGCCATCATCGCGGCACCCGCGAGCGAGACGGTAATGGGTGCACCGATCAACAATAAGACAAAAAAACCACCAAACAAGAGGCCGACTACAGACTGTTCCATAGTTATACTCCTTCAACTACGCTATCACGCTCTACTGCCCCTTGACGCTTGAGGGCTTCGAGCTCTTGAGTTTCTGGGTCGACCAGCTTGACATGCTTAAACCAAATCAGATAGTTATTCCATAGAATTCGGATCGACATTAATAAAAATGCCGCAGGCAAAACCATAAAGAAATACTTCATAGGAATCCCAGTGGTTTGGGATTTCCAAAACAAATTCATACGGTTAAACACGAAATCGTAACTTAACCAAGTAAAGTACAAATTAAAGGCCACCCACAGCAAGTCCGCAAAGGTTTCTGTCACTTTCTGCACAATTGGCGGGAAAATTTTAAACTGAAACGTCACCCGATTATGCGCCGACATCTTGGCTGCCACCACAGCCCCTAAATAGGCAAACCACACAAACATATAGGTCGCTAATTCCTCGCCCCAAGGAATGCTGTATGAAAAAAACTGCCTCGATATAATTTGCACAAATAATAAGATTACAAATGCGCTGAGCAAGATCGCACAAATGTACTCTTCAATATGATCAATAAT
>DWUQ01000152.1 GCA_019120675.1 Candidatus Paenalcaligenes intestinipullorum | reverse complement strand
CATTGTGACTCGCAGCAGTTGGCTGGGCCGCGCTGCTCGCTTGTTGCTCAGCCTCGGCCTTAGCTGCCTTAGCGGCTTCAGCCGCTAATTCGCTGGTGTCACGCTTGACAAACACACGACGTTTACGCGTTTCGACCTGGATCGTACGCGAGCGACCTGAACCATCCGCTTGACGAATTTCGGAAGTTTTGCGACGTGTAAGAGTTAGCTTGTTGCTCTCGTTACCGCCGCGGGAACGGCGTAAAGATTCCATCAATTTTGCTTTATCAGCCTCGGTGACGGAATCGTTCACCGACTTAAGCTCTACCCCAGCAGCACGCAACTGCTCAAGTACGGTTTGAGCAGGTAACTTAATTTCATCAGCAAACTGGGCGACTGTAATACTCGGCATTCGACTCTCTCTTACAACGATTTTTCTAATAAACTTTAACCCCTATGGTGTGCGGACAAAGCAAGTCTGCCCGCACAGTGCAGCATTAGTTTTCATCATCAAACCAATGTGCTCGGGCACGCATAATCAGCTCACTGGCCGCTTCGGTATCCAAACCGCTGAGCTCAGCAAGCTCATCGGTGGCCAATTCGGCCAAATCATCCAGCGTTGTGATTTCTTTTTCGGCGAGCTTCGCCAAGATATCAGGGGTAACGCCTTCGAGCTCTTGAAGTTCGGGCGCTACAGATTGCACCAGCTCTTCTTGGGCGATGGCCTCGGAAAGCAACGTATTACGAGCACGTGTACGCAGCTCATTTACGGTGTCCTCGTCGAACTCTTCGATATCGAGCAGCTCTTGGATGGGCACATAAGCGACCTCTTCGAGACCAGTAAAGCCTTCGTCGATCAGAATGTTCGCTAAGTCTTCGTCTACATCCAAACGCTGGACAAACATATCCAGTAGCTCGCGGCGCTCTTCCTCTTGACGGTTTTGATTTTCTTCGGGAGTCATGATGTTGATTTGCCACCCGGTTAGCTCAGAGGCAAGGCGAACGTTTTGCCCACGTGCACCAATGGCTTTGGGTAAGTTTTCGGCGTCCACCACCACGTCCATGGCATGTCGGTCTTCGTCTACTAAAATAGACTGCACATGTGCTGGCGCTAAGGCACCAATCACAAACTCGGCTGGATCCTCGGCCCAAAGCACGATATCGACTTGCTCACCACCAAGCTCATTGCGTACAGCGGTAACACGCGAACCACGCATACCTACACATGTACCAATTGGATCAATACGCTGATCATAAGCAATCACCGCTATCTTGGCACGCACACCGGCATCGCGGGCTGCGGCTTTAATTTCCAATAAGCCTTGCTCGATTTCGGGCACTTCATTTTCGAAAAGCTCTCGAATAAACTCAGGAGCCGTACGCGATAAAATAACCTGCTGTCCGCGTGCGCTGCGGTCAATACGCTGCACCCAAGCACGGACACGGTCACCCATGCGAATATTTTCGCGTGGGATCATTTCACTGCGCGGCAGACGGGCTTCGATTTTGCCCATTTCAATAATGGCATCGCCTTTGTCAATGCGCTTGACCGTACCTGATACGATGGTTTCCCCACGCTCTAGGAAGTCATCAAGGACTTGCTCGCGCTCGGCATCACGGATACGTTGCAAGATGGCTTGCTTGGCGGCTTGAGCGCCGATACGTCCAAACTCGACTGGCTCGAGCGGCTCTTCGATGTAATCGCCCACCTGTACATCGGGAGCAAACTCGATGGCGTCGCTGTACATCTCTTGGCGATCAGGCTCTTGGAGGCCCGCTTCGTCCGGCACGACTAACCAACGTCGAAACCCTTCGTGCTCGCCGGTAGAGCGGTTGACTGAGACACGGATGTCCGCATCCTCTTCGAAGCGTCGCTTCATGGCAGAGGCTAACGCACCCTCGAGCGCACCAAACACGACTTCTGGCTCGACGCCCTTTTCACGCGCCAAAGCATCGACTAATAAAAGAATTTCGCGACTCATCGCTTTCTACCCTTGAAATCAAGTACAGGATCTAATTTGGCACGGTCTACTTCGTCGAAAGTAAAGCTGAGATCTTTGACACCACCAGAGGTTTGCTCAAGCTCGAGCACAAACTGTGTATCGGGATCAACAGCTTCGACCGACGCCTCGTCGGGAGCAATTAGCACACCCACAAATACTTTTTGGTTTTCCACCGCCTCGTGAAAACGTAGCTCAACCCGATGGCCAGAAAATCGAACAAAATCACCAATACGTCGCAAGGGTCGGTCCACTCCGGGAGAGGAGACCTCGAGACGGGCGTAGTCGATGTTCTCGACCTCGAACACGCGTGAAAGCTGCTTGGAAACATTTTCACAGTGATCAATAGATACCCCTTGAGGATGATCAATTACCACTCGCAGTACACCACGCGGTGCCCACTCAACCTCGACGAGTTCGATATCAGTGCCAGCCAAGGCCTGTTGTGTCAAAGCGAATATATCAGCCATAAAATCCAAAAAAAATGGGCTGTTAGCCAGCCCACTGTTATTGTGCCAACCAAAGCCTACTGTAGTCAGACTTTGCCCAATGGCACAAAACCATTATCAACTCCTAGCTACCGCCCAGCTGCAAAGCAACTGCGAAGGTACTAAAAACTTCCGTACGGGTTAGTGGATGTTCACATCAAAACCTCAGTTAGCGTACTAGGACTCGGTAAGTATCTGACTAGACAGAAATAACGTTGTTACCGTGCTAAGCCCCATATTCTAACAGAGATTTATAATTTACCGTAGTGTAAATCTGAGCAATCAGCACAAAGACGATAAAACCCTTGGCTTAATGCTGACTACTCTCGTTTAAAAACCGGTCGCCTTAGCGACGACCAGGCCCTACTCGTGCCAACTTAGACTCATGCGCATTCGAATCACGAGGCTGCCAGTCATCACGGGCGCGGGCACGCTCTCGACGTGGCCCCTCACTACGCTTTCCAGGTACGCCACGACGTTCGGCATTCCCACGCCCGGCGCCACCACCCTCAGCAAATCGGCCACTACGCGTAGCATGCCCGTCTTTGGTGCGCTCTACAGCCGCCCCCGCTCGCCCACCTCGCTTGGGAGCAGGCTTGCGGGTGTCTTTGCGCCCCGCGTCAGGATGCCCATTCGCTAAGCCACCACTAATTAATAAGCCTGTAGTTGCTAAAGGATTAATAGCCGCCCCACCTGCTCGGCCACCACAACGACGTGGGTGTTGGCTCGGATCACTAAAACCAGGAGGCAACGCACTGTCATGGCTAAGGGGCTGACCACGACGACCTCGTTTGGCTTGGCCTTTGGCTGTGCTGTCTTGGTCGCGCAGCAAACCGATACGCATCATCAGCGCAGCAACGGTGTCGTTGTCGAGCTCCTCCCAACGACCACGCCGTAAATTACGCGGCAACACCACTTCGCCAAAGCGTGTACGAATTAAACGACTGACCACCACGCCTGCTGCGTCGAACATACGCCGCACCTCGCGGTTGCGTCCCTCGTGTATGGTGACTCGATACCAACGATTGCTGCCTTCGCCACCTAAAAATTCAAACTCACCAAATTTGGCCGGACCGTCTTCAAGCTGGATACCCTCGCGCAGCTGCTTGATTTGCTCGTCGCCCAGTTCGCCCAACACACGAACCGCGTACTCTCGCTCTGCACCATATCGAGGATGCATCAAACGATTGGCTAAGTCACCGGAGTTGGTGAAGATAAGCAGACCTTCGGTGTTTAAATCTAAACGGCCGATCGAAATCCATTTGCCTGCTCGAATACGCGGCAAACGTGCAAACACCGTATCGCGCCCCTCGGGATCATCGTGGCTAACGATTTCACCAGCTGGCTTATGGTAGAGCACCACACGCGGCATACGGTTGATATTAGGGCGGTTTATTAAACGACCATTAACGCGCACTTGATCATCTTGACCGACGCGCTGCCCAATATGAGCCGGTTCGCCATTGACGGAAACACGCCCCGCCACAATGAGCTCCTCCATCTCACGACGCGAGCCAATACCCGCGTCGGCCAATACCTTATGCAACTTGGGCTGCACTAAATCGCTACTTAGAAACTTCCCCAAACGCTGACTAGTTTTGGCGCTACGCTCTAAGTGGGCTAAGGCCAAATCAGTATCTTGCTCGTCATAAGCCGGTGCCTTAGAAGCGGATTTACGACCACGAGATTGCGCAGAGGTGCGCTCTTGGGGGGCTGTAGATTTGTGAGGGCTTTTGCGACGACGTTCTGACTTTTTGTGTCCAGCGCGCACCTCAGTGGCTTCGGTAGCGGCCACCACACTTTCTGCAGCAGGCTTAGCGGCACGAGTCGACCGAGTATGAGACTCGTCTCCGCGGCGCCGACGAAAAGGGGTGCGCAACTTACGTCCACGCCCACGCGGTGCGGAAGGACTGCCCTCCGCATCCGCTGTGTGGGCAGCGCCTGGATCTTGGGTATCCGTCATGGAAAAACTACTCCTTAATTACTAAGAATCTTTTTGTTGTAAGGAAGGCGGCTGAATGGCGCCTTCCTGTTTGTTGGACTCAGGCTCAGATACATGAGCAGCCAAGGCATGCACGGCCACCTCAGCGTCTTCTAGTGCTGGCAAATCTTGCAAAGAGCGTAGTCCTAAGTCGTCTAAAAACCGTTTGGTAGTACGAAATAAAGCGGGCCGTCCAGGTGCATCGCGATAGCCAAAGACTTCAATCCATTGGCGGTCTTCGAGAGTGCGAATAATTTGCGTGGAAACACCAACCCCGCGAATTTCTTCGATATCACCGCGAGTAACCGGTTGGCGCCACGCAATAATGGCTAAAGTTTCCATCACCGCTCGTGAGTAACGAGGGGGCCGTTCGAGATTCAGGCGCGCCAAATAAGGCTGCATGGAAGGACGACTTTGAAAACGCCAGCCCGAGGCTGACGACACTAACGCCAGACCGCGATCCTTCCAGTCGAGTTGTAGCAGGGCTAAATAACGCCGTAGATCCTCGGTGGAAAGCTCTGATGTTAGAAATAATTGTCGCATGTGAGCCAGACTAAGTGGCTGCTGGCTACATAATAAAGCGGCTTCGAGTATTTTTAAAGCCTCATTTTCAGTCATTTGTTGTAGTTTACCAGAAAGGCTTGCATTATGATGCTCATAAGGTTACTATATTTTTTCTGACGCGGGGTGGAGCAGCATGGTAGCTCGTCGGGCTCATAACCCGAAGGTCGTAGGTTCAAATCCTGCCCCCGCAACCAAATTCAAAAAGCCTCGCATCTGCGGGGCTTTTTTTATGCGCGGTTGATCAGGCTCAACGTCATTGATGGGCTGCACTCCATAAGTTGGTCATTACTCCCACTAACCACAGCGCGCGCTCGGGCACTAACTACCAATAATAAAAAACTGACTTAGCAACGCTCCGCCCACTTTCCAAAAATGCAGGTAAAGCCTTACTGACATTTATCAGTGGGTAATGTATAAAAATCCTTACAATAGCTATCACAATTTTTTTATACTGCGTTGCTGTTTTTTTGAAACAGTTTCAATACCTATCGGAGACTTCACATGTTTAAATTTAGCGCAAAGGCCTTAATTGTTGCGGCCAGCTTTGGCCTGACTGGATTGGCTTATGCTGATGATCCCATCAAAATTAAATTCTCACACGTCGTGGCTGAGCACACGCCCAAAGGTCAAGGCGCCTTACTCTTTAAGAAACTCGCTGAGGAGCGTCTGCCCGGCAAGGTCACCGTCGAGGTGTACCCCAACTCGTCCTTGTTTGGTGACGGCAAAGAAATGGAAGCCTTGCTACTCGGTGATGTGCAGTTTATTGCGCCTTCCTTGGCTAAGTTTGAGCACTACTCCAAACCGATTCAAATCTTTGACTTACCCTTCTTATTCGACGACATGGATGCGGTAGACCGTTTCCAGAAAGGTGAGGTCGGCCAAGAGCTACTGACGTCGATGGAAGATAAAGGCATTACAGGGCTAGGCTATTGGCACAATGGTTTAAAACAACTGTCCGCCAACAAAAAACTAATTGAGCCTAAGGATGCTCGCGGCTTGAAATTCCGTGTGCAAGCCTCTGCCGTTCTGGACGAGCAATTTAAAGCCGTGCGCGCAGTTCCCCGCAAGATGAGCTTCTCTGAGGTCTATCAGGGCTTACAAACTGGTGTAGTAAATGGTGCAGAAAACCCCTACTCCAATATTTACTCACAAAAAATGAATGAGGTACAAGAGTACATCACCGAATCCAACCACGGTGTGTTGGACTATATGGTGATCACCAACACCAAGTTCTGGAATGGCTTGCCGGACGACGTACGCGACACATTAGCTGAAGTCATGGAAGAGGTCACAGTCGAAGTCAACAAACACGCGGCCGAGCTCAACGAGCGTGATAAACAAGCCATTATTGATAGCGGCACCACCGAAGTGCTCTACCTCACCCCCGAGCAGCGCGAAAAATGGCGCGAGGCCATGCGTCCAGTCTGGAAAAAGTTTGAAGACGAAATTGGTGCTGAGCGCATCAAAGCTGCTGAGCAAGCCAACCAAAACTAAGCTCTCCATTCCTTGCCCCCATGCCGCCTACCCGGTGGCATGAGGACGTTGTTTTCTCTTTGCTTTATCGAAGCTAGACCTATGTGCGCACTCTCTTGCCCACCGGCTCAAGGAGTTTGCTGATGCAAGCCTTAGCCCATCTGTGGAATCGTCTCGAAGAAACCTTCATCGTCGTGCTGCTTGCGGCCATGACCTTGATCACCTTCATCTACGTCATGCTCAACAACCTTTATAGTGTGTTTTACTATTTTGGCGATCTGCTGGCGAATCTCAGTGAAACCCTATCTGAGCTGTCTTTTGATATGGGTGACTTTATTTTAGACATGGCTCAAGCCATGACTTGGAGCAATGCCCTGACCAAAGCCCTCTTTGCTTGGTTGATCTTTTTTGGTATCGCCTATGGCGTACGCATTGGGGGTCATATTGGGGTCGATGCTTTAGTCAAACTGGCTTCCCCCACACGACAACGCTGGATCGGCCTGATCGCCTGCTTGGCGTGTTTGGGCTACGCGGGCTTTTTGTCCATCGCCAGCATTGAGTGGATTACCACCTTGGCTCACGCCAACATTGGTGCTGACGACTTGGGCCAATATGGCATTAAGCAATGGTACATCGGCCTAATTGTACCCTTTGGTTTCTTGATGACCTTTATTCGTTATTTGCAAATACTGTATGCGATTGTGGCACAAGGTCAAATTGGCCTAGGCCTTATTGACGAAGCCGCTGATGCTGCCAAACTCAGCGTTGCAGAGACGGAGCAACAGCCATGACCATATTGTTTTTATTCGCATCGCTTTTTGGGCTGATGTTTATTGGCGTACCGGTTGCAATTTCGCTCGGCCTAGCTGGCTCAACAACCATTATGCTGTTTAGCCAAGACTCCGTTCGCTCCTTGGCCATCAAGCTGTTTGAAACCAGCGAGCACTATACCTTGCTTGCCATTCCATTTTTCTTGCTGGCTGGTTCGTTCATGACCACTGGCGGTGTGGCACGGCGCTTAATTGACTTTGCCAACGCATGTGTGGGTCATATTCGCGGTGGCTTAGCGATTGGTTCGGTGCTCGCGTGTATGTTGTTTGCCGCCCTATCCGGCTCCAGCCCCGCCACGGTTGCGGCTGTGGGTTCGATTGCGATTGCCGGCATGGTGCGCTCAGGCTACCCCAAAGAATTTGCCGCTGGGATTGTGACCAACGCCGGTACGTTAGGGATTCTGATTCCGCCTTCGGTTGTGATGGTGGTGTTTGCCGCCGCGACCGAGACCTCGCTAGGCAAGCTGTTCATGGCGGGTGTGATGCCGGGTATTTTGCTTGGGGTCAGCTTGATGGTGGTGATCTACATCATTGCCGTCAAGAAAAACCTCCCTGCCCTACCCCGGGTGACCGTACGCGAATGGCTCGCCACAGCACGTCGAGCCATTTGGGGTTTGTTGCTGATCTTTATTATCTTGGGGGGGATTTACTCCGGTATGTTTACCCCCACCGAGGCCGCAGCCGTAGCAGCAGTGTATTCGGCGTTCGTGGCGATCTTTATTTATAAAGACATGACCCTTGCGGAAGTGCCCAAGGTCATTCTCGACTCCGCCAAGATCAGCATCATGTTGATGTTTATCATCGCCAACGCCATGCTGTTTGCACACGTACTGACTACCGAACAAATCCCCCAGCAAATTACCCAATGGGTGATTGAGGCCGGTTTAGAGCCTTGGATGTTCTTGTTAGTGGTCAACATCGTACTGCTGATTGCTGGGGCCTTTATGGAGCCCTCGGCCATTATCCTGATCTTGGCACCGATTCTCTTCCCCATCGGTCTGGAGCTCGGTATCGACCCCGTTCACTTAGGCGTGATTATGGTGGTGAACATGGAAATTGGCTTGATCACTCCGCCTGTGGGCTTGAACTTGTTTGTGACGTCTGCCGTCACCGGCATGCCGATTGATCGGGTCATTCGTGCTGCGCTACCTTGGTTGATGATCTTGTTGACCTTCTTGGTGGTGATCACTTATGTGCCGATTGTGTCCCTCGGGTTACCCAATTTATTGGGAATGTAAGCATTAGTCGACCTCAGCAAGAGGTCTAACTGCCTACTGAGGTTGCAAGAGGCATACGGTACAAACACTCAGCCCTTCGACACCATTTCCGACAAAGCTTGACACGCTAGCGGAAATGGTGTTTAATTATAGATCTGACGCGGGATGGAGCAGCATGGTAGCTCGTCGGGCTCATAACCCGAAGGTCGTCAGTTCAAATCTGGCTCCCGCAACCATATTTAAAAAGCCCTGAATGTATGCACATTCGGGGCTTTTTTACGTACATACGGGCATTTAACCCGATTACCATCGTAACGCTATTCACCTCTTGATCCTTTATCACTAGGACAGTAAGTTAACCACGCCACCGTCGCCAAGCGCCCCGTAACAGGGCTGTGCCGATAGGAATAATAGCGTTCGTTTTGCTCGAAGGTGCATTCACCACTTAATGCCACCTCGATCTTTTCACCATAGGTGTTTATTAAAAGATGACGGGCAATACTGGGTAGGTCTGCTAGATGTTTGTCATTGTGGCCGGTGGCCACAAAATACATAGCTAAACTTGGGTCCACTTGCAAAAAGGTATGGCGCACCTCAGCCCCGACTTCAAAATTCTTTTGACTGATCGCGGGGCCGATCCACGCCCGCAAGCGTTGCAGCTGAGGCTGTTTTTGACGCATGAGGGTAATCGTCGACTGTAAAACCCCTTGTGCAAGCCCACGCCATCCCGCGTGGGCCACACCCAGCACCGAACCCGCCTCATCACTCAACACCACAGGCAGACAGTCGGCCGTTAAAACGACCAGTGGACGATTGCGTTGTGTGGTGACGGCTGCATCCGCAATGGGTGTCGATTCCTCTGTTTGATCAGCGTCTACCGCTACGATACCGTGTACTTGCTCTAACCATAAGGGCTCGGCTGGACACAACTGAGTCAGCCGCTGACGGTTTTGTTGGACGCTTTCCGGATCATCGCCAACGTGACTGCCTAGGTTCAAGCTGTGATAAGGACCTTGACTGACGCCTCCCGCACGCGTGGTACTGAAATACTGTACGTTAGGCCAGCTTAGCCCGCTGAGGGGAGTAATTGTGTTTTCCATTCAATGCTTTCCTGTACCGCTGTGATATCGGCTGGCAAGGGGGACTCGAACTCCACCCACTCATTGGTGGCGGGATCGATGAAGGCCAAGGCCCGAGCATGAAGCATTTGCCGCTCCGCACCCAGCACTAATTTTCCGCCATACAGCTCATCCCCAACTAGGGGATGCTGCTGGCTGGCTAAGTGCACACGAATTTGATGGGTACGTCCCGTATGCAGTTGGCAAGCTAGCTCGCTGTAAGCGCGCCCTTCGCGGTCTAAGCCATGACGCAGTGTTTGGTAATGGGTCAACGCAGCGCGTGCCGCCGAGCCGTTGGTGGCCATGCGTACGGGTACATGAGGGTCGCGCCCAATAGGCAGCTCAATGGACGCTTGGGATGGCGTAAAGCCATGCACCAGTGCGGCATAATGGCGTTTGACGCTCCGCTCTTGGAGCTGACGAACCAAGTGAGTTTGTGCTTCGGGGGTGCGTGCCACCACCATCAGGCCTGAGGTGAGCTTATCCAAACGATGCACGATGCCCGCACGGGCGACGTTTTTAAGCTCGGGGTAGCGATGTAATAATCCATTTAATAAGGTGCCCGACCAGTTTCCAGCTCCGGGATGGGTCACCAAGCCGGCCGGCTTATCGACTACAATCCACTGCGGCGTGTCTGCGACCACAGGAAAGTCGATCGCTTCGGGTTCAAACGCCAACTCTTCGGGTGACGCCTGCTCATAGACAGTGATATTATCGCCAGGCAATACGACATGGCGTTGACGAGTCACCGCCACCGCATTAACGTATACGTGCCCGGCCTCAATCCAACCTTGTAAGCGACTGCGTGAGTGCTCGGGTAACAATTTCGCCAACACTTTATCCAACCGTTCAGGTTGTAGCGTGATGGGTAAGGTAAACTCAGTATTTTTTTCGGTATTTGTGTCAAGCATAGCAACAGATCATATAATCGATTTGTAATGCTACCACCAAGGATACTTTTTGTGATTCGTTTTAACCTACTCTCCCACTCCCCAAAGGCTGCGCGTGTAGCAGGCGCCACATTAGCAATTAGTGCTGCGCTGTTTATGGCGGGGTGTAGCTCTACGAAAACCGAGGTTGACCCCACAACGGGCTGGACCGCCGAACGCCTCTACCAAGACGCACGCGAGGAAATGAACGCCAGCAATTGGAATGCAGCCCGTACGCGCCTCGAAGCCATTGAAGCTCGCTATCCTTTTGGTACCTATGCACAACAATCACTGATTGATCAAGCGTACATCAACTGGCGCGACGAAGAGCCCGAGCAAGCCTTGGCCGCGATTGACCGCTTCCAAAAACAATACCCCAACCATCCCGGCAGCGATTACATGCTGTACCTAAAAGGCTTGGTCACCTTTACCCCGCCTAGCGCCGTGCTGTCACAGTTTACCCGCCAAGACCCAAGCGAACGCGACCCACGTGGTCTACGCGAGTCTTACGAAGCCTTTAACGAGCTCATTACCACCTACCCGGATAGCCGTTATGCTGATGACGCCCGCAAGCGCGCCGCTTGGCTTGTCAACACCATTGCCGAAAACGAAGCCCATGTGGCTGAGTATTATTATTCACGTGGTGCGTACGTCGCAGCCGTGAACCGTGCTCAGCGCGTGATCACCGACTTTGAAGGCGTGCCGGTGGCAGAGCGTGCGTTGTACATTATGTACTTGTCATACGATAAGCTCGAAGAAACCCAGCTGCGCGATGACGCCAAGCGCGTACTGGACGAAAACTTCCCAAACAGTGAGTATTGGAAAAACGGCCTAAAAACCAAGGTTAATTACTGGAACCCGCTTAACTGGTTCTAGGTGCATTAACATCGAGACACTGTTGTTAGGTCTCAAAGGGCAGCTCAAAAGCCATTACCTAGACTGCCTTTTTATCGCTTACTCAACCGCTGTACGCTTTTTAGCGTACAGCGGTTTTTGTTTTGGTGGTGGACGTTGCCGTTAACTTGCGCTCTTCAAAAAACTGCGCCGCTCGCTGTGGATCGCGCGTTCGAGTAAAAGCAGGCAGGCCGCGCCACAGCAGCTTGCCATAGTGTTTATCAACAATTCGGGAATCACCCACGACCAATACGCCCCAGTCTTGTTCGGTGCGAATTAAGCGCCCTGCACCCTGTTTTAGGGCAATGGCCGCATCGGGCAGCTGATACTCCATAAACGGATTGCCCCCGCGCTCTCGGCAAGCTTTGATGCGGGCTTCGAGCACCGGATCATCAGGTGGGGCAAAAGGTAACTTGTCGATGGCGACTAGCGTCAAGGCATCACCCGGCACATCAATGCCTTCCCAAAAGCTGGCGCTGCCAACTAAGACCGTATTATGGCTTTGTTGGAACGCCTCTAATAACACTCGACGCGAACGCTCCCCTTGACGCAATAAAGGCCGCTGAATGCTGAACTCTTCGAAGGCTTCCTCTAGTAAATCAGCAATGCGGTCTACCGCTCGCAACGTCGTACACAATACTAAAACCCCTCCAGGGGTTTTTTGAATTAAGGGTACGAGCAACTCAACAAAAGCCTCGTTAAACTGTGGGGCACTGGGAACCGGTAATTGATTAGGGACCAGCAGCAGGCCTTGATTAGGATAATCAAAGGGGGACGGCCAGACCTCTGTACGGGCCTCCCATAGACCGAGCTGATGCACAAAATGGGCAAAGTTGCCATACACCGACAAAGTGGCCGAAGTAAGGACCCAGGCTTGATGCGGCTGCCGATAGCGAGAGAAAATCTTGGCCACCGATAAAGGCGCGCTATGAAAACGCAGAGAATGAGTAGTCGCTTCGATCCAACGCACGACCTCCTCGGCGCTTTCGGCCTTAAGCTCTTCGGCCGTTTTGTCGGGCATCAACGCGTGACGGCCTTGTCGATCGGGCTGGCTCCACAAAAATAAAGTTGCCCGTAAGCGAATGGCTAGCTTGTAGGCCGCATCTAAATCGGGATGCTTTTCCGCAATCAGCTCTAAAATCTTAATAGCTCGATCCAGGGTTTCCAGCAGGTCTTCGAGTGCACTATCAAAGGCTTCTGCATTAGGAATGGCATCAAAGGTGGCGCGGCCGCCCGCTTGCTTACCCAACTCAATGGTACTGAGCCGTAAAGCCTTGCAGGCGGTATCAATTTTGCCGGATACCGCCCCCCAGTCGGGCACCACCCCTCGGGCATGTGCCAAGCCAGCGGCTTCAATTTGCTGCGCCAAGTCCATAATTTGGTGCAACGAAATCACAGTGCCTAAAAAACGAGTGGCCACGTCTGGCAATTGGTGGGCTTCGTCAAAAACGACCGTATCGACTTCGGGCAACAAGTCGGTGATCCCTTCTTCGCGTAAGGCCAAATCCGCCATAAACAGCGCATGGTTCACCACCACAATATCCGCCTCTTGGGCACGACGACGCGCTTTGAGCACAAAGCAATCGTTGATAAATGGGCACTCTTGGCCGAGGCAGTTTTCACGGGTAGACGTTACCCTTGACCAGATACCAGCCTCCTCGGGGATATCCGATAGCTCGGCCTTATCGCCCGTTTGGCTGCGGTCCGCAAACAGACGAATATCGCGCAAGCGCATAATATCCGTACGGCTACTGAACCCAAAAGCTGGCAAGTCCACCTCGGCACGCTCTAAATGATAATGACAAACGTAATTACTGCGTCCTTTGAGTAACGCCGTTTGCAAAGGCAGCTTTAAGGCCTTGCGGATATGCGGTAAGTCACGATGAAACAACTGATCCTGCAAGGTGCGGGTACCGGTAGAGATCAGCGCTTTGGCGCCACTTAAAAATACAGGAACTAAATACGCCCATGTTTTGCCAGTGCCGGTGCCCGCCTCGGCGATGAGGGTTTCGTGCTGATCAATGGCTTTAGCAATGGAACGAGCCAGCTCGAGTTGACCTTGGCGTAAGTGGTAGCGCGACGCGGCTTCGGCCAATGGGCCGCCATCGGCAAAAACATCGTCAAGTTCTAAGCTTAGCATCGTAGTTTGTCTTTCAATCTGCACTCTGACAATTATAATCAGAGCAATTAATCGTTTAACGCGACCATAACTGCTATGGTCTAGCAGGACAGCTGTCTACAGTACGTAGGCGTTTTTGATCACTATAGGCATTACCCTCATTCATGACCGATACCCTGACTCAAGGCTCTGCCCGTGCGGTGGATGAAGCACGTATTTTAACCCTTTTAACGCAGGAGCTAAGCATTCGTTTCGCCCAAGCCCAAGCTGCGGTGGAATTACTGGACCAAGGCTCTACGGTGCCGTTTATTGCGCGCTATCGTAAAGAAGCGACTGGCGGCCTGGATGACGGTGTGTTGCGTGACTTAGAAGTACGCTTGGTGTATTTACGTGAGCTTGAGGCGCGCCGTATCAGCATTTTAGACTCGATTGAGCAGCAAAATAAGCTTAGCCCTGAGTTAGAGCAGGAAATTAATGCCGCGGACACCAAGCAGCGCTTAGAAGACCTATATAAACCCTACCGACCCAAACGCCGTACTCGCGCTCAGATCGCTCGCGAGGCTGGTCTGGACGGTTTGGTAAATGCGATTGCTGAGCAACCCACCGCAGAGCCCTTAACTCTGGCGGCTGACTATACCGGTGACGCACCGTTTGATACGGCCAAAGCTGCTTTGGATGGCGCACGTGATATTTTGGCTGAAACGTATGCAGAGAATGCTGAGCTTTTAACCGCTTTGCGCGAGCAACTGTGGCAACAGGGGTTATTAATTTCCCAAGTCGTCGAAGGCAAAGAAAATGAAGGGGCAAACTTTCGCGATTGGTTTGATTTTCAAGAACGCTTGGCTACACTCCCCTCGCACCGTACCTTGGCGTTATTACGTGGCCGTCAACAAGGGGTATTAAGCTTGCGTATCGGTCTGTCTGAAGAGCAAGAAGCCTTGCACCCCCACCCATGTGTGGCCAAAGTAGCGGAGCTTGTGTGCCGCGAAGCAGACTTTAGCCCCACCGCCACCGCACGTGGCCAGTGGTATGGCGAGGTGTGCCGCTGGACTTGGCGGGTACGCTTGTTGACAAGCTTTGAGACGGAGCTGATTACCCGTTTGCGCGAAGAAGCCGAACACGAAGCCACGCGCGTTTTTGCGGCAAATTTGCGTGATTTACTTTTAGCTGCACCCGCTGGTCCTAAAGCGGTCTTAGGGCTGGACCCTGGCATTCGTACCGGCGTCAAGGTGGCGGCCATTGATGCGACGGGCAAGCTGCTTGACACCACCACCATTTACCCCTTCGAGCCTCGGCGCGATCGTAGTGGCAGCATCAAAAGCCTGGCCAAGCTGATCCAGCAACATCAAATCGAGCTGGTCGCGGTGGGCAATGGCACAGGCTCTCGTGAAACAGAAGCGTTGGTGACCGAAGTCGCATCCTTGTACCCCAACTTAACCTTTACACGTATCACAGTTTCCGAGGCAGGCGCGTCGGTTTACTCGGCCTCAGAATTAGCCGCCAAGGAGTTTCCTGATTTGGATGTGAGCTTGCGCGGTGCGGTCTCCATTGCGCGACGCCTCCAAGACCCTTTAGCCGAACTGGTAAAAATTGATCCCAAAGCCATTGGCGTCGGTCAGTATCAGCATGATGTGAATCAGCGCGAGCTGGCTCGTAGCTTAGAAACCGTGGTCGAGGATTGTGTGAACGCGGTTGGTGTCGACCTCAATACAGCGTCCAGTCCTCTATTGATGCACGTGTCGGGTTTAAACAGCAGCTTGGCACAAAACATTGTGGCTTGGCGCAATCAGCATGGGGCTTTCAAAACACGCAAGCAGCTCTTGGAGGTGCCGCGTTTTGGGCCTAAAGCCTTTGAGCAAGCCGCAGGCTTTTTGCGCATTGCAAATGGTGATAACCCACTGGATGCCTCCGCGGTGCACCCTGAAGCCTACCCCGTTGCACAAAAAATCTTAGCGCGCTTACAGCAATCCGCGCAGCAAGTGATGGGACAGAGTGGTGCCTTAAAAGGCTTGTCGCCCAATGACTTTACCGACGAGCAGTTTGGCCTGCCGACGGTGCAGGATATTTTCTCTGAAATTGAAAAGCCAGGTCGTGACCCACGCCCCGAGTTTCAAACCGCTCAGTTCATGGAGGGTTTACAATCTATCAAAGACTTGCAGCCTGGCATGGTGCTGGAGGGCGTGGTGACGAATGTGGCAAACTTTGGCGCGTTTGTGGATGTAGGCGTGCATCAAGATGGCCTCGTGCATATTTCTGCATTAGCTGATAAATTTGTTAGCGATCCGCGTGATGTAGTCCGAGTCGGCCAAACCGTTAAAGTCAAAGTTCTCGAGGTTGACGTAGACCGTAAGCGGATTGGCTTAAGTATGCGCTTGCAGGATGACGCTGCCTCTATGGGCTCCAAGAACACAGCGCCCGGCGCGCCCCGCACAAATCGACCGCCTCGTACCAACGCCCCCCGCGCAGCTGGAAAAGCTGCCGAGGCTCGCCCCAACAATAACGCAATGGCAGCTGCCTTTGCGCGCCTAAAACAATGAGGTGCTTATGACGACTTCTTCTTTACCTACTCGTGATGAGCTGGCGGCTTTAATTGATTTTTTAGCTGACGATGAGCTGGATGATAATGAAGCCAACGCGATTGCAGATATTGCGCTTGAAGCCAGTACCGACCCAGAAAACGTTTTAAAGCGTTTGTATGGGGCCGAGGCGGTCCGTTTGGCTCAACGCCAACCCGAACACAACTTGGCGTTGGTGATTGGCATTGAGCTTGAGGATCTGTTATTCATTGCGGATCACGTCGATACGTTATGGGAGGAAGTACAAAATGTCTTCGAAGACAGTCAGCTGCCTGATTTCCCCTACGAAAACTGTCCGTTTAGTGATGTAGAGGGCTTTTATGATTGGGCCGCTGCGCAGCTGGCTCAGCATTACCCGCACTATGAGCTTATCGAGTTTGGTCAGCATTACGAATGTGAATTTCAACTTGCCTTAGTCAAAAAAGCGCAGGTGGAAACATTTTTAGACGTTTGCCAACGCGTAGGCTTGCCAGCCAATCGCCTGGATGATTAACCTTACGACCACAAAAAAGGGCCCAATATCATGGGCCCTTTTTTATACTCGGAAGCGTTCTGTACGGATAACGCGCTTTATTACTAAGGATGATCTATCGATAACACTGCTCATCCATACTGAGCAGCGCTCGCTTGGGTTTTCGCTTAATCACCTGTAGGGCTTATCAACTTTTATAAACGTATCTTATAAAGACGCTAAGGCTGCCTGCACCGCTGCCAATCGGCTGGTTGGGAATTGCGCAATGCAGCGCCCTTCGATCAAAATCTGTGCCTGCTGCTCGACAGTTTGTACGTCCTGAGCCCCCCGCTCACGCAGATGCTTTTGCGCTAAGCCCGCAGCGCGGGGATCACTAAAAGGCTCGGAGCACAAGAGCTCTTCGCCTTGCGCATCCAATAAACGGAATTTGAACCAATCCCCTTCTTTGAAACTCACAAAACGAGCCTTGGCAGCCTTGTGCTGTGTGCTCCCTTGCGTAGACGTCGTCTGTCGGGGCGACCGTAGACCGACTGCCTCACGCAGACGAGCCATCAGAGGCTGCGCTTCGGCACGCGCTTTACGTGCGCCTTCTTGCAAGATGTCTTCGATTTCTTGGGGTTGCTGCATTAACCGCTCGTACTCTTCCCGCATGGGCGCCAAGAGATTTTCCAGTAACTGGTACAACTGCTGTTTGGCTTCCCCCCAAGCGATGCCGTCTTGTAAAGCGGCACGAAAAGCGGCCAATTGATCGGGCTGCGCAAACGCGGCGTACAGCTGGGTCAACATAGTGCTGTCAGGGTCTTTGGCTTCGCCAGGCTGCTTAGAGTCCGTCACAATCCGCATTACCGCTTGTTTTAAAGCTGCACTCCCCCCTTCAAATAAGGGGATCGTGTTGTCGTAGCTTTTAGACATTTTCCGTCCATCCAAGCCGGGCAACGTCGCCACATGCTCGGCAATCAACGCTTGTGGCAACACAAAAAACTCTTTGCCTTGGCCATAGTGATGGTTAAATCGCTGAGCAATATCACGGGCCATTTCAATGTGCTGAATTTGATCGCGCCCCACGGGAACCTGTTGAGCATTAAACATTAGGATATCCGCCGCCATCAGCACAGGATAGGAAAACAGCCCCATACTAATGCCCTCATCCAGCTCTACGCCACGGCTTTCATTATGATCCTGCGCGGCTTTGTACGCGTGCGCACGATTCATTAGGCCTTTAGCGGTCATGCAGCTCAGTAACCAATTTAGCTCTGGAATCTCAGGAATATCTGACTGCCGATAAAAGGTCACGCGCTCTGGATCCAAACCCGCTGCTAGCCAAGTGGCCGCAATCGCCAAGCGTGACTGCGCGACGCGCTCGGGATCATCACATTTAATCAAAGCGTGGTAATCCGCCATAAAAAAGAAAGCGTCGTTACTAGGCTGTTGACTGGCTTCGATGGCGGGGCGAATGGCACCCGCATAATTACCGAGATGAGGAATACCGGAGGTGGTGATGCCCGTCAATACACGCGTGCTTTTGCTCATAGATTCACACAATATGGGTTAAAGAATTAAAATAGAAGGAGCAATTATACGGCTCTATACAAAGTCTTATAAGCTAACGGCCTGCCGGGGGGGTAAAGCCACATACGCTTTGGACTGCATTTCCACCAACCGTGAAACGGTACGGTGAAACTCAGTGGCTTGAGGCCCTTGCGTATACAGCTCGTCGGCTGGACAGTCCGCTGCGATAATGAGCTGAATGTGATGGTCATACAGCACATCCACTAACCACGTAAAGCGCCGAGCCGCGGAAGCGTCTCGCGGGGTGAGCTTGGGCACATCCGACAGAATAATTGCCTGATACTGAGCGGCCAAATCCAAGTAGTCATTTTGCGAGCGCGGCTGCTCGCACAGCTCGTGAAAGCTAGCCCAGAGCACCGTTTTTGCTCGCGCAATGGCATGCAAAGGTCGATTTTCCACTTCAATGATTGGGTCTAATGGGTCACCTTCGGCCAATTGGTCAAACAAAGCCTGCAACTGGGCTTGGGCCGCGGCATTGTTGGGGGTTAGATAACGGGGGACTTGTTCTAGGCTACGGCGTCGATAATCCACTCCAGTATCCACATTCAGCACATCCAAGCGCTCTTGGATCAACGCAATAGCAGGAAGAATTCGATCACGATGCAGACCATCGGGGTATAAGTCTTGGGGCGGGTAGTTGGAGGTCATCACAAAACTTACCCCATGCTCAAACAACCCCAACAAGAGCTTATAAAGGATCATGGCGTCCGCAATATCCGACACATGAAACTCGTCAAAACAAATCAGCGCGTATTTTTGCGCAATGTGTTGGGCAACGCTGTCTAAGGGATCACTCTTACCGCGTAATTCGTGCAGCTGTTGGTGCACACCACGCATAAACTCATGGAAATGCAGACGGGTTTTGCGTTGAATGGGTACAGCTTGATAAAAGATTTCCATTAGAAAGCTTTTGCCGCGCCCTACACCACCCCATAGGTAGACGCCCTTAGGGGGCACCCCTTTATGAAACCAACGTTTTAAGATTGAGCTTTGCGCTTGCTCGCTAGTAATGAGCGCCTCAGCAAACTCCTGCAAACGTTCCGCCGCTGCACATTGCGCGTTATCCGCTTGATAACCACGCTGCGCTAACGCAGCCTGATACGAGTCCAGCACATTCATACCCTAACGCCCTTAAAAATGAAAAGGCAAGCCGTAGCCTGCCTAAAAGCCGACAACACAAGTAACGTTAGAAGTTTAACGCACGTTTGTCTACGGCCAGTGCGGCCTCTTTCATCGCTTCAGATAAGGTGGGGTGCGCATGGCAAATACGCGCGATGTCCTCGGAGGCTCCTCGGAATTCCATCACCACCACCGCCTCGGCAATCAGCTCGGAGGCTGTAGGCCCAATAATATGCACGCCAAGCACCTCATCCGTTTTGGTGTCCGCAAGGATCTTTACAAACCCCGTGGTGTTACCCAACGCTCGCGCTCGGCCATTGGCCATAAAAGGAAAGCTTCCTACACGGTAGTCTTTGCCTTCTTTTTTGAGCTGCTGCTCGTTTTTGCCTACCCAAGCAATTTCGGGCGAGGTATAAAGCACCCAAGGGATGGTGTCAAAGTTGACATGAGGCTGTTGCCCCGCCATACGCTCCGCAACCGCGACGCCTTCTTCTTCGGCTTTGTGCGCCAACATGGGGCCACGCACCACATCGCCAACTGCCCAGATATTGGGCAGGTTGGTGCGGCAGTCGTCATCCACCTGTACAAAACCACGGTCATCCAGCTTTAAGCCGATGCTTTCAGCCCCTAGACCATCCGTATTCGGCACACGTCCAATGGCGACAATCAAACGATCCACTTCGAGCTTTTGTTCGTCATTGTTGCTGTCGGTGTATTTAACCTTAACGTGCTTGGCACTGGTTTTGACCTCGGTGACCTTCGCCCCCAACTGAATGGTTAAGCCTTGCTTGGTAAAGGCTTTAAGGGCTTCTTTGGACACATCACGATCGGCTGCGGGTAAAAACTCGCTCGCGCCTTCGAGGATAGTGACCTCTGCCCCCAAACGACGCCAAACGCTGCCCAACTCTAAGCCCACCACACCCGCACCAATCACGCCAAGGCGCTTGGGGACTTTGGGTAAACGCAGAGCGCCATCATTGGATAGAATTTGCTCTTCGTCAAAAGGTAAATCAGGCAATGCACGCGCTGAAGAGCCCGTTGCCACCACCACATGTTTGGCGATCAACTCCTCGGCATCTGGACCGTCGACTTTGACAGACCATCCGGCATCAACTTTGGCATTAAAGCGAGCCGTACCATGGAAAAAAGAGACTTTATTTTTCTTGAATAAGTACAAAATTCCTTGGTTGTTTTGATCCACCACTGTGTCTTTGCGACCTAATAAGGTGTCGAGCTTGAGGCTAAGCCCTTTGACCTCGATACCGTGCTCAGCAAAGTGGTGCTCGGCTTGTTCGTAATGCTCGGACGACTGCAACAACGCTTTAGAAGGTATACAACCCACATTGGTGCATGTGCCACCCGGAGCGGCTTTACCTTTGGCATTGGTCCATGCATCCACGCAGGCGACCGACATACCCAACTGAGCGGCACGGATGGCGGCAATATAGCCACCAGGCCCCGCTCCAATTACCACCACATCAAATTGTTTTGCCATTTGTGTTTCCTTTACACGGGTTCAACAGTAACGTCTCGAAATTAAATCATAACGCCACTGGTACAGGGCAGAAAGCACGTCGGCCAGTGTGAAACGAGCACCTGGCCGACGACGCCTGCACAGTAAATATAGTGTGAATTAGATATCCAGCAACAAGCGTTGTGGGTCTTCAAGCGCTTCTTTCATCGTGACCAAAGCTAGGACCGCTTCACGGCCATCAATAATGCGGTGATCATACGACAACGCCAAGTAGTTCATGGGACGAATGACAATCTCACCATTTTCAACGACTGCACGCTCTTTGGTGGCGTGAATACCCAAAATAGCAGATTGTGGCGGGTTGATAATCGGTGTTGAGAGCATCGACCCAAATACGCCACCATTCGAGATCGAGAAGGTCCCGCCTGTTAGCTCTTCGAGGGTGAGCTTGCCGTCTTGGGCGCGCTTACCGTATTCGGCAATTTGCTGCTCAATTTCCACGATAGACAGTTGGTCGGCATTACGCAAAATTGGCACCACTAAGCCACGGGGGCTGCCAACGGCAATCCCGATGTCAAAGTAACCATGATAAATAATGTCTTTACCATCCACCGAAGCGTTGACGATGGGGTACTTTTTGAGTGCCGCCACCGCTGCTTTCACAAAGAACGACATAAAGCCTAATTTAACACCGTGTTCCTTTTCAAAGACATCGCGGTATTTTTTACGCACGTCGATGACGGCTTGCATATTGACTTCGTTAAAGGTGGTGAGAATGGCGTTTTCTTGTTGTGACTGCAGCAACCGCTCGGCCACACGCGCACGTAAGCGACTCATAGGCACGCGCTGTTCGGGACGACCATCTAGCGATAAGCTGGGTGCAGAGGTGTCAGCGGCAGGCGCTTTGGCTACCCCAGCTTGAGCACGCTGCGCATCGGCTTTGGTCACGCGACCGCCACGGCCCGAACCGGTTACGTTTTCGACATCTACGCCCTTTTCACCAAGAATTTTCGCAGCGGCAGGAGACGCTGCAGCAATCGTGGTGGTTTTATCGTCAGACTTTGTAGCGGCTGCACGGGCAGGTGTGTCGTCTTGAGTAGAGACCTCATCCTTAGCCTCGCTAGAGGCGCTGGAGGCGCCCGCTTTGGCTTCGGTATCAATGCGTGCCAACACTTCCCCAGCAGTGACCGTAGAGCCATCGGCTTTGACGATTTCGGTGAGTACACCGGAAGCGGGGGCAGGCACCTCAAGCACGACCTTGTCAGTCTCTACCTCGATCAGGATTTCATCCGCACTGACGGCTTCGCCAGGCTGTTTTTTCCACTCTAAGAGAGTGGCCTCAGACACGGACTCGGACAATTGAGGAACAAGTACTTCAGTAATAGCCATAATATTTTTTCCGTAAATTGAAATCTGGTGTGCGGGATGAACTTATTTACCTAAGGTAAAGCCTTTGATACGTGTCGCAAAGGCCTGATCCAACAATGCTTTTTGCTGCTCTTGGTGTTTGGCCAAATAGCCTACAGCTGGTGAAGACGAAGCAGCGCGGCCGGCGTAGCTAATTTTTTGTCCTTCGGTCATGCTCTCAAACAAATGATGCTGTACGTAGAACCATGCCCCTTGGTTTTGGGGTTCGTCTTGTACCCAGACCACTTCTTTGAGTTGCTCGTAGCGTTGCATTTCCGCTTGGAAAGACTTATGCGCAAAGGGGTACAACTGCTCAATACGCATAATAGCCACATCGTCACGTTGCAATTCCTCTCGCATGGCAACCAAATCGTAATACACCTTACCCGAGCACACGAGTAAGCGCGTCACGTTTTCGGGCTTGATGGTGTCATCCACCTCACCGATCACTGGCTGAAAGCGCCCATCCGCCAACTCAGTCAAGGGGGATGTGGCCGCTTTGTTGCGAAGTAAGGATTTAGGCGTGAGCAACACTAACGGCTTACGGAAAGGGCGGATCATCTGACGACGTAACACGTGGAAGATCTGCGCACCGGTAGTCGGCTGAATGACCTGAATGTTGTTGTCGGCGCACAGCTGCAAAAAGCGCTCTAGGCGTGCCGAGGAGTGCTCAGGCCCTTGGCCCTCATAGCCATGAGGCAGCATGAGAGTGAGACCACAATGACGACCCCACTTGGCTTCACCCGACGCAATAAACTGATCGATCACTACTTGGGCACCGTTTACGAAATCCCCAAACTGGGCTTCCCAAATGGTAAGGATATTGGGCTCGGCTGAGGCGTAGCCATACTCAAAAGCCAAAACGGCCTCTTCAGACAATACTGAGTCGATAACGGTAAAACTAGCCTGTTTGTCAGAAATATTCTGCAAAGGAATATAGGTGCCGTCGTCCCAGCGCTCGCGCTTTTGATCGTGCCACACCGCATGACGATGGCTAAAGGTGCCTCGGCCCGAATCTTGACCTGTGATACGGATGGCGTAGCCATTTTCGACCAACGATGCAAAAGCTAAGTGCTCAGCCATGCCCCAGTCGACATTCATCTCGCCATGGGCCATGGCGCGCCGGTCGTTAAGTAAACGATTGACTAGGGAGTGCACCGTAAAGCCTTCGGGAATATCCGTAATGCGCTCACCTAAACGCTGCAACTCACTCAACGGCAGGCCGGTATCCGCTTGATCTGTCCACTTAGCAGACAAAAAAGGCGTCCAGTCGGTGGCGTATTTGTTTTTGTAGTCGGTGAGCACAGGCTCGACGGTGCGCTTGCCATCCTCCATGAGCTGGCGGTAAGACTTCACCATTTCCTCGGGCTCGTTGTCAGATAAAACACCTTGAGTCACGAGCTTTTCCGCATAAAGCTGACGGGTCCCAGTGTGCTGACCAATACGCTTGTACATCAATGGTTGAGTAAGGGAGGGCGTGTCTTGCTCGTTGTGGCCCAATTTGCGGAAACACACAATATCCACTACCACATCGTGTTGGAAAGTCTTGCGGTAGTCTAAAGCCAGGCGCGTCGCAAAAACGACCGCCTCGGGATCGTCGCCATTAACGTGAAATACAGGCGCTTCGATCATTTTGACCACATCGGTGCAATACAAGGTGGAGCGTGCATCGCGGGGGTCCGAGGTGGTGAACCCAATTTGGTTATTGATCACAATATGCACCGTGCCGCCCGTACCATAGCCTCGCGTTTGAGCAAGGTTGAGTGTCTCCATCACCACTCCTTGGCCAGCAAAAGCGGCATCCCCATGCACCAGCACAGGCAACACTTCTGCACCGGTTTCATCATTGCGTCGGTCTTGGCGTGCTCGGGCGCTGCCCTCCACCACAGGATTCACAATTTCCAAGTGGGAGGGGTTAAATGCTAAGGATAAATGTACAGGACCGCCACGGGTGGACAAGTCACTAGAGAAACCATTGTGGTATTTGACGTCGCCATCGGTAAGCCCTTCAACGTGATAGCCTTCGAACTCGGCAAACAGGTCAGCGGGCATTTTGCCCATAATATTGACCAACATATTCAAACGCCCACGGTGCGCCATACCCACTACGATTTCTTGGACACCATTTTCACCCGCATGGTTGACCACTTCGTCCATGGCGGCAATAAAGCTTTCCCCACCTTCGAGAGAAAAACGCTTTTGACCGACGTATTTGGTATGCAAGTAACGCTCTAAACCTTCGGCCTCTGTGAGCTGCTGCAAGATATTGCGTTTTTCATCGACCGTAAATTCAAAGTTGCCATGTACGGACTCTAAACGCTCTTGAATCCAGCGTTTGGCCACTGGATCCGACATATACATAAACTCGGCACCAATCGTTTGACAATACGTGTCGCGTAGCGCTTTCAAAAGGTCGCGCAACGTCATGGTGTCGTTTTTGGTGAAATAGGTGTTGGTCGCTGAATACACCTGATCCAAATCCGCTTCAGTCAGGCCATAAAACGCGGGATCCAACTCAGCGTAGCTGGGACGCTCACTGCGTTTAAGGGGGTCGAGCGCCGCTAAGCGAGCGCCCAAAGAGCGGTAAGCCGCCACCAACGATTGCACGGAAACTTGCTTGGCGGCCACTTGCAAGTCCACAGCTGGAATACGGCCCGCCAGCGCATTCGCTTTGGCGCGCTGGGCAAACGATTCCACAATGGGAGCATGGGCTTGGTCGCGGGTTTTTTCGCGGCCATCAGTAGCCGGTAAATGCTGGAGCTGATCAAAATAATCGCGCCATTCGTCGGGTACCGCGGTAGGATTATCGAGATAGATTTCGTAGAGATCTTCTACGTAAGCAGCATTGCTGCCAAATAGATAGGAAGTAGACAGCAATTCAGTTTGCGATGACATTATACGCTTCACCTATTCGGGTGCTTCACCCGTTATGAGATGCAGGAAAACCTTCCGCGACACGGCCACGCCGATTAGCGGATAGCAGAGCAGAAGGCACGTAACGCCCTTTCTATGCGTTTGTACATTTAGTATACCCTCTCAATACTTATCGTGCATCCTGAACACTGGAAAACCCTAGCCCTTCGCGCTATTGTTGATGATAGTTAGCAACGCCTTGCAACCCACAAGGGGTTTTAGTCCGAGCAGCGCATACTTTATGCTCTATAGAATGCATGCAATCCGCTATTCAGGCTATAACACTTTTGCATAATGCTTTCGCTTAATATAGGCGTAAGCTAAGCAGTCAATACCGATAAACACCACAGGAGTACACTCACGATGGACGCCAAAGCCCAACTGGCTAAATTAGCGCTGGATTATCACGCTTACCCTACTCCAGGGAAAATTTCCGTAGTACCGACCAAAACTCTGGCCAATCAAGACGACCTTTCTTTAGCCTACTCTCCTGGGGTTGCCTCCCCATGTATGGCTATTTACGAGGAAGGCGATGCTGCGGCAGCCAAATACACCTCTCGTGCCAACTTAGTCGGTGTGATCACCAACGGTACTGCTGTTTTGGGCTTGGGTAATATCGGCCCTCTCGCTTCCAAACCCGTTATGGAAGGTAAAGGCTGCTTATTCAAAAAGTTTGCCGGTATTGATGTGTTCGATATCGAACTCGACGAAAACGATCCTCAAAAATTGGTCGAGATCATCGCCGCCATGGAGCCCACACTGGGCGGGATCAACCTCGAAGACATCAAAGCTCCCGAATGTTTTTACGTCGAAAACGAACTGCGCAAGCGCATGAAGATCCCCGTTTTCCACGATGATCAACACGGCACTGCGATTATTTCTGCCGCGGCCATCTTGAATGGTCTAAAAGTCGTCGGCAAAAACATCGCCGACGTCAAGCTTGTGGTATCCGGCGCTGGCGCGGCTGCTATTGCATGCTTGAACTTGCTGGTTAGCTTAGGTATGCCCCGTGAGCATATTTTTGTGGCTGACTCGCGTGGCATTATTTGGAAAGGCCGCGAAGAAAACATGGAACCCAGCAAGGCCGCCTACGCCCAAGACACCGACTATCGTACCTTAGCAGATGCCACAGTCGGCGCAGACGTGTTTTTAGGTTGTTCCGCAGCGGGTATTCTTACCCCTGAAATGCTCAAAACCATGGCCGACAAGCCATTAATCTTGGCCTTGGCGAACCCCGAGCCCGAGATCCGTCCCGAGCTCGCCAAAGAAACCCGCCCCGATTGCGTCATTGCCACCGGTCGTTCTGACTACCCCAACCAAGTCAACAACGTTCTGTGCTTCCCGTTTATTTTCCGTGGCGCCCTAGATTGTGGCGCTACCGTCATCAACGAGGAAATGAAGCTTGCGTGTGTGCACGCCATTGCCGAATTGGCTCAAGCTGAAATCTACGACGATGTCAGCAGCAAAACCGGCGACCAGCAAATCAGCTTTGGCCCCGACTACATTATTCCCCGCCCCTTCGATCCGCGCCTGATTTCCATCATTGCCCCTGCAGTTGCCCAAGCCGCTATGGACTCCGGTGTGGCGGCACGCCCGATCGAAGACATGGAAGCTTACCGCCAACAGCTGATTTCCATGACCTACCACACAGGTCCGCTCATGAGCCCTCTATTCGCTCAAGCCAAAGCAGATCCCAAACGTGTGGTGTTTGCAGACGGTGAAGACGAGCGCGTGCTGCGTGCCGTACAAACTGCTGTCGACGAAGCCATGGCTAAGCCCATTCTGATTGGCCGTCCTTCCGTCATCCAAATGCGCGTTGAGCGTTTAGGTCTACGCCTTGAAGACGGCAAAAACGTCGAAATCGTTAACCCTGAAGACGACGTGCGTTTCAACGAAGTTTGGAATGCGTACTACAAGCTGGGTGCACGTCAAGGCATTACCCCCGAAATCGCCAAAGCTCAGGTTCGCAAACACAACACCCTAATTGGTGCCTTACTGGTTGAGCGCAACGATGCCGACGCCTTAATTTGCGGTGTAGCCAGCAATTTCATTGAGCAGGTCGAGCACGTCGAGCAAGTCATTGGCTTACGCAAAGACGCTAAGACCTTGGCCGCTATGAATGCCTTGCTGCTGCCCACCCAAACCTTGTTTGTGTGCGACACGCACGTCAACGAAGACCCCACTGCCGAAGAAATTGCCAACATGACCGTATTGGCTGCTGAGGAAGTGCGCCGCTTTGGTGTGGAGCCACGCGTGGCCTTGCTGTCACATTCCAACTTTGGTAGCCGCCCTACTGCGTCCTCACGCAAAATGGCCAAAGCACGTGAAATCCTCGCCGAGATCGCACCTGATCTGGAAGTAGACGGTGAAATGCACGCGGATTCCGCTTTGTCGGACAAAATCCGTTTCAAGACTTTCCCCGACACCACGTTACGTGCCCCCGCCAACCTGTTGATTGCCCCTAATTTGGACGCAGGCAATATCACTTACAACATGCTCAAAACCACAGGCAGTAATGGTGTAGCCATGGGCCCAATTTTGCTGGGCGCAGCGCGTCCTGTACACGTATTGACCAACAGTGCTACGGTACGTCGTATTTTGAATATGACCGCTGTAGCCGTCGTTGACGCACAACTTGAGCAAAAAGCCTAAGCCTTCACTTAGGCGCCTAAGGCTCTATTGGTGCACTACCCAGTAGTGCACTACCAACAAAAAAGCTGGCTTAAAAGCCAGCTTTTTTGCATCCACACCCCTTAAAACAAGAGGTGCAGCGGTTTCATAAAAATTGCTTATTTCTTGACGTCACGCTCAGCATAGCCAGTGTAAAGCTGACGTGGACGGCCAATTTTGAACTCGGGGTCACCCAACATTTCATCCCACTGTGAAATCCAACCCACCGTACGCGCCAAGGCAAAAATACCGGTAAACAAAGGTGTCGGAATACCAATCGCACGCTGCACAATACCGGAGTAGAAGTCGACGTTAGGGTAAAGCTTACGCTCAACGAAGTAGTCGTCTTCGAGGGCAATGCGCTCTAACTCCATCGCAAGCTTAAACAAAGGATCATTTTCTAAGCCCAACGCACTAAGCACTTCGCGGCAGGTTTCCTGCATCAGTTTGGCGCGTGGATCGTAGTTTTTATAAACACGATGTCCAAAGCCCATCAGGCGCACGCCTGAGCTTTTGTCTTTGACTTGCTCCATAAACTCGCCTACCTTGGCCAGTCCGCCATTGGCTTGGATATTTTCGAGCATATGCAAGCACGCTTCGTTGGCTCCACCATGTGCTGGGCCCCATAAGCACGCAATACCTGCGGCAATGGCCGCATAAGGATTCGTGCCCGATGAACCGCAGAGGCGCACGGTCGACGTGGAAGCATTTTGCTCGTGATCGGCATGCAAAATAAAGATACGGTCTAAAGCACGCTCAACCACATCATTAATCTGGTAGTCCTCAGCGGGCGTACCAAACATCATTCTTAAGAAATTACCCGTGTAGCTGAGGTCGTTACGCGGATACATAACGGGCTGACCCACACTGTGCTTGTAGACCATGGCTACCAAGGTTGGCATTTTGGCGATTAAACGAATGGCTGAAATGCGGCGGTGCTCTGGGTTCGTGATGTCTGTGGAGTCGTGATAAAAAGCCGACATGGCACCCACTAGGCCGGTAAGCATCGCCATCGGGTGAGCGTCCGTACCAAACCCATCCAAAAAGCGCAGCATGGGCTCTTTGACCATGGTGTGATTGGTGACCTCGCGATCAAAAGCGGCTTTTTGCTCTGCATCTGGCAGCTCACCATTTAAGATCAGATAGCTGACTTCCATGAAGTCGCAGTTTTGGGCCAGCTGCTCAATGGGTTAGCCCCGATACATGAGCTTCCCCGCACCGCCATCAATATACGTAATCGCTGATTCGCAGGCGGCGGTTGCCATAAAGCCTGGATCATAGGTAAACATATTCGTCTGGCCATACAACTTACGAATATCGATGACGTCGGGGCCTACTGTTCCTTTGTAGACCGGCAACTCTACCGCTGGCGTACCATCTGAAAAAGATAGTGTCGCTTTGTTATCGGATAGTTCCATCACAAATCTTCCTAAAAAATTAGAGCTCTTGCATCAGAGCCACGAGACGTTGAATATCAGTAGTGGCATATTGCCCCGTCAAGGGCTCAGTCCCCAGCAATACACCAAGCAATTCCGTATCGTCCATTTCAAATAAATGGGTGAGTGCGGTGACATCCTGATCAGTCAGCTGTGTTTCGTGCATATCTAGAAAACGGGTAATGATTAGATCATTTTCTAGCAGTCCACGTCGAGCCCGCCAACGCAGGCGGGCTCGTTCCAGTTGGGTCAGTGTGGCCATATTCGGCACTCCCCTTAAATGGTACGACGTACCAGCATTTCTTTGATCTTGCCTATGGCGTGCGAAGGATTCAAGCCCTTAGGACAAACGTCGGTACAGTTCATAATGGTATGGCAACGGAACAGACGGTAAGGGTCCTCAAGGTTGTCCAAACGCTCACCGGTTGCTTCATCGCGCGAATCAGCGATAAAGCGATAGGCCTGCAGCAGCCCTGCTGGCCCAACGAATTTGTCAGGATTCCACCAAAAGGACGGGCAAGACGTAGAGCAGCACGCACACAAAATACACTCATAAAGACCGTTGAGCTCTTCGCGAGCTTCAGGCGACTGCAAACGCTCCTTTTCGGGCGGTGGCGTATCGTTGATCAAAAACGGCTTGACTGAGTGATACTGATCAAAAAAGTTGGTCATGTCTACGATTAAATCGCGTACCACCGGCAAACCAGGCAAAGGCCGCAATACGATTGGCTCTTTGAGGTCGTTGAGATTGGTGGTACAGGCCAGACCATTTTTACCGTTGATATTCATGGCATCCGAGCCGCACACGCCCTCACGACATGAACGACGAATGGAGAGGCTATCGTCCACGTCGTTTTTGATGCGTACAATAGCGTCCAGCAGCATTTTGTCGTTGGGCTTGAGGGTGACCTCGAGCTTTTGCATATAAGGACGCTCATCCTTATCAGGGTCGTAACGGTAGATCTCAAATTTTAGAGTTCGGCTTTGGTTCATGACGAGCTCCTGTTAGAAAGTGCGGGCCTGAGGCGCAATGGTCTCGGCAGTAAGCGGTTTCATCTGTACGGGCTTGTAATCCAAGCGACTGCCCTCGGTAAACCATAAGGTATGACGCAACCAATTTTCGTCATCACGCTCTGGGTATTCATTTAAGGCATGCGCGCCACGGCTTTCCGTGCGGTTTGCGGCGGAGCGTGTGGTGGCTCGGGCAACCTCAATCATGTTGGCGACTTCAAGCGCCTCAATCCGAGCAGTGTTGAAAATTTTTGATTTGTCGTGGAAATAAATATCCGCGACACGGGGCACCATATCTTCGATCATGCGCTCGCCTTCTTGGAGTAAATCCATAGTACGGAACACGCCACAGTGCGCCTGCATAATTTGACGGATTTGATCGGCCACGTCTTGAGCTTTTTCACCTGATTTGCGATTTTCAAGGCGATCCACCCGCGCAATAGAGCGATCAATTTCGGACTGAGGAATGTCTTCGTGAGCCAGTTGGCGCTCGGGGTGGGACTCCACAATATGGTTACCCGCAGCGCGACCAAATACAATCAAATCCAGTAGCGAGTTGGTACCTAGGCGGTTGGCGCCGTGTACCGAGGTGGCAGCGCATTCGCCGATCGCATAGAGCCCATTAACGATTTGGCTTTCGCCATTAACCTGCGTGACCACTTGGCCATAGTAGTTGGTAGGAATGCCACCCATTTGGTAGTGAATGGTGGGCACCACTGGAATAGGGTCTTTGATGGGGTCGACGTTCGCGAACTTCATAGCAATTTCGCGAATGGAGGGTAAGCGCTTTTTGATAACGTCTTCACCTAAGTGGTCAAGCTTGAGCACCACATAGCTGCCATCCCCGCAGCCTCGGCCTTCTTTGATTTCTTGGTCCATCGAGCGAGACACAAAATCACGAGGCGCTAAGTCTTTGAGGTTGGGCGCGTAACGCTCCATAAAGCGCTCGCCGTCTTTGTTGAGCAAAATACCCCCTTCACCGCGCACCCCTTCGGTAATCAATACGCCAGCACCGGCTACGCCGGTAGGGTGAAACTGCCAGAACTCCATATCCTGCAAAGGCAAGCCAGCACGTGCCGCCATACCTAAACCATCACCCGTATTAATAAAGGCGTTGGTGGACGCGGCCCAAATACGGCCAGCACCGCCCGTAGCCAGTACGGTACGTTTGGCTTCGAGGACGTAGATCTCGCCCGTTTCCATTTCTAGGGCGGTCACACCGAGTACATCGCCTTGCTCGTTGCGTAAGAGGTCTAACGCCATCCACTCCACAAAGAAGTTGGTACGGGAGGCGACATTTTGCTGATACAAGGTGTGCAGCATGGCGTGGCCAGTACGGTCCGCCGCAGCACAGGCGCGTTGTACAGGCTTCTCACCAAAATTAGCCGTATGTCCTCCAAAAGGACGCTGGTAGATCGTACCGTCAGCGTTGCGGTCAAAAGGCATGCCAAAGTGTTCGAGCTCGTAGACGGCATTGCCCGCTTCGCGACACATAAACTCGATCGCATCTTGGTCGCCTAGCCAGTCTGAGCCCTTGACTGTATCGTACATATGCCAGTACCAGTGGTCTTCGCTCATATTGCCAAGCGAGGCACTCACCCCACCTTGAGCCGCTACGGTATGGGAGCGCGTTGGGAAGACTTTGGAGAGCACCGCTACGGACAGCCCAGCTCGCGCCAGTTGCAATGAACAACGCATGCCTGCGCCCCCAGCGCCTACCACCACAACATCGAACTGACGGCGGGGTAAATTTTTATGAATAGCAGCCACGGTTTATAAGCTCCAAATGATTTTTGCAAAGAATACGGTACAAGCCAGCAACCATAGAACAGTAAGCACCTCGAGCCCAACCCGCAGCAGTGGGGGTTTGACATAGTCCATCCAGATATCGCGCACGCCAATCCAGGCATGCCACGCTAAGGAGACAAAAAACAAGGTGGCCAATAACTGCCCTAACGGAAACACCCCACTGATCTTGAAAGCAAAAAGCTGACGCCACGAGGCGTAATCAAACGGGGCATTAAAAAATACGGCAATCATGAAACCCAAGGTGTAGAGAATCATGATGACAGCGGTAGCGCGTTGCGCTAGAAAATCGAGGGTACCGTAATGCGCCCCGACCACGAGGCGCTTTACACCAATACGTTCAGGATTAGCCATTACCAGACTCCAAAAAGTTTTAGGCCAGCGATTACCGTCAACGCCAAGCTAACAATAATCACAGAAGCTGCTGTTTTGCTGGCGGTGTATTTGTCGTTGCCCTTGCCCGCATCTAAGGCCAAATAGCGTATACCCGCACAGAAATGATGCAAGTAGCCCCAAATGAGCACTAAAAACAGTAGCTTACAGACAGGATGAGCGACCACGCCGCTCAGTCGTGCAAAGCTTTCGGGGGATTCTAGGCTCATGGCCAGAACGGGCAACAGCACCACTGGCAGGGCTAGAAACAGCAACGCACCACTGATACGGTGCAAAATGGATGTCTTGGCAGCCAGGGGCAAACGGTATCGAACTATCTGCGTAATGCCGATATTGCGATACTGAGGCCGCGTTTTGGATGCGGTATCTGACATAATGGACCTCGATTAAAAATAAAAAACTGTAGGTAATGGTCAAAGCCAGTGACTAAATAGTTTGCTGCATTTTCCTGCCTTGTGCAGGCCAAACGATCGTTTAGCGAGACGGTGCATAGTCGCCTTTAGCTTAACTGGTTACGGTAATGAAAACGATCTGTCAGGTATAAACCACGACGTACTTCCATAGGGCGATCCCCATAGGTAAAGGATACGCGCTCAACCTGCAATAAGGGTACGCCTTCGGTGATATCTAAATAATTAGCGGCTTCTTCGCTGGCGGCCAGTGCCCGTAGGCTTTCATCCGCGCGCACCATACTGACGCCAAACTTGCTTTCAAACCAAGCATATAAAGGCCCTTTGTTTTTGGCTAGCGTCTCGGCAGTAAGCCCTTTAAACACCGAGCCCGGTAACCAGATGTCCTCCAGAATGGTGGGCCGTCCATCAAAGGACAGCACACGACGTATATTGACCACCGTATCGGAGCTGCGCAAATTAAGTAAAGCGGCAATATCCACAGGCGTTTTGACGCGCGTACATTCGATGATCACACTGCTTGTGACAGCTTGGTGACCATCGTCGGGCGTAAGCCGTAGAAAACGATACCGTACACGAGCTTCGTGGTGAGTGGAAACAAAAGTGCCTTTTCCTTGACGTCGAATAAGAAGATTGTCGGCTGCGAGCTCATCAATGGCTTTACGAACCGTACCTTGGCTAACCTGATAACGAGCGGCCAAATCCAGTTCGCTGGGTATGGCTTCGCCCGGCTTCCACTCGCCTCGATCTAAGCTTTCAAGTAAAAGTGCTTTGATTTGCTGATAAAGCGGACTGTACGCAGCACTGCCAGCCGATCGGTCGGCGGCTTTGCGTTCAGGCGAGATTTGTTCTGTCATAGGCTTAGCCCAAAGGGGTTACGGAGTATTCGTAAAAGTAATTAAGCTTATTTTCGCACGCTCAAAGAAATCTGTCTAACACTCTTGTGTCTTATATAAGATATAAGACGATTGACCATAAAACTAATTTAGTCTAGTGTGCTGGAAGATGCTATTGCCGTTAACACTAGCTCATCGCTTGAAAACAATCCTCGTAAGCCAACAATCAAAGCATTACACTGGCTAAGCGAAAAAATCATTTGCTAACCATCATCAAATGGAGGGACTCTCATGTCCAAATCCGCAATGCGCGTTGCCGTAACCGGTGCTGCAGGACAAATCGGTTATGCCCTGCTCTTTAGAATCGCCTCAGGGGAAATGCTCGGCAAGGATCAGCCGGTTATCCTGCAATTACTTGAAATTGACGATGAAAAAGCCCAAAAAGCCCTACAAGGGGTCATTATGGAGCTTGACGACTGCGCGTTTCCCTTACTTAAAGAAGTCACCGCACACAGCAGCCCACGCACGGCTTTCAAAGACGCAGATATTGCTATTTTGGTGGGCGCACGTCCGCGTGGACCGGGCATGGAACGCAAGGATTTGTTGCATGTCAACGCCAAGATTTTCACCGAGCAAGGCAAAGCGCTCAACGATGTGGCCAGCCGCGATGTCAAAGTTTTGGTTGTGGGCAACCCTGCCAACACCAATGCTTACATCACCATGCGCTCGGCTCCTGACTTACCCGCTAAAAACTTTACAGCTATGCTGCGCTTAGATCACAACCGCGCCGTGACTCAGTTGGCCAAAAAAGCCTCTGTCGAGGTCAAGGATATTGATAAGCTCATCGTCTGGGGAAATCACTCCCCCACCATGTATCCCGATATTCGATTCGTCACGGCTAATGGAAAATCCTTAGCAGAACACGTGGATCAAGAATGGAATATCGAAACCTTTATCCCCACTGTAGCGAAGCGGGGGGCAGCGATTATCGAGGCGCGTGGGTTATCTTCCGCTGCCTCAGCCGCTAATGCCGCCATCTGCCACGTACGTGACTGGGTACTGGGTAGCCAAGGCAAGTGGGTCACTATGGGTATCCCTTCGGATGGCTCCTACGGTATTCCCGAAGGCATTATTTATGGGGTACCCGTCACCACCGAAAATGGCGAGTATCAACGTGTCGAAGGCTTAGAGATTGATGAGTTCTCGCGCGAGCGTATGGATAAAACCCTTGCTGAGCTCCAAGAGGAGCGCGAAGGGGTACAAGATCTGCTGCCTTAATCCCAGCATGGGCCAAGCCACAACGGCTTGGTCTGCATGCTAACTTCTTTCGTGACTGCTCTTTCTGACTCTGCTTTTTAAAGCGTGTCTGTAAAGGGCAGTGTTATTTTGTGGTGAGGCTTTTATGACCGTTTCAATTGATCACAACACGGACGCACACCAGTTCGAATACCATCACGATGGCGAGGTGGCGGTTTTGGCTTATAGCCTTAGCAACGGGGTGATTTCGCTAACCCACACCTACGTGCCCTCTCAATGGCGCGGCCAAGGTATTGCGGCTCAGTTACACCAAGCAGCATTTGACTTTATACGACAAGCGGATCTGCGTGTGCGCCCTTTGTGCTCTTACAGTCAGAGCTATGTACAACGTCATCCCGAGCTGCACGCACTTAAAGACTAAGGGTATAGCGTGATTCACTTGGGAGTGTTTTAGATTAAGCGTTTGTTAGTCGGCATAGCATACATGTTGACGATATCCCCTACCCTAGTCGCTCGTTGACTCCTTCAAGCGAAACATGGGTTTGGCAAGCGTGGACACAGCACTCCTACGAAGTGAAGCATCGCTTTTTCACCACTCAAGTCTTATATAAGATATAAGACTATTGCGTGATCAGCCCCTTCGCTCTACAATTGGGTCAAATTACTTCTATTTACTCTTTATTAAAGGCCCGCAACATGCTGGAATCTTACCGCCAACACGTTGCCGAGCGCGCTGAGCTTGGCATTCCACCACTGCCGCTAACGGCACAACAAACCGCCGATCTAATCGAACTCATCAAAAACCCACCTGCTGGCGAAGAAGAGTACCTACTGGATTTACTCGTGCATCGTGTGCCCGCTGGTGTCGACGACGCCGCCAAAGTCAAAGCGTCTTATTTAGCGGCCGTCGCGTTAGGCACGGAGCACAATCCATTATTTGATCGTCAACGCGCCTGTGAGCTGCTGGGCACCATGCTTGGCGGCTATAACATTGCCCCATTGATCCAGCTGCTGGACGACGCGGAGCTGGCGCCTGTGGCGGCCGAGGCCCTCAAACACACCTTGTTAATGTTTGATGCTTTTCACGATGTCAAAGACAAGGCCGACCAAGGCAATACGCACGCCAAAGAAATCTTACAAAGCTGGGCCGATGGCGAATGGTTTACCTCACGCCCCGAAGTCCCTGAACGCCTTACTCTGACAATTTTTAAAGTCACGGGCGAAACCAATACGGATGACTTATCCCCCGCACCCGATGCCTGGAGTCGTCCTGACATTCCCTTGCATGCTTTGGCGATGCTGAAAAACCCTCGTGATGGCATTGAGCCCGACGATCCTGGTAAGGTTGGCCCAATTAATCTCATCACTGAGCTTAAAGCCAAAGGTCATCAAGTAGCCTATGTCGGCGATGTGGTGGGCACGGGTTCCTCACGTAAATCAGCCACCAATTCCGTATTGTGGTTTACCGGTCAAGACATTCCTTTTGTTCCCAACAAACGCTTTGGTGGGGTGTGTTTGGGCAATAAAATTGCGCCTATTTTCTATAACACCATGGAAGACGCCGGCGCATTACCTATCGAGCTTGATGTTTCCAAGATGAATATGGGCGACGTCATCGAACTACGACCTTATGAGGGTGTGGCCATCAAGAACGGCGAAGAAATTGCCAAGTTCACGGTCAAATCCGATGTATTGTTTGATGAAGTCCGTGCGGGTGGTCGTATCCCGCTCATTATTGGCCGTGGCCTAACTGCGCGCGCTCGCGAAGCGCTAGGCCTCGAACCCAGCACGTTGTTCCGTTTACCACAATCTCCCGAGGACTCTGGCAAAGGCTTTACTTTGGCGCAAAAAATGGTCGGACGCGCTTGCGGCTTACCCGAAGGCCAGGGTGTGCGTCCTGGCACGTACTGTGAACCCCGCATGACGACAGTAGGCAGCCAAGACACCACTGGACCCATGACGCGCGACGAGCTCAAAGACTTAGCCTGCTTAGGCTTTTCGGCTGATCTGGTCATGCAGTCTTTCTGCCATACGTCCGCCTACCCTAAGCCCATCGATGTCAAAACCCACCACGAACTGCCCGATTTCATCAGCACGCGTGGCGGGGTATCACTGCGTCCGGGTGATGGCATTATTCACTCTTGGCTCAACCGCTTGTTGCTACCCGATACAGTCGGGACCGGCGGCGATTCCCACACGCGCTTCCCGATTGGTATTAGCTTTCCTGCGGGCTCAGGCTTAGTCGCCTTTGCAGCGGCTACGGGCGTCATGCCTTTGGATATGCCCGAGTCAGTACTGGTACGCTTCAAAGGCGAGATGCAGCCTGGCGTCACCTTGCGCGATTTAGTCAACGCCATTCCGTACTACGCCATCAAGCAAGGGCTACTCACCGTTGAAAAAGCAGGCAAGGTCAACGTGTTTTCGGGCCGTATTCTAGAAATTGAAGGCTTACCGGACCTTAAAATCGAACAAGCCTTTGAGCTGAGTGATGCTTCTGCGGAACGCTCCGCTGCGGCATGTACCGTACGGTTGAATAAAGAGCCCATTATCGAGTACCTCAACAGCAACATCACGCTCATGAAGTGGATGATTGCGAATGGCTACGAAGACGAGCGCACCTTAGGTCGTCGCATCAAGGCCATGGAGGAATGGCTGGCCAACCCACAGTTACTGGAGCCTGACGCCGATGCCGAGTACGCCGCTGTCATCGATATTGATTTGGCTGAGATTCACGAGCCTTTAGTCGCTTGCCCGAACGACCCAGACGATGTCAAAACTCTATCTGATGTCGCCGGCACACCAATTGATGAAGTGTTTATTGGCAGCTGCATGACCAATATCGGCCACTTCCGTGCGGCCTCCAAGTTGCTGGAAAACAAACGCGATATCCCGACACGTTTATGGGTGGCGCCGCCTACCAAGATGGATCAAGCCCAGCTCACCGAAGAGGGCCATTACAGCGTATTGGGCGTGGCTGGAGCACGCATGGAGCAGCCTGGTTGCTCGCTGTGTATGGGTAACCAAGCCCAAGTCCGTGAGGGCGCAACGGTCATGTCCACCAGCACACGCAACTTCCCAAATCGCTTAGGGAAAAACAGCAATGTGTTCTTGGGCTCCGCCGAGCTGGCCGCGATTTGTTCACGTTTAGGACGTATTCCTACCCGTGAGGAATACCTCGCCGATATGGGGGTATTACGCGACAACAGCGATCAAATTTATCGTTATATGAATTTTGATCAAATTGAGGAATACCAAGAGATTGCAGACTCGGTTGGCTTATAACCTCTAACTCGCCACTGACTAAACCAAGCCGACTTCGGTGCCTGTGCACCGAAGTCGGCTTTTTTATACCCTAACGGTTGTGAGCAATGCCTAGGGCCGGAGCTTTGCGCAGATTATCGTTAAGGCGTTAAATTTAATTGAAGGCATGGGATTGGTTTCCTGCCACGCTTAAGCACTAAGGGGTACACTTAAACTATCCAAGAACCATCACGAGGGAGGTCCGATTATGGTTGCAACTGTTTTACCTGAACTAACTGGATTATCCCGCGAGGCGCAGCAACTCGTACTCTATGCCGATGCGCTGACCCGCTCAGCCTCAAAAATCGAGGACGAGTTTTGGGAGCACAAGATCACCGAGCTCACCAATCGTTTACTGACCCAAGAGGCCGCAAAAACGTTGGCTGCTTTGTTTCAACTGCTCGACGAACACGCTTGCTATGAGCACTTAGAAATCCTCGGCAGCATGGTTGAGGGTATTGCTGAGTCCTATACCGATCACTTTCAGGACCAAGACTACGATAGCTTATTGATCTGCATACCGTTTACCGCTTGGACGCGTTTTCAATTGCCGCATGGCCCCATTGAACCCGCTTTGCACCAAGCCCTGCATCAGCTGATGCATTCGCAACTCTTAGCGTCCGATACCGATCTGTATTTACACCCCGAGCTCGTAAATTTTGAACAACTGCCTCAGTCTTTTAGCCAAACTCGACTCTATCTGCTTAGCTTTTTACAAAAGCTGCGCCAACAAAAGAACGCCAAAGTGACCTTGAACACTCACGAACATGATTTACATTTATTGGCTGATGTGCGCTTTATTTTAGGTGTCGTGTCGGTCAAACGGGGCGCGGCGGTTTTTCAGTGGCAAAGCACACGTGAATCACCTTTGGCTGTACTGGAGCGTCTCCAACACCAATGGCCCGAGCAGGCACAAAAAGTCTTGCACTCACTGTTTACCGGCTGCGAGGTGCATTATGGTTTGCCGAATGCTTTTTATGCGGCCAATCGTTTAGCTGACTTGTTTTTAAGGCCGTTAATCATTAAAGCCGCCGTCACCTGGCTTGAGCAAGCAGCGCAGATTGCGCCCAATGAGCTGGTTGCCGTGATTGCTGCCTGCGGGCACGATCAGGTCGAAGAATACCGAGTGGGGTTTAGCCATCAAGACGATGAAAACAAAATCATTTATGGCTGCATCTGGAGCTTACTCAGCCAACAAGAAGCCGACAACAGCAGCGACGAGTTTATCGATGCGCCCGCTGAAATTGCTGAGTTGCTGAGCAATTTAGGAGTCACCGAAATTCGTCTATTACCAGGTATTTATTTGCCTGAATACTGCGAAGACTGTGACAGCCCGCACTTTCCTACTTCAGCGGGTGAGTTGGTGCACCCTGAGCTCCCCGATGAAGTCAATCTGGACCCGCTCGTATTGCATTGAAAATCGACTGCTCTATGACCTTACGAATTGATATTTTCTGTCGAGTCATCGATAACTATGGCGATATCGGTGTGTGTTGGCGTTTGGCTCAACAGCTGGCGGTGCATCAAAGCGTGGCTGAGGTGCGTTTATGGGTAGACGATCTGGTTAGCTTTCAGCGTATCGCCCCTGCTGTAAACGCTAAAACTCCTACCCAGTTGCTGAACCACGTCGACGTACACCATTGGTCTGGCAATGAAGCTGCCTTCTTCCCCACTCCCGCAGACGTCGTCATTGAGGCGTTCGCTTGCGAATTGCCAGCGGCGTATCGCCAGCAGCTCAGCGGCCAAGAGCTTTGGCTGAATTTAGAGTATCTAAGTGCTGAGGGCTGGGTAGAAGGCTTTCATTTGCAAGCCTCGCCCCAGCCAGAGAGTCAGCATAAATACTTTTATTTTCCTGGTTTCACTCCTAACACAGGGGGCTTATTGCGCGAGAGCCAGCTGTTGGCCCAACGAGAGGCTTGGTTAAAAAGTACCGCTGCACAACATACACTGCTGCAAAAACTTGGCTTAGCCCCTCAACAGATCACGGATATTTTGCAGCATCGTTTGCGCTTAGTGGTGTTTTTCCAGTATGAGTCTGCCCCCCTAGCTGCATTACTACAAGCTTTAAGCCAACAGGCTCAGCCCAGCCTTGTATTAAGCCCTCGGGCGAGCGATGTGGCGCTTGCTCGCTCGCTGAATCTGGCATCGGTCAAGGTGCAGCAATTTGGGTTTTTACCCCAAGCCGAATTTGATCAACTGTTGTGGACCAGTCAGCTCAATTTTGTACGCGGTGAGGACTCACTAATACGAGCGCTGTGGGCGGCCCAGCCTATGATTTGGCAGCCTTACCCTCAAAGTGAAGACAGTCATTTGGTCAAGCTGGAAGCGTTATTGCAGCGCAGCTCTTTGCCGCCGCTATTCCAGCAAACCATGCTCAATTGGTCTACAGGCTATCGCTCTGATCTTGTCCAACAACTTTCTGAATGCTTAAGCATGGAAAATTGGGACAAATGGCGTGCAGAAGCCTTACAATGGCAGGCTACGTTGGCGCAGCAGACCGATTTGGTCACACAGTTGCTGAGGTTTAGTCAGCAACATGTTCGTCAACGCTAATGCTATTTTTATTTAGTCCTCCGCTTACCACGATGTCCGCGGAGTCATCCTACTCGGAGTTCTGTTATTTATGAAAACCGCTCAAGAAGTACGTGTCGGTAACGTTGTGGTGATCAATGGCGAACCGCTAGTGGTCCAAAAATCCGAATACAACAAATCTGGCCGCAACGCCGCTGTGGTCAAACTCAAATTTAAAAACTTGCTCACAGGTTCGCCCAGCGAAGCGGTACACAAAGCGGACGAAAAATTTGATGTGGTCATGCTCGACAAAAAAGAATGCACGTATTCTTACTTTGCTGAGCCCATGTATGTATTTATGGACGCCGATTACAACCAGTACGAAATCGAAGCCGACAGCATGGGCGATGCCCTCAACTACCTCGAAGACGGCATGACCGCTGAGGTGGTGTTTTACGATGAAAAGGCAATTTCTGTCGAGCTTCCCAACAGCGTCGTTCGTGAAATTACCTACACCGAGCCTGCCGTGCGCGGGGACACCTCTGGCAAGGTTATGAAACCCGCCACCATTGGTTCCGGCCACAGCGTTCAAGTACCTATGTTTTGTGAGATTGGTGACCGTATTGAAATCGATACACGCACCAACGAATACCGCAACCGAGTTAACAGCTAAGCGGTTCTGTAGGCTGGGCTTTTTTAGTTAAGCCCAAATTAAAAAACCGAGCTTTGCCACGACGCAAGCTCGGTTTTTTATGGCCATTTTTCATGGCTACTGCAAACGCTCATCCGTCATAAAATCGGGCACTGGCATGATATTAATGCCGTCTTCAAGCAATTCTTCAATCTCTTCACGGCTGGCGCTCCCTCGGATGGCGCGCTCGGCTATTTCCCCTTCGTGCATGCGTCGCGCCTCGTGCGCAAACTGTTCGCCCACGTTATCCGCAGCCGCGACAAGTGTACGCATTTTCTGCAGTAACTCGGCCTGCATTTTCACTAAGCTTTCTGAGGTGGGCATAAAAGCTTCGTTAGTGCCCGTAGACGATTGTTGGGTTTGAGTTGGCGTGGAAGTACGTTCATTTTCAGCTTTAGTATGGCTGGAAGAGCCTTCCCCTACTCCATGTTTTAAATTAAGGCGTGGTGCCGATAAGCGCTTAGTGAGCTGATCGGAACCACATACGGGACAAGTTAGCTGGCCGCTGTCTAACTGCTGCTGGTAATTATCTTGGGATTGAAACCACCCCTCAAACACGTGCCCATGTTGACACTGCAAATCAAAAACTTTTAATGCCATAGTTCTCTCAGATGACGGCTAAACCTTCACTTTTTTAATAAGATTTTCCATTACAAACGCGGCACAGCCGCTAGCAGCGCTCGCGTATGGGTATGCTGAGGGTGTAGGAGCACCTGAGCCGCATCACCCTGCTCAATAACTTTGCCCTCATGCATCACTGCAATACGATCTGCAAAATACTCCACCACACTAAAATTGTGCGTAATAAACAAGTACGCTAAGCCTGTATCTCGCTGGATAGTCGTCAACAAATCTAAAATTTGGGCTTGTACCGACACATCTAAGGCCGAAGTGGGCTCATCGCAAATTAAAATACTTGGCTCAACTGCCAATGCCCGAGCAATAGCAATGCGCTGACGCTGCCCACCTGAAAACTCGTGTGGATAGCGCCCCAAACTGTTTGCAGGTAGCCCTGTTTGGTCCAGTAAGCGTTGCAATCGCCGCTGTACTATAGGCTTGGATACCTGGGGGTGCAAGCTGCGTAGCCCTTCGGCCAATATATCCCCAATAGCCATACGCGGATTCAACGACGCAAAAGGATCTTGGAACACAATTTGCATACGTTGTCGCATCTGGTGTACGACTTGAGTGCTAGCCTGCAGCACATTAGTCAAACTCTGTACACGGATGTTCCCCGTTTGTAGAGCCTGACCATCAATTAAACGCATCAGCGATTTGGCTACGGTGCTTTTGCCACAGCCAGACCCCCCTAATAGGGCTAAGGTTTCGCCACGATGCAGAGTCAAGCTCAGGTTTTTCACGACGTGGATAAGCTGTCGCGTACGGCCTAAGCGTTGTTTGCCTTTGTAGCTGACGCATAAGTCTTGAACCTCAAGCACGGGCTGAGTCTGTTCAGCCTCTAAGCCCGTAGCCTCCGGAGACGCCTCTACATTAGCCACGTCCTCGGAAGACGCTATGCCCTCTACACTATGAGTGATGGACGGGCTAACTGGCGGCAGCGAATCGTTTAAGGCAGCGGTCGACGCTGCTTCCTGAAAGACGACTGGTTGCGGCGTCAACAAAGGCTGCCCACGCTTCGAAAAGGTTGGAATCGCGGCCAAAAGCTCTTGTGCATAGGGGTGCTCGGGGTTGGCGAAAAATCGTTCCGTCGTGGCGCTCTCTACGAGCTGCCCATGGCGCATGAGCGCTATACGGTGCGCCATCTGCTTGACCACCGCTAAATCGTGGGTAATCAACAAAATCGCTAAGCCCAACTCTTGTTGTATATCTCGTAGCAAATCCAGAATTTGGGCTTGGACAGATACGTCTAACGCCGTAGTCGGCTCATCAGCGATCAGCAACTGCGGCTCAGCGGCTAAAGCCATCGCAATCATAATGCGCTGACGTTGTCCTCCAGAAAACTGAAAGGGATAATCACTCAGACGCTCTGCAGCATCGGGAATGCCTACTCGCTCCAGCCATGCCCGAGCACGCGCTTTAAGAGCATCCCCTCGCAAAGAGGTATGCAAACGCAAGGTTTCGGTGAGCTGATCCCCAATGCGCATGACCGGATTTAAACTGGTGGCCGGCTCTTGGAAAATCATACCTACCTTTGCGCCTCGTATGCTCCGTAACTCCGCATTCGAGAGCATGTTTAAGGAGCGTTGCTCTAACCGCACCTGCCCCGTTCGGATCAGCAAGTTTTCCGGCAGCAAGCGTAAAATGGCCTGTGCTGTGACGCTTTTACCTGAACCGGATTCGCCAACCAGCGCCAACGTCTCGCCGGGCGTTATACATAGATTGAAATCACGTACGACATCGCGTAAACCAGATTCCTCAGCCACACTAATACTCAGACCTTCCAGCTCAAGCAGGGGCGCAGTAGTCAGACTCATGGCATGGCCTTGGTAGAGGTGCGGGATAAACGACGCAGCCAACGTGTCGAAAAGCGCTGCGCACGAGGGTCAAAGGCTTGCTGTACCGCGTCTGCAAAAATATTAGCTGACAACACCAACACTAATAAAAACGCAAACGCTGCCAATAGGTTCCACCAAATCATTGGGTCACGTGACATCTCCAAACGGGAGGCATCAATCATGGTGCCAAAAGAGGGCATGCTGGGGTCTACGCCTATACCCAAATAAGACAAAATGGCCTCGTACAACACTAAGCCAGAAAACTCCAATACCATCGTAATCAACACAATATGCAACAAATTAGGGAAAATATGCCGCACCATAATGCCCATATGCCCAACCCCAAAGGCCTTGGCGGCTTGAACATAGTCGAGCTCACGCAGCTTAAGGGTTTCCGCACGCAGCAGCCGACACAAGCCCGACCAACCGGTTAGGCCTAAAATCAAACACAGCATAAACAGTCGTAAATCGGCACGGGCTGCAATCGTATCAAAAAGCTCGGGATGAGCTTCGATATAAACTTGCATCATCAACACACACGCCGCAATCAACAACACACCGGGGATGGAAGTTAAGGTGGTGTATAAATATTGAATTAGATCATCCACCCAGCCTTTGAAGTAGCCGGCTGCCACCCCAAAAATAATAGCTGGTGGCAGCATCGCAACGGTGGTTAGGGTACCAATTACCATTGCCGTGCGAACACTTTTTAGTGCCTGAATCACCACATCATTGCCCGAACGATCCGTACCCAACACATAATAATTTTGACTCATCGCCACCCAACAGCTGAGCAGCAACACCAATACCCCCACGCTAAGCCAAACAGCTCGCAACGATGGGTAACGAGACTCTCTGCCTAGCCATAATCGCACCGCCTGGTGCCACTTCAGAGGCTCCTGCGCACGTCGATGAACTTGCCAGGTTAGAAGGCTGGCAAATTTTGCTAACCACAGCAACGCCACCAATACGCCAACACTTAACTGTACTCTCAGCTCCGCTCGCCGCTCTTGGGACGTGGTAATACCCTTAGCCCCCTGAAGCAAGGGCGGAAAATCACGCACTACGGTATCGCCCTGCTGAATAGACTCTTTATGGAACAAATGGAGGGCTAACGGTGCAGAGTAACTGCGCTCGTTTTTCTGAACACCACTGCGCTCTAAGAGCTCATCTAAAACCGAACGTGCAATAGGTGAGTAGCGTTGCACGGCCTGAGGGTCATCATTGAGCTTGGGTAAGGCAGGACGATAATGAATCGAATCCAGCAACGCCACGCCCACAAAAAACAACAGAAACACGCCTGCCGAGCAGGCTGCCGGTGACGCCCAGACGCGTGACCAAGTCGCCCTCAACACACTGGATCGGCGCACATGCCACCCATATAAGCCTGCTAATAAGGTCGCCCCCCACAAAAATACGTCTGTCCAAAAGAAACTAAATTGCGGCATAGTCATGACGGAACGAGACCTTTACTCAAAACGCACACGTGGATCCACCAACGTATAGGAAATATCGGCCAGAATTAGGCCCACAATATATAAGGCGGCGCCTAAAAACACCATCGCTCGTACAACGGATAAATCCTGAGCGTTAATGGCATCAATGGTATAACTACCCAAGCCAGGAATCCCAAAAAAGGACTCCATAATTAGGCTTCCCATAAACAGTAATGGAATGGCAGAAACCGTACTGGTGAGAATCGGCAACATCGCGTTCGGCAATAGGTGACGCAGCAGCACCCAATGCTCAGCTAGGCCTTTAGCGCGTGCGGTACGAATGTAATCCTTGTAAGCTTCTTCGAGAAATAGACTACGATAAAAGCGAGCCTCCGCCCCCAACTTGGCCAAAATACCGATCGCTACCGGTAGAATTAAAAAGCGCACATTGGTCAACCAGCCCTCTTGCCAACCGGAGTACGGCACCCAGCGCAAGACCTTAGCAAACAGCCACTGCCCTGCGATAATATAAAACAAACCTGAGATCGACAGCAGCAGCACACACGCCACCACCCCAGCAAAATCCAAGCTGGACCCTCGCACAAACACTAACAGCAAGGCTACCGCCACCGATACCATCAAGCCTAATACGAACGTAGGCAGCACCAACGCTAAACTGGGCCACATACGTTGTTGAATTTCATGGCTGATATCGTGGCCGGAGTCAGAAAAGCCAAAGTCAAAGCGTAATAGCGGCACCGAGCGCTCATAAAAAATCGTGTGCGTGAAAGCCGCTTTGCCCGTTTGTGAGGCATCGTAAAACAAAGGCTTGTCGTAGCCGTGTTCTACCTTCCAAACTTGAATCGCTTCGGGGCTCGCTCGCTGTCCGCCAATCGCCATTCGAGCCATATCATCCGGTGTATTCACCGTAAAAAACAGCAAAAAGGTTAACAGATTAACCCCTAGAAGAATCACCACTCCATAGGCTAATCGACGACAGATATAACGCAGCATTTATAGCCCCTTCGAAGACAATGTGACGGCTTGACGCTGATGCTCTCGACGACGCAGCCAACGCCAAATACCCACCGCTGCCACCACAAGCACGCCCGCCCCTACCCATAAGGGCCACAGGACGGGTGCATTCCATTGCTGTTGGCGCTGCACACGCTGCGCAGGGTCTAAGCGTAAGTATTGCAGTGTATTACGCACCATTTGGGTGGGCTTGGCATTGTGTACCCAAGACTGTACAGCCGAACCAGACTTAGGGTAATAGCCAAACATCCACGGCGCGTCATTTTGCAGCAAGGCCACCATTTGATGAATGACGCCGGTTTTCTCAGGGCCGTCATCCAAATAGCGCAACCGATCAAATAACGCATCAAACTCGGCACTTTGATAATTGGCCGAGTTTTCTCCGCCAGACAGCATTTTTGCTTTGGGACCATAAAACTGGAATAGGAAATTTTCAGCATCGGGGTAGTCAGCCACCCAGCCCAGCAAAAACAACTGCGCGGAGCCCTGCTCAAGCTTTTCCTGAAAACGGTTAAAATCAGTCGCCCGTACCTCAAGCTGCACATCAATGGCACGCAGCTGTCGACGGAACCAATCAATTAACGCACTCGCCCCCATCCCTCCGGTCCAGTCAAAATACAAAATCAATGGCGCGCCGGTTTGTTGATCGCGTCCATTGGGATAGCCTGCCTCAGCAAGCAAAGCCTTGGCTTGGTCTAAATCACGTCGTTGAATACGCTCGCCTTGCCGCTCATACACTACGGGGTTGTACCCCTCAGGCAAAGGCTCATAACCCACCACGCCTGGCGGTAAAGGGCTGTGCGCGGCCTCGGCTTGGCCATCTTGAAAAAGCGTGGCGTACTCTTCCCAATCAATAGCAATACTAATGGCCTGACGCAACGCTCGATTGCGTTCCGCCTGCTCAGGGGTATCGCCATGACCGACGACAGGATCGGCCATGTTAAAGCCCATATAAAAAACCTGAGCTTCTAGGGAAGTGTCCAGCTTTAACGCCCGCTCTTGGTAAAGCTCAGCTTTGTCCGCAGAGTCTTCCGCTGCCACCAGCATCGCCACACCATATTCCGAGCGCTCAATTTGAGGAATATCGTAGTAGCCTTGCAGGAATTTACCCATCAGAGGCACGGATTCTTTTTCAAGAGTAAACACCACTTGGTCGATAAACGGAGTGGGTGCACCGCAGTCTTGCAATAAACCGTTTGCTTGATCTGCGGCTTCGCCCTCGCAAGGATACGGCTCGCCACGGAAATACGGGTTGCGTGACAACACATGGCGACGATTCAAAATGGACTCGGTCAACATATACGGCCCGGTACCCACTGGCCATGTGTTTAAGGACAAATTGTGCTCGGCCATGCCGGGCTGGTGATAAAAGCGATCCGCCTCCCAAGGGATGGGTGCGGTAAAGGTCATGGCCAACCAATACTTAAACTGCGGGTATTTACCTTTGATGCGAATACGTAAGGTATGGTCATCCAGCGCTTGCACGCCCTCCAAAGGAAACTCACGTAAATCCAGCCAAGCATCACGCGGCAGCGTTTTATTGTGCTCATTTAGCGTTTTATTAAACGACTCCATGCCCACAATATGCTCAGCCATGGTGGTATAAATGGGGGACGCCACTCGTGGGCTGGCTAAGCGTTTAATCCCATACTCATAGTCCGCAGCGGTAAGCTCTCGGGTACCCATCTGCGCAAAGTCAGGAATGGCATAAAAGCCTTCGAGCGCTTCCTCTGCCAAGGGCCAATACACATACCCACCCTGCTCATCGCGCGCAAATGCTGGATGAGGCTGATACATAATGCCTGCTTGGATAGGAATATCGTAAATGCTTTCAGCAATGGCTTCACCCGGCGCATCGTCTGGTAGAGGTTGGCCTTGAGCATCCACATAGCTAGGCTCGGCAATATGGCTGGCTGCACGCGGCACGAGTTGATAGGGTCGCTGCAGATAATGATAGCCATATAATGGTTCGTAAATGGAATAGGTAAAGGGCGTTTCGTCTGTGGTGTAGCTTTTGGCTGGATCTAAATGCCGAGGCGAGCGCTGAGTAAAGGCAGTAAACAGTATATTTTCCCCAGCGGCTTCGGCCGAATAAGGGCGATTGATCGGCTCAACGTTAACTGTGCAACGCTCTACAGCGATTGATACCGCAACAATGGCAAACACCGTCAAAATAAAAGGTTGATACCACCGCCGTATACGCTGCCAAATCGACATACTGTTCCCAAAATCAAAAAAGCTTCCGTTAAACCCATCGTCATCATAAACGAAACGGTTCTCATCCGTACGCACTACGCTTACTATAGGGGCTCTGTTGTTTTATAAATGGTCGTTATTTTATGCAAACTAAAACTTTATGTGGCATTGCAGCGTTATTTATTGCGATTTCTGTGGCAGCCGGCGCGTGGGGCTCACACGCATTAACTCAAAACGCACCGTTATATTTGCAAACGGTTTGGCATACCGCCGCCGACTATCAAATCAAACAAGCCCTTGGGTTATTAGCCTTGGCCGCTGTACAAGGTTTCCTAAGCCCACGCTTAGGCCGCTTAGCCGCGCCTGTGATCATCATTGGTTCAGCCTTATTTAGCTTTAGTTTGTATTTATTGGTGCTGACGGGCACACCTTGGCTCGGTTATGTGACGCCCATAGGCGGCACCTTGATGGTGGCGGGCTGGCTGTTAGTTTTTGCTGCTGCCTTTATGCCAAAGCGCTTTATTAAGAATCCATAGACCGCTGTGGCGACGGCTCAGTTTTAAGGTTTGTAAGCCAGTAGCTGAAGCTGAAATACGGTCCAGCCTCAGCTACTGTTTCGGCAACGCTTAGGACGCTGACGTTGTGGTTTCAGCAGCATCCGCTTGGGCTTCGGTCGGGTTCAACTCAAACCAACGCTGATACACATCCTTAGCTTGTTCCACACGCTCATACTCCACCACGACCCCTTGCTCACCAAACGCATTGCGCATGTTGTTGTACGAGGCACTGGTGTCCCAGCCGTAAGGCGTACCAATATCGTCGCCTGCAGCAAAGACGATTTTTTTCACCCCCACGTTAACCATAGCAGCCATACACATTGGACATGGCTTACCATTGGCATACATGGTTAGGTCGTTAAACTTCGCTAAGTCACCATGCTCGCGCGCGGCATGACGTAACGCTTGGATCTCGGCGTGCGCAGTGGGGTCGTGATCGGTTACAAACTCGTTGACCGCTTCGGTTACCCAGCCGCTGTCCGATACCAATACCGCGCCAAAGGGAAAGCCACCCTTTTCGACGTTCTCTGCCGCGAGCTCAACGGCACGCTGTAAGTAATTTGTTTCTGCATTCGACATAAATTGATCTCCAACAAAACTTCAATGAGCCGTTACAAAGCCAAAGCTTGGCCGGCCCTACCCTACAACAAAAACACCCATGCAGCGCAAGTAGATTCAGAGCCTGCATAGCGCTTGCTAGGGTTTACTTTGCCACGTTTATTTAAACTTGCACCGGAGTGTACTGTGCCCACTGAACAAGTCTCTTTACATACTTTTATACAACAACTGCCCAAAGCAGAGCTGCATTTGCACATTGAGGGCACACTCGAGCCGGAGCTTATTTTCCAGCTCGCTCAGCGCAACCAAATTCCTCTACCTTATGCTGATGTCGATACGCTCAGAGCCGCTTATGAGTTTACAGATTTACAATCCTTTCTGGATTTGTATTACGCAGGTGCTCAGGTCTTGATCACCGAAGACGACTTCTATGAAATGACCTACGCGTATTTCCAGCGTATTCATGAAGACGGTGTGGTCCACACAGAAATCATGTTTGATCCGCAAACCCATACGCATCGTGGCATCGCCATGGAAACTGTGTTTGCGGGCCTGGCTCGCGCCTGTAGGCAGGCCAAAGCGGAGCTCGGCATCAGCAGTTATTGGATTTTAAGCTTTTTACGCCATTTAAGCGAAGCCGATGCGTTTGACACGCTGGAGCAAGCCTTGCCTCTACGTGAAGCGTATAGCGATTTATGGCTGGCGATTGGACTGGATTCGGCTGAACGCGGTAACCCACCCGAAAAATTTGCGCGCGTTTACCAACGTTGCCAAGAGCTTGGCTTTAAGCTGGTGGCTCACGCAGGTGAAGAAGGGCCCGCTCAGTATGTCAGCGATGCGGTCAATCTACTGAAGGTGGATCGGATTGATCACGGTGTACGCAGCGAAGAGGACCCTGCTCTAATCCAAGCGCTTATCAAAAGCCAGATGCCTTTAACCGTCTGCCCACTCTCAAATCTCAAACTGAAAGTCGTCGACGATTTACGGCAACATAATTTGGCACGCTTGCTCCGTCAGGGGGTGAAAGTTACGGTGAACTCGGATGACCCGTCGTATTTTGGTGGCTACGTGCTGGACAACTACTTAGTCATGGCTGAGAGCCTAGACCTCAGCCGTGCTGAGCTTATTCAATTGGCACGTAATAGCATTACCGCTTCATTTTTACCCAACGAGGCACAACAGCCCTATTTGGAACGATTAGACTATTTCGAACAGCAGCTCGACAAGGCTTCGACGCAAGCTTAATTAAGCCAGTTCAACGGATAGAGCGCTCGGCCTAATTTTTAAATATGAAGCTGAAGCGCTCGCTCGCACACATTAACGTTAAAAACCAATTACCCAGCCAGTTGGCGTCACTTACCTAAAATAGCCCTTAGACGTGGGTGTTTGTGATGGTCGTACCATGAATACAGTTTTTGCACTTTATCTTGAAGCACTCGGGCTGAACCCAGCTTATTGGCAAATTGAGACGCCGACTTTCGCACCTTCGCACAGAAGTCTGCACGTACAGTGGCGCTACCCAACCTCAAACGCTGTCTCGACACCACGCAAGGCGACCACAACGCACATGGCTCCAAGTGAGGTCCCCTCCTTTCTTGGCACTGCGCACCAGCAGCAGGCTTACCAACAGCTCATGAACGCCGTGGCTTATTTTCAGACCGGACTGGCGCACTTCCCCCACACGGATCGGTTTTCTGGGCCGTTATCGCGTTCCCAAGCGCTCACTATCGTGACCGATCTACTGCATGGCTCATGGCACCAAGTCGCCAGCCATGTTAGCTTTTCAAATACAGAGGTCGCGCACGCTGGGCATATAGAAAGCGTCGTCCTGCGTAAGGGCCGCACTGTATCGTTTCTCGAAAGCACTTTATACAACGATCGGGCACAACTTATTGCACACAGTCAGCACACTTTTCAGCTAAGCTAGGTCTAAGCTGTTTAGCTACGCGGCGTCATCACGCATCTATTGATTTCTGAGCTGTTTAAGCTAATAAAAAATCATTCCTTAGACCGACCGATCAACCGAACGCTACATCCGCCTTTTCTCTCACTTAAGCTGTTTCTTATTTTGGAGTGTCACCATGGCAAAAGTTCTTGTGTTGTATTATTCCTCGTATGGCCATATCGAACAACTGGCCTACGCCGTCGCTGAAGGCGCCAAAGATGCGGGTGCCCATGTTGATGTTAAGCGGGTACCTGAGCTAGTTCCTGAATCAATAGCTGCTTCCTCACACTACAAGCTGGATCAGCCTGCGCCCATCGCTAAGATTTCAGATTTAACCGAATACGATGCGATTGTGATTGGTACGGGTACGCGTTTCGGGCGTATGAGCTCACAAGTTGCTAATTTTCTAGATCAAGCAGGCGGTTTGTGGGCAAAAAACGCACTACGCGGCAAAGTTGGTGGTGCCTTTACGTGCACAGGCACTCAACACGGTGGCCAAGAAACCACCCTCTTCTCCATTCTGACGAATCTCATGCATTTTGGAATGATCACAGTAGGGTTGCCTTACTCTTTCGAAGGCCAAAAACGTATGGACGAGATTATCGGCGGCAGCCCATATGGGGCCAGTACCATTGCAGGCGGTGACGGTACTCGGCAACCCACCAAAAATGACCTCGCTGGCGCGCGCTACCAAGGCCGCTACATTGCTGAAACCGCACAAAAACTTTTCCCTAACTCTTGACAACCAGTATGGGCCCCTATATAGTTATGGATTGCCTGCTTGCCACACACCCGTTGCAGCAGGCCAGAACCAAAACACCGTCAGCAGTTTTTTACACTTGACAGCTTTTAAAATACGGTGCTATAGTTCTACTTCTTTCAGCGGCTGTAGCTCAGTTGGATAGAGTACTTGGCTACGAACCAAGGGGTCGTGGGTTCGAATCCTGCCAGCCGCGCCATACAAATCAAGGGGTTAGCTCAAAATAGAGCTAACCCCTTGTGCATTATAGTGAGCCCGTGCACTCATTTGCATAAGCCTCTGTGTTCTCAGGTGGCCACCCGCATCCATGGCTTCAACCAAACCCACATCGTGTGGAACACTCATTACGTAGAACCTAGAGTTTAAACGCTTCCGCGTCTTCAGACGTGCGTCAAGCGACTCTTCTGTGGCCGCGATAACAACATCTGCCCTCATCCCAAGCAAAACCTCGCAAGCGCTTTTTCTGTTCACACGCTGATGAGCCTCTTCGCGATCACGGTGAAATTATGGCGTTTATCCACGCTCACTTGGGTCCACTTCTACAGCAGGATCACGCAAAAGATAGCCTGTTTTGTGACACGCTACTGACCTACTTAGATCACAGCCAGAACCTAAAATCAGCCGCCCATGCACTATACATACACATTAACACTCTGCGACAACGACTAGAAAAAATCGATACGTTGCTAGGCCCTTGGCGCCATAGCAGCCGCATGCTAGAACTGCATGTAGCCTTGCAAATTCATAAGCTAACGGGTGCGATTGTGGATACACACCAAGAACTTGTCACAAGACCTTAGATCATTTTACTTAGCGGTGCCCTGCTGTTACCGTGTTATCAAGCACGCAGCAAAAAGGTGAGTCAGTTGTCGGGACCGGAGTTGAAGAAAAAAGAGTCGTTGATGTTGGACTATGTCAAAGCGCTAGGCATTATTAGCGTTGTGATCGGTCACTACCCGGGCGACCCCTTTGTGTTGTTAAAGCCCTATGTCTACCATATGCCGCTGTTTTTCTTTTTGGGCGGTGTGCTGTTCAATACCCGCAGAAGCCTGCTATCACACTCCGTTAACCTCATCAAAAAACACCTCTCGTACATTGTGGTGGTGTACCTACTGCTAGCCCTGATCTTCGCCATGCTGCACCAGCTTTACCCTATTGCTTATACCAGTATGTGGCGTGGTACGGTGCTGGACTCCATACTCTATCCCATAGAGCAAGGTTTTCACGGCGGTAGCTATTTCTTTGTAGGCTGGTTCTTATTTGCCTACGCTATCGTGTCACTACTCTGTTTCATTGCCATCAGCCTGCTCACTAGGCTACTCAGTTCACCAGTTCGGCGACAAGCCGCTGTGTTAATCACAGCACTGCTGATGGGCTATGCCGGTATGGACTATGTGGCACAGCTCTACCAAGCCTCTACGCTGTTTTATCTCAATCTACTGGCGCAGATATTAGTAGGCGCTTCATTCTTCCTGCTAGGCTATGCAGGCAAAAACCTGATTATGAAACACAGTGGCGTATACGGTTTTGTGACCGCTTTTGTCGTGATCTATGTGATGTCTCAATACAATGTGCTGGAACCTATGGTGATTGCTTGGAGCAAATACCCCCTGGGTTTTGCGTACCAAACACTCACAGCATTAGCCGGCATAGTAGCGGTATTTTCGGTAGCAAAAATCATTGCGCACTACGAGCACATCCCCCTCTTGAGACGCATAGGCCAACAATCTAAACCCATTATGTCGTATCACATACTGGCTTTCGTGCTATTGGATATTGTATTTTCGTGGCTGGGACTGTGGGACTTGCATAACACCAAAGCCCTAAACCATTATTACAGCCAATTCACCTGGCCCATTTACATAGGACTAGGCATTGCCATCCCTATGTTATTGCACGTCTTATACCAACACACTAAGCAAAAACTCCCGCTGCCCACAACAGCCTAACGGTTACGCAATCATCTTTCTGAAACAGATATAACGGTGTTATTTACAGCACCGTTAACAAGCTGTTATCTCGTCTGGCTTCACAGTACCCGTCATTTTTAAGACGGCATTTTTGACGATATGTCCACAAAAAACTGCCCTAACGATAAACATCGATAGGGCAGCCCTACGAAGACAACTGGTTATGAACGCGCTATGAGGGCGCTGAATCCTTAGAGGTGATTGGCGCCTCCACAGCAGCTGAGGCTTGTGTAGGTGCTGCTTGAGGCGTATTGGCGTTCACCCCTGATTTAGGCCGCAAATGAAACCACGACCGTGCTCGCGGATGAATAAAGAAATGGTCAGAATGCGTGTTGTGGGTTTTAACAGGCACCATTTCCATGCCGGTTTCTTTGCCATGTTTGCTATGCACCGCATAAATCACAAACGGCAACAGGAAGATCACGATAAAGCTTCCACTAAGCAGCAAGACATAGCTTTCGTTACTTTCCCCTCCTGGCAAGCCACTTGGCGGAAAGAAAGAAACCACAAAAGCCATAATCGACACTAGCAAACCGACGATCGCCACGAGTCTTTTAACAACTGGACCACCTGGTATGTTAAATACTCGCTTTTTATCCGCTTGCTTATTCACCAAATGCAAGTACGCCAAAAACAACATAAAGTAGCTGCACAGGTAAATAACCACTGTTAAACCTAAGGCAATTAAAAAGGACATATTACCTCCGCCTCCGCTATTGGTCAGCACAACCAAAGCAATCGTTGTGATGACGAGCTGCGAGATCACTAGTACCACCGGCACAGAGTTTTTATTTACCTTGGAAAAGGCTTTAGGCAAAATACCCTTTTGTGCTGCCACATACATCCCACGAGAAGGCCCCACGATCCATGAGGCAATTTCTGCCAAAACACCCAGCATCAATAGTGCGGCAATGATACGAACCGCCCATTGAATGGTTGGGTCAAAATGCAGCAATAGCCGTTCAAACGTTTGCACCACCCCTGCTGAAAGATTGATCTCGCCATGAGGAACCACTGACGCCACGGACAAGCCCTCGATCGAGCTTAAGCCAATGGCTGCCGCCATGAGCAGAAACATAGCCAATGGATAATCCCGCCCAGGATTTTTCATCTCATTGACATGGGTCGCAGACGCCTCCACACCCATATAACTCAGAATAAACGCCACAAAAACAACGAGCGTACCAATTTGGGTAAAGTCAGGAATAAATGTATTGAGATTCATCTCAATCGCTAAGGGCGAGCCGCCTTTAAGGTAGGCAATCGCTAGCCCCACCAAGACAAGAGCAGGAAGCAAAATACCCAAGAAAAAACCGACCTTAGCAATAGTAGCCGTATACTTCGTACCGCCAAACTGGCTAAAGGCTAAGGCCCACAAGATCACCAGTGCGGCAATGGTTTTCGTTGCAGGATCAGTATTTAAAGCCGGCCAATTCAGGATATAAGACAAGGCCCCCAGCACAAAGTACAGCATGGGAATAAAACCGATAGCAATTTGCAAATAGCCAAAGGAAATTGCTGCAAATCCCCACCGCTCTCCGAGTGTGTTTGATACCCATGCAAAGACCCCCCCTTCCTCCCATCCTTCGACTGTTGCCATTTCTGCCGCACAAAGGGCTACGGGTATAAACCACAATAACCCGCCCAAGAGCAAGAAAAATACTAGGCTAAAGCCAGAGGTCGCAAACGTGGGGTACTCATATACCGCCATCACCATTGAAGCGGTGATGGCGAAAAAGCCTAATAAGCTTAGGTTTTTAGGCGTTGAGGTTGAGGTAACAGCCATAACAATCTCCTAATTAAGAAATTTAAAAAGAGATTAATTAGGTATGACTGAAGCCTCCGCCGTCTGCCTCAGACATAGGCCTTTGCACGGGATGCTGATCAAAATAAGCAATTGCGCGTTTAAAATCCTCAACCAGTAGTGAAGCTAAGTCTAAGCTGACACCATGACGCACCAAAATGCGTTGAATCACTAGATCTTCACGATTGGCTGGCATAGAGTAGGCGGGAACCTGCCACCCACGACTGCGAAGCTTATCCGCTAAATCGTACAAAGAATAATTCGCTTGCACTCCGTCTTTAAGCTTCCACGCTAACGCAGGGATACCCGATGCTGCATCGCCATCGAAAAGCATTTCAAACGGACCTAGTTTTTCTATTTCACGCGCTAAGTACTGCGCCGTAGCATAGCAAGCGCTATGGATTTTGGTGTAGCCCTCACGTCCTAGGCGTAGGAGGTTGTAATATTGAGCAATAATCTGCCCACCGGGTCGAGAGAAGTTCAACGCGAAGGTGGGCATGTTTCCACCGAGGTAATTCACATTAAAAATCAGCTCCTCGGGCAAGTCTTTGGCCTCACGCCATACTACCCAGCCTACTCCTAAGGGAGCCAAACCAAATTTATGCCCTGAGGTATTAATGGATTTAACTCGGGGCAAACGGAAATCCCACTCTAAGTCAGGCGCGCAGAATGGAGCTAAGAAACCACCGCTCGCTCCATCCACATGGATAGGAATGTCGAGACCTTTTTCTTCAAAAAGCTTATCCAAGGCATCATGAACTGCTTTGACCGGCTCATATTGGCATGTGAAAGTCACCCCTAAGGTTGGCACCACCCCAATCGTATTTTCATCTACGCGCTTCAATACCTCTTCGGGGGTCATGATGAGGCGATCACCCTCCAGCGGAATCTCCCGTAGCTCCACATCAAAATAACGCGCGAATTTATGCCAACATATCTGTACAGGGCCGCAAATCAAATTGGGCTTATCTGTGGGTTTCCCTTGGGCTTGTTGCTTTTTACGCCATTGCCACTTTAAGGCTAAACCACCGAGCATAGCCGCCTCAGAAGAGCCGATCGTTGAGCATCCTAGGGTGTTTTCAGCGTCAGGAGAATGCCATAAATCAGCAAGCATGCGGACGCAACGATTTTCGATTTCTGCTGTTTGTGGATACTCATCCTTGTCGATCATGTTTTTATCAATGGATAAATCCATTAATTCACGTATTTCATCATCGACCCACGTTTGGCAAAAGGTAGCTAAATTTTGTCGAGAGTTGCCATCAAGCATTAGCTCATCGCGAATAGCGCTAAATACGTTACGAGGATTACACTCAGACTCTGGGAATTTTGTTTTAGGCAAAATCTTGGAGAGCTCCAAAGAGGCGTAAATATCGTCTTGAGCGTTAGGGATGACATGGAAGGTTTTTTTACTCATCGGGCAAAGCTCCTAGCAACAATAATAATTAACCAAAAACTACTATTTACTACAAACCATCGACCACAGAATATCAAGCCTCACTAATAAAAAATCAGTGATGCTTTCCATTTACTCTACCTTACAAACGCCTCACAAACTATATCAATTCCTCACAACCTAGAAAAAACACTTACATTTTAAATAAACAAACCCATTACAAGGAATGGATGACTTCTCTTTGGCTAAATAAAAACCCAAAGAGGCACGAATGCATTGATACGAGTACTACAAAACCTAGGCTAATCCCTAGGTTGTTTCCCTGCCTAATGGTCTCTTTCTTGTCTACACTATAGTTGTTAGCCTCTACCCAAAAGGAATTCTTATGAACATGGTGCCTATTTATGCCCCACAAACCGAGTCGGAGGCGTCTGTCATTCGCTCCATTATGAAGGCATATGAGATTGAGTTTTTCATACAAGGCGGCGGTTTTAGCACACTGTACCCGGGCCCAGTCTCCACAAGCCTCAACACTCAAATGCTGATGGTAGCCGAAGAGCAAGCCGAATTAGCGAAAAGCTTGTTGGTATCGTTTATTAAGCCCGAGGCCGCGTCGCCATCTTAGTCTTAGATTCCTGCTGCTGGCCCAGTGTCAACATAGCGACGCCAAGCGCTATCAACCCAGCCCCTACAGCCAAGCCTTGCGGTGCCGCCTCCCCTTGCAAAAATATGGCTACTGGCACTCCGACCACAGCGCCTACGGCACCCAACAAACTAATCAACACCGGCCCGCCTGTTTTTTGCAACAAGAACAACAAAAAAAACATACCTGCAAACACCACGGATTGTAGGGCTATTAGACCATACACGAACCCTTGGTCCTGCTGCGGGATATCCAAAGGCGTACGAGGCAAAAAGCCAATCGCGACCAACAGCACCGTGGCCGCCAATAACATACCTGGTGCAAGCGCATCGGCGCTGGCCCCCGCGGGCCAACGAGCCGTGCGATAAACATTCCCAATCGCCAACGCCGCTGGCCCCAGCAAGGTCAACAAGACCCAAGCGATATCGGCTTGCGGAGCCGAGAGTTTATGTACGGCCAGTACGCCAGCACCACCTAAGGCGGCCAATACTCCCAGCGCACGTAGCCACTGGAAGCGTTCCATACGTAGGGTTAAAGCACCAATATAGGTGAGCAACGGGGGTAGTGCGATCACAAGTGCTACAAAACCTGCGCCCACTTCCGTGACAGCAGAGAAAAAAATCAAATTGGGGATGACCACCCCAACTGCCGCCGAAACAAAGTAATACTCAATACTGCGCCGCGTACAAGGCGGCCAAACACGTTTTAAAGCGGCCACCACAAAAAGAATCAACGATGCACCTAAGGTGGCTCCACCTAAAAAGATCACAGGGGAAAGACCTGTTTCCCCTGCAAGCTTAGCAAGATTCGTAGAAAGGCCTAGGAGTGCACCCCCGCCAAGTAAATACAATAATGGCAGCAACCAACTTTTACGTGTAGATGAGGATTGAACAGCGGCTGTAGCCATGCTTTACTCCGAGTAGTGGGTAAATAACCAGTGTACGTAGCATCGCCCTAATAGGGCCCATCTTGTGATGATATGGGTTATTAGGGCGATAGAACACGGTAACGCAGTCTAATCAGCTATTAAATCAGAGTTTATTCCTTACTGGTATCATGTTTGGCAGTGGCTTGGTCCAAATGCTGTTTAAGCAATTCGGCATGTTGTAAATGCTGCTTGAGTATGGCTAAGCTGTCTTGGGCAAAACCACGGATTTCATCATCATCCCCTTTTTCAGCTTGCTCTTGGAAGAGCTCAATCGCCTCATGGTGGGCATCGATACCGAGCGTTTCTGCATAGGACACGTCAAACTGTATCCCTTCTTTGCCTTTAAGTAATAAAAGCTTAGCATTCTGGCCTAGGCTCGGGGCATCTGGCAAAACAAACTCACGCTCACGAGCTAAGTCACCCAGCTCTTGTGATAATTGCTTGTGCTCCTTCTCCATCATGCGAGCAAAGTCCTGCACTTGCTTATCCTTGCTTTTGGATAGCGCCATGGCGGCCGCCTCAAGCTCATAATGCCCGGCCTCCCCTGCTTTTTCCATAAAGGATTTATCTTGGGATGAAAGATCTGCTGCCATACTGTTGCTCATAACTAATCCTCCTAAACTTAGAGTTAAAACGGTGGTAGTGGCTATGGATCGTATTAAAGACATCACCTTCTCCTTAAGAAGTGGCATTCGCTCATGCAGCGACTTGTTCGGTAGGCGCATAAGCGTAATGGCATACGTGAACTAAGCAAAAAGCCCTTACCCAACAAAGCCTATCCCCTAGACTGCAACAGTCTAATTACATCTTGCAGCTAGCCGCCCCATCTCTGCAACAGCTGGTACAACAACAATTGCATCAAAATCCTTTTTTGGAAGCAATGTGCGAAGACGAAGAGGAAATAGAAGTGGAGCTCTCGTACATTACCTGGCCAGTTGTAAGCAAACAATGTGGCTTCTAGACTAGGGTCTAGGTATTTTTCAGTGTGATGCTGACGGTGCAATTGTAAGTTAATGACAAGCATTTCTATACTAACGGTTAACCGAAGGAAAGATGTTTCAAAGCTTTGAGTCCTAGGCCGCACAAAACTTGCTGAATTTCTAAGTTTTGCACTAAATGACTCGCTACCACGGTACTAATCCTTAAGGAAGTGGGTTTCATGTCATGATTTAGCGCTTCAGCGTGTCTTTTTAGGGCTTCAGTGGGTCTTTTTAAGTCATGCTTGATAATAAAAAACACAAAACACTACATCTTGATAAATCACTTAAACTGAACGGCTATTTGTAACGCTTTTTATTGTTTAAATTTTGTTAAGCTCAAGATTTCTACATTGAAATGGAATAGGTATGGCTCGCTGGTTATTGATTTTTGTGTGGCTGATTGGCTATGGCCTTAGCGTTAGCTTAGGCCATGCCGCAACATTAGATAAAGTCGATGCTCGCTTTCAGCTTTACTACAACAATAAAGCCGCCCAAGGGGAAAACCTATTACGCATTCAGCAGCAGGCTGGGCAGTACGAGGTAGAGTTCAACTTCGAGCACTGGATGTCTACCATACGTCAACGTGCGCGATTTACTCAACCGCCCCACCAATGCGCTGTGCAACCTGAGTACTACCAATCGCAAACCAAGCGCCCCTTGCAAAGCACCAAACAAGAAGAAATACGCTTCAGCTGGTCTACTCACGAAGCGGCTTTAACTCGCGACAAACATACTGAGCGGTTTAGCTTGAAAGAGAAACTCTACGACCCGTTAAGCTTCTTTTTTGAAGCGCGCTGCGAGTTGATGGACGGTGCCACCTCCTTTAGCTTTCTCATTTTGCACAAAGGCGAGCCTAAAGTTCATCGCTATCGTGTGGTCGATGAGGTCACGATTGATACAGGGCTTGGCCCGCTTAAAACGCTGGTGATCGAACGAGAACGCAGCTCTACTAAGCGACAAACCCGCCTGTATGTTGCACCAGAGCTGGATTATTTACTTGTACAGCTGGAGCACCAAGAAGGCAACTTGGTTCGCATCAAAGCGGTGGTGGAGCAACTTGATTACACCACGACAATGGACTGATGACTAGAACGATACGTCACCCATCCCATACAAAACTGCCCAAGCCACCATACCAACAATAAAAAGCACACTACTTGGTCGCCAAGGTCGTAAAGCGCCATAGGGCGGCAGCCGGGCATATCAATACTGTCATGTTAAAACGGTATACTGCCACGCTCTACTATGATGTTTACTCTACTCAACAACGTTGTCTAGGGCAGAGTAGTTGTAAGACATAGCCAAATAGATAGGAACCTGTAACGATGTCAGCCAGTTTGCCTCAATCTAACGTATCGACTTCTAGCCTTAACCTTAAAGACGTTCGCCATCAACGCGTTATTGCTTTAAATGGCACAAGTAACTTTCGGGACTTAGGTGGGTACTCAACGCCAGAGGGCGCCATTAAATGGGGACAGGTGTATCGCTCTGCTCATCTAGCTGATCTGGATTCCACCGATCAACAAACCTTACAGCACTTAGGTGTGCAGCGTAGTATTGATTTACGTGGCGCACGTGAATGTAAGAAACGCCCTTACGATTTTGATTTTATTACACGCCAAGCGTGCAGCATCGAGCCAGTGGTTGCCCAGCTTGTTGACTCGATGGTTGTTGAGCAGGGCGAGATCACCACTGACCAAGCCCACGCGTACATGCAGGCCATGTATACCAGCTTTTATACGGACCACATTTCTCAATTTCAGCATGTGTTTGAACATTTATGCACTCATACTGAACCGACTGTATTGCATTGCACCGCCGGCAAAGATCGAACGGGTTTTGCCGTAGCGTTATTACTGGATGCACTGGGTGTACACCATGATGACATTCTCGAAGACTACCTACTGACCCAAGCGCATTACCACCCTGTACTCCAACCCGAAAAGGGGGTTGATTTAGCTTGCATGAAAATACTCTGGGGGGTATCGGCTCAATACCTAGAAGCTAGTTTTAAGCAGTTGCGTCAACAGTACGGATCCGTGCGGACCTTTAGTGAACAGAGATTGGGCTTGAGTGAAATCAAACTCTTCGAACTCAAGCAGCGTCTCCTGAATAATTTCTGCTAAACTTTAATTAACTGCTCATAAAGGGAATTATGAGCAATTACAATAAGGTAGCGTAACAAAACCTTACGGGAGGTATCTTAATGAGTGCTACTCGCCCACGCGCTTCGCGTAAAACCATGGCTGTTTTTTCTAGTCTTAAGCAGGCTGAAGAAGTGCAAAAACACGTCACTGAACAAATTTTCGGAGGTGACTCCAAACGAGTGGCCTTGATTGAGCCTGACGACCCACAGTTAGACGTAAAGCTTCAAACTGAATTTACTCAAATGGGGCATATTGCCGTTACCAGCCATATTTGGTCGGCTATTATTGGTATTGCCGTGGGCGCTGGCTTATGGGGGATTTTCTATCTTTTCAAAAACCCCATCGTCGTGAACGAAGTGGCCACCTCGTTATTGGGCTTTATCTGTGTGTGCTTACTAATTGGTGTGTTGATCGGCTGTGTGATTGCTTATATGCCCA
>DWUQ01000151.1 GCA_019120675.1 Candidatus Paenalcaligenes intestinipullorum | reverse complement strand
TCAATACCGCGTGCGGCCACATCGGTCGCCACGAGTATGTCGAGCTCTTCGGCTTTGAAGGCATCGAGGACTTTCATGCGTTCGAGCTGGGTACGGTTGCCGTGGATGGATTCGACGCGCAAACCGTCCTGTTCGAGCTGGCGCGCCAAGCGTGCCGCACCGGCTTTGGTGTTGGTGAACGCAATCACCTGACGCAAACCCTTGGAACGCACAATATGCGCTAAGGCTTGGCGTTTTTGGTTTTCATGTAACTTATGGACCAACTGAGTAACGGTATCGGCGGTCGCATTACGTGCGGCGACCTCAATACTAATCGGCTGATCTTTTAAGAAATTGCCTGCGAGTTTGCGAATTTCTGGACTAAAGGTAGCGGAAAACAGTAGGCTTTGACGCTGCGCTGGTAAGGCGCGCACAATCCGCTCCAGATCAGGCATAAAGCCCATATCGAGCATGCGATCGGCTTCGTCCAACACCAAAATACCGACCTGAGAAAGATTCAAATTGCCCTGGGTTAGATGATCCAGCAAGCGCCCGGGAGTGGCGATTAATACTTCGCAGCCTTGGCGAAGTTGGGCTTTTTGAGCCTGAATGTCCACGCCCCCAAACACCACCGCGGAACGTAATGGGGTGTATTTGGCGTACAGCTCTACGCTATGGGCCACTTGATCGGCCAGCTCGCGCGTGGGAGTGAGAATTAGAGCACGAATCGGATGGCGTGCCGGCGATGCACTACTATTGGCTAAAGGCATCAGACGGTGCAAGATCGGTAACGAAAACGCCGCCGTCTTGCCGGTACCGGTCTGTGCCGCTCCCATGACATCGCTGCCATTGATCACTGGCGTAAGGGCTTTGGCCTGAATAGGTGTCGGATGCTCGTAGCCCGCTTCGAGAACGGCACGCAGCAAATCGGGATGCAAGCCAAATTCCTTAAAATGGGGTTTGGCGTTTGCAGTGTTACTGTTAGTTTCTTTCATTGAATAATTATAAGGCCTGTTGAGTACAGGCTAAAGTACAGCGTATGAATTTCGCCACCGTTGAAGGCGAATTAAGGTGCCCGCAGCCAAGCATGACTGCTTGCACGACCGTTTAATCACGTTAACGCTGATTAAAAAAGACCGCCTACCAAAGCTTTGCGGCCCACAGTACGAGCATACCGCCTGCAATCACCCACATCGTGTTACGCGTACGACTGTACACCACGACCGCTACAAGGGCAGCGACTAAAGGCAGCCCAATCTGCAAGCCGGTATCCGGATGCCAAGGAAACAGCTCCGGCACAATAATACCAGCCAAGGCCGCCACTGGGGCGTAACGTAGCGCACGGCGCACACGATCGGGCAACGGAATGTGATCACCAAACAGCAAAAAGCCCGCTCGGGTAATCAGGCTGCACAAGCTGAGCAAGACAATAGCCCCTAACACGTATCCACTATTACCACTCATACAGTAGCTCCTTTGCGAGCCAAGTACTGTTCAGACAGCACACCCGCTAGCACCCCGCTCACGACCGCCACAAGCAAACCCAAGCGCAGGGGTAAGCCTTGGCTGAGAACCGCCACAACGCTGGAGACCAGCAAGCAGCACCACAAAGGCTTGGTGGCGACTAGAGGGGCTAAAATCGCAATAAGCGCCAAAATGGCGGCATACTCCAACGACCACGAATCGGGAATCAGCCCCCCTAACAACACACCCGCTAAAGATGAGCCTTGCCACGTTAACCATCCCACCACGACCACGCCGATAAAAAACCACACCTGAGTCGAAGATTGTCGGGGTACACGCTTACCAAAACGCGACATAAACAACACAAACACCATATCACTACTGATGTACCCCAGCATGAGGCGCTTTTTCCAAGGCAAATGTCGTAAATAGGGCTGTAAGGCGGCACCGAAGATAATAAATCGAATATTTACGATAAATCCGGCCGCAAAGATCAACCATAAAGGCGCGTGAGCTTCAATCAGCGGCAAGGCGGTAAGCTGGGCAGAACCGGCATACACCAGCAGCGTCATTAGGCTGGCCATAGGCACACTCAGGCCCGACTTTAGCATCGCTACACCGGTCACAAACCCCCACACCGAGGTGGCAATGAGCGTCGGCAACACCGCTGCTACGCCTGCGGCAAAGCCAGCACGCTGCGCACGGGTCAGAGCAAATCGATTCTTAAACACAAACTTCCTTAGTGGCTTTTCGTTATGGTGATTATTTGCTTATGGTATACCTTTAAAGATTAAGACTTAAGCGTTGCGATAAGGAGCGTCCAATTTTGTACGATTTTGTATGAAAAAACGCACGGCTGCACCGAAGCTGCCACGAGGGATTGGAGCTTGCTACAATTAGCAGGTTCTACTTTTATATTGCTTTTGCACAGGATTTGTTATGAGCTCTACGCCCGAATACGCTGTCCCCGAAAATGAAATCATCGAGGTGCATGCCGAACACTTGCCCGTTTATTGTCCTGGCCCGCTCTCTCCTCTTTGGAGCCTACATCCGCGTGTTTACATCGACACCAGCA
>DWUQ01000016.1 GCA_019120675.1 Candidatus Paenalcaligenes intestinipullorum | reverse complement strand
ATCCGCGGCGCTCTAGCGGCGTTGGCCCACGATAAGATTGTAAATATTGAAGTCAATCGAGGGGCCTTTGTTCGTCAGCCCGATGTTAAGGAAACTGCCGATATCTTTGAATTACGGCGTGAGATCGAGTGTTTGATTATCCATAAGCTTTTGGCCTTAGATAATCTCGACGATCATTTAGACCACCTTGAGCGTATGGTTCAGCGCGAACGTGAAGCCTTTGAATCCGGTAAACGGATCAGTTGGATTCGCTTATCCAATGCATTTCATGTGGAAATGACCAAGATCTTACAAAATGATGTGTTGACTGAGCTGATGCATACCTTATGCGCTCGCAGCACGTTAATTATTGCTTATCAGAATATTGCTGGTGAGCATGCGTGTTCCTTTTTTGAGCACCAAGAAATTCTTGACTTGTTGCGCGCGCGTAATCGTACTGGCGCACTACAAGCCATGCAGCATCACCTAGAAGCGTGCGAGAAACGGCCCAGCAATACCAGCGCAAAACCAGACCCTTGGCAAGCTTTTAGTATTCAGCGTTCTTAGGAGACTTTATGTCAAACTCTTCCGTGTATCCACGCGACCTCATTGGTTATGGTCGCGATGTTCCTCATGCTAACTGGCCCAACAAGGCACGCATTGCCGTGCAGTTTGTGCTGAACTACGAGGAGGGTGGTGAAAACTGTGTGCTGCACGGTGATCCGGCTTCCGAGCAGTTTTTATCTGAAATCGTCGGAGCGGCCGCTTACCCAGCACGTCACAAATCGATGGAGTCGATTTATGAGTATGGTTCGCGAGCTGGGGTATGGCGTATTTTGCGTGAGTTTGAGCGTCGCGGGTTACCGATGACCATCTTTGGTGTGGGCATGGCACTAGAGCGTCACCCCGAGGTGGCTCAGGCGTTTGTGGACTTAGGTCATGAAATTGCGTGTCACGGCTATCGCTGGATTCACTACCAAGACGCTCCCGAAGAGCTTGAAAAAGAACACATGGCGCGTTGTGTTGAGATCGTCACTAAACTGATCGGCCGTCATCCTGATGGTTGGTACACAGGTCGCGATAGCCCCAATACCCGTCGTTTAGTGGCCGAAGAAGGTCAGTTCTTGTACGATTCTGATAATTACGGTGACGACTTACCTTTCTGGGACGAAGTAGAACTCAGCGACGGCAGTATCAAGCCTCAGCTCATTGTGCCCTATACGCTCGATACCAACGATATGCGTTTTGCAACACCCCAAGGCTTTAATACCGGAGAGCATTTCTACCAGTTCCTCAAAGACGCCTTTGATGTGTTGTACGAAGAGGGCGCTGAAAAGCCCAAAATGCTGTCCATCGGTCTGCATTGTCGCTTAATTGGACGTCCTTCTCGTTTCAAGGGTTTGCAGAAATTCTTGGATTACGTTCAAAGCCACGAACAGGTTTGGGTAGCTCGCCGCGACGAGATTGCCCGTCATTGGGCCAAAGAGCATCCTTACCAACCTAAAAAATAAGCTTCAGTTTATAAGCTTAGGTATTGCTCAGTCTGAACACTCCGGGTTTGCCCAGTTGGCAAGCCCGGAGTTTTTTATATACAAATAACAACTAAGTCAGGTGGTTTAGACTCAGGAATGCTTCTTCTAGCGCTTAAGGTTAGGTGCGAAGCCTAACTTTTCCCTATAATGGGCTGTTATTCAATTTTTGTCGTAGCTTTCAATGAAGACCTCCGAAATTCGTCAGAAGTTCCTCTCGTTTTTTGAAGAGCGTGGCCATCAGGTTGTCCCGTCTTCTTCATTAGTGCCGAGTCAAGACCCCACTTTGCTGTTTACCAATGCGGGGATGGTGCAATTTAAAGATGTGTTTACGGGTAAGGAGTCACGTCCTTATAAGCGTGCGGTGTCTTCCCAGCGCTGTGTGCGTGCGGGAGGCAAACACAATGACCTCGAAAATGTGGGTTATACCGCTCGCCACCACACTTTTTTCGAAATGCTGGGCAACTTTAGCTTTGGCGATTACTTCAAACAAGACGCTATCCAATACGCTTGGTCGTTGCTTACCGAAGTATATGGTTTGCCGGCTGAGCGTCTATGGGTCACGGTTTACGAAGAAGACAACGAAGCTTACGACATCTGGAAAGATCAAGTCGGTGTGCCGGTTGAGCGTATTATTCGCATCGGCGACAAAGGTGGTCGTTATGTCTCCGACAATTTCTGGCAAATGGCGGATACCGGGCCCTGTGGGCCGTGCTCTGAAATTTTCTACGACCACGGTCCCGACGTATGGGGTGGCCCCCCTGGATCACCAGACGAGGATGGCGACCGGTACATCGAGGTTTGGAACTTAGTGTTCATGCAGTTTGAGCGTTCAGCAGATGGCACCATGACTCCTCTGCCTCGCCCATGCGTGGACACCGGTATGGGTCTAGAGCGCATTTCAGCGGTGTTGCAGCATGTGCATTCCAACTACGAGATTGATTTGTTCCAAGCCTTGATCGCAGCGGCCGCGCGCGAGACGGGCTGCCAAGACTTGAGCCATAATTCACTCAAGGTGATTGCGGACCACATCCGTGCGTGTAGCTTTTTAGTGGTGGATGGGGTGATACCGGGCAATGAAGGGCGTGGCTATGTTTTGCGCCGTATTATTCGTCGTGCGCTGCGACATGGTCACAAGCTCGGTCAGAATCAACCTTTCTTTTACCGCTTGGTCCAAGATCTCGTTGATCAAATGGGCGAAGCCTATCCTGAGCTTATTGCACAGCAAGCCCGTATTGAGCAAGTGCTTCGCCAAGAAGAGGAGCGCTTTAGCGAAACTCTAGAGCACGGCCTAAAGATTCTTGAAGCGGCGTTGGCGACTTTGCCAGCGGGGCAGGCTCTAGACGGCCAAACCTTATTCACTCTGTATGACACCTATGGCTTTCCGGTGGACCTTACCGCAGACATTTGCCGTGAGCGCGAGGTGGAAGTGGATTTGGCAGGCTTTGAAACCGCCATGCAACGTCAGCGTGAGCAAGCGCGTGCGGCAGGCAAGTTTAAAGCCGCAGCGGATTTGGCCTACGAAGGTGTCCACACTGATTTCCAAGGTTACGAGCATCTTCGCACGCACTCTACGATTACCGCTCTTTATGTGGACGGTCTGTCTGTAAACGGCATACACGCTGGACAAGAGGCCGTGGTCGTTCTCGATACCACGCCTTTTTATGCAGAATCCGGTGGGCAGGTGGGAGACAGCGGGCATTTGCAGCAAGGTGACAGCGTATTTAATGTCGCTGATACACAAAAAATTCAAGCAAATGTATTTGGACATCATGGCACGCTGGCGGCTGGCACGTTGCGTGTGGGCGATCAGGTCGAGGCGGTTGTGGACGCCGCTCATCGCGAAGCCACCATACGTAATCACTCGGCCACGCACCTTATGCACAAGGCTCTCAAGCAAGTGCTAGGTAGTCACGTGCAGCAGCGTGGTTCGCTGGTGGACGCGGACAAAACGCGTTTCGATTTCTCGCACGATTCTGCCCTTACGACAGCACAAATTCAAGCGATCGAAGAAATCGTCAATCGCGAAGTCTTGGCCAATACCGATGTGTGTGCGGCACTGATGAGCTACGACGAGGCGATTGCTGGTGGCGCAATGGCGTTGTTTGGTGAAAAATACGGTGACGAAGTCCGTGTATTGGATATTGGCTTCTCTCGCGAGTTATGTGGGGGTACGCACGTGGCGCGTACGGGCGATATCGGTCTTTTCAAGATTGTGTCCGAAGGTGGGGTAGCCGCTGGTGTACGTCGTGTTGAAGCCATTACCGGCTTAAATGCTTGGCGTTGGGCTGATCAGAGCCACCAACAACTGCTGTCCTTAGCGCACAGTTTACGCACGCAGCCGGATGAGGCGCTCACTAAGCTTACAGCTCTGCAGCAACATATCCGTGAGTTAGAGCGTGAGCGCGAACAGCTTCAACACAAGCTCGCCAGTACGGCGGGTCAGGATTTAGCCCAGCAAGCCATTGAGCTGAATGGTGGCGTCAAACTGCTGGTTGCGAATTTGCCTAGCGTAGAGGCCAAAGCGCTACGCGGTATGGTCGATCAGCTCAAAGACAAGCTTCAGACAGCGATTGTGTTACTGTCTACGCACAGCGACGGCAAAATCAGCTTGGTGGGTGGGGTCACCAAAAACCTAACCGCACAAGTCAAAGCCGGTGAGCTCGTTAGTCATGTGGCCCAACAAGTTGGTGGCAAGGGCGGTGGTCGCCCCGATATGGCAATGGGCGGCGGTACTGATGAGTCCGCCTTGGCCGCTGCGTTAGAAAGCGTTCAGGCTTGGGTGCAAGCACAGCTGCAGGAGGTCTCATGAGTGATTCCTTAAATCCCAATGCTTCGCCTTTAGATCATGAGTCTATTCAGGTCGCTCTCGAAGTGGATGCCTCCGGTTTAGCTTGTCCTTTGCCTATATTGCGTGCTAAAAAAGCGCTTGCGCAAATTGAAAGCGGTCAGACAATCAAAGTGCTGACCACGGATCAGCATGCTTTAACGGATTTTCAAGCCTTTGCCCAACAAACTGGCAATCGTTTGCTTAAGCAAGTTCAGCAAGGCGAGGTCTTAGTGCATTATTTATGCCGTCGCTAAGGCTCTGCCTGTTGTTTTTCGCCCGTAATCGCACCGTCTAATCTGAGTTAACCGTACCGTTGACTCAGAATTGGTGCTAAAATATTACGTTTTACACTCTTACCTAAAAAGGATTATCAATGGTGGTAATTCGCCTAGCCCGTGGTGGCTCCAAGAAGCGTCCCTTTTATACTGTAGTAGCCGCCAACCGCAGCGATCGTCGTGATGGTCGTTTTATTGAGCGCTTAGGCTTCTACAACCCTGTAGGGGGTGACAACCAAGAAAACTTACGTTTGCAACTTGATCGTATCGAACACTGGACCAACAACGGTGCCCAGTTGTCGCCTACTGTTGCCCGTCTCGTAAAAGAGTACGCTAAAACTGTTAGTGCTGCCGCCTAAGGTCAGCATTCATTAGTGTGTCGCCCATTACTTTCATGAGTCACAATGTCCTCCGTTCCTAATGATTTAATCGAGTTAGGGCGCGTTGTATCGGCTTATGGAGTGCGCGGTTGGGTTAAAATACAACCGTACGCGGCTGGTGGCGACACGCTTTTAGCGGTTAAGCAGTGGTGGTTGAAAGCGCCTGTTTCGCCCTCTGGGTCGGGCGTTTCTTCTCCTCCTGTCTTGTATCAGGTTTCACAATCTCGTGCACACAGTGGCACCGTTGTGGCCCTATTCAACGATTTCAATAATCGCAACCAAGCCGAGCCCCTCAAGGCCTACACGGTTTGGGTTTCGCGTGCACTTTTTCCTTCAGCGACTGACAACGAATACTACTGGGCCGATCTCATCGATTGCCAATTTTATGGTGTGGACGCTCAAGGCAATTCAGAGCTGTTTGGTCGTGTGGCGACTGTTTTCGATAACGGTGCGCACGCTATTTTAGAGATTGAGCTGGGTCATTATGACGATACCCATCAATTTCAAGCGCAGACCAACGCCCGAGGTCGCCCTCTCACCGCCTTAGTACCCTTCGTAGCGGATCGCGTTCATACGGTCGAGCTCGACACTAAAAAAATCTATTCTGACTGGCCCAGCGACGCCCTGTAAAAGCATAGCACCAGTGTGGTATGCCCATGCGTATCGATGTCCTTACCCTATTTCCCTCGTTTTTTACGCCTCTTATTGAAAGCGGTGTAACCGGTCGCGCCCACCATAAAAGCCTATGGTCTTTGCATTGCTGGGATCCTCGTCAGTATGTGCGCAATGTGCACCGTACGGTCGACGATCGCCCTTATGGCGGCGGCCCAGGTATGGTCATGCTCGCTGAGCCGTTGCAGGCGGCTTTAAAAGACGCGCAAGCTGCCAGACAAGCCGATGCAAGCACTCCAGCAGTAGAGCCAGCGGCCTCATTAGCTACCACGCCCGTCATCCTATTAAGCCCTAGTGGTGAGCGGTTTACTCAGCGGCACGCGCACGCTCTGGTCGCGACCGGTGGCGCGATTTTTGTCTGTGGCCGCTATGAGGGCATCGATCAACGCTTTATTGATCAGCATGTTACGCACGAGTACTCGCTAGGGGACTTTGTCTTGTCAGGGGGCGAGGTGGCGGCAATGGCGATGATAGATAGTGCGGCCCGCCTGGTGCCGGGGGCTCTGCATAGCGATCAATCTGCGGCACAGGATTCGTTTCATGAATCGAACGATGGCTTATTGGATAGCCCGCATTACACACGTCCCGAAGACTGGCAAGGTCAAGCAGTTCCCGAAGTGTTGTTGTCGGGTAATCATCGTCTGATTGAGCGCTGGCGCCGGGAGCAAGCGCTCAAACTCAGCTGGCAACGTCGGCCTGATTTAATTCATGCAGCACGCCAACAGCAGCGCTTAAGCGCCCAAGACGAAGCTTATTTGCAGCGGTTGATGAGTGCTAAGACTATCGAGCTGTGACTTAAGTAAAGGCTTCAGTCACAGCTCGAGACGGCTACAGGTCTATTTAGTTAGTCGAGCCAATTGAGCCTGAACAGTGGTTAAGGTTTCAGTGAAATCTTGTACCCGCTGGCGCTCTTGTTCAACTACCGCTGCCGGTGCGCGCGCCACAAAGTTTTCATTGTTCAGCTTGCCGTTGGCTTTGGTGATTTCTGACTCTAAGCGGGCGATCTCTTTGCTTAATCGTGCGGTTTCTGCAGCGACATCAATTTCCACGTGAAGCATCAGTTGTGTGGTGCCGACAACTTGCACTGGCGCCCCTAAGTCGGGCAGGGCGTCGTGGGTGTCGACTTGCGATAAGCGGGCCAACGCTTGCAAATAGGGCGCATTGCGTTGCAAAGTTTCGGTATCCCCTTGAGCAAGTAACGGCACCCGTTCGCTAGGCGAAAGGTTCATTTCACCGCGTAAGGCACGAATCGCATCCACTTGGGCTTTAAGTTCAGCAAGCTGTGTTTCGGCGGCTTTATCTACGGCTTGCTGATCGGGCTGCGGGTAGCGTTGCACCATGATGCTGGTTTCGCTGTCGGCATCGCGCACGCCCGCCACCACGGCGACCTTCTGCCAGAGCTCCTCGGTGATAAAAGGCATGATGGGATGCAACAGGCGTAACACCTGCTCCAGAACTTGAATCAGCGTTTGACGGGTTGCCAGCTGTTGGGCAGGGCTGCCGTGTTGCAGCTGAACCTTAGCGATCTCGACATACCAATCGCAATACTCATCCCATACAAAGTGGTAAATAGAGTTAGCGATATTATCAAAACGAAACTCTTTAAAGCCGCGCTCGACATTGCTGATGAGGCGACTGAATTCACTGAGTACCCAGCGGTCCACAAAAGAATACTCGGGCTGCAGCTCGGCACTTGGTTGAAGCGTATGGCCTTCAACGTTCATCAACACAAAGCGTGTGGCATTCCAAAGCTTATTGCAGAAGTTGCGATAGCCTTCGCAACGTTTTAAATCGAAGTTGATATTGCGGCCCAAAGTGGCGTAGGCAGCCATCGTAAAGCGTAATGCATCGGTGCCATAAGCAGGAAAGCCGTCGGGAAAGTCTTTGCGGGTGCGTTTTTCAATGCTTTGAGCTTGGCGTGGGTTCATTAAGCCCGTGGTGCGCTTTGCTAAAAGTGACTCTAAGTCGATCCCCTCAATGAGGTCGACTGGGTCAATCGTGTTGCCCCGTGACTTACTCATTTTCTTGCCTTCCATATCGCAAACAAGGCCGTGCACATATACGGAATGGAAGGGGACTTTACCCGTCATGTGCATCGACATCATGACCATGCGAGCCACCCAGAAAAAGATAATATCAAAGCCTGTCACCAGCACGCTGGAGGGCAGGTATTTTTCGAGGTCAGGATTGGCATCGGGCCAGCCTAAGTCCGTAAAGGGCACTAAAGCTGAGGAAAACCACGTGTCTAGGACGTCTTCGTCGCGCGTTAGAGGGCCATCAATGCCCGCGGCTTTGGCTTTGGCGAGTGCCTCAGCTTCGTTGCGTGCGACGATGATCTGACCCTCTTCGCTGTACCAGGCAGGAATTTGATGCCCCCACCAGAGTTGACGGGAAATACACCAGTCTTGGATGTTGTTGAGCCACTGATTGTAGGTGGTGGTCCAGTTTTCAGGGTAAAACTTCACGCGCCCATCCGCCACCACGTCGAGTGCAACCTCAGTAATGCTTTTGCCAGGATGCAAACTGTCTGCAGGAGCGGGCTGGCTCATCGCCACAAACCACTGGTCTGTGAGCATGGGCTCAATGACCGAGTCCGTGCGATCACCTCGAGGCACCATGAGCTTGTGTGCTTTTACTTGCGCTAATAGACCCATCGAATCCAGATCGTAAACGATTTTTTCACGTGCAGCGAAACGATCCATACCCTGGTAGGCTTCAGGGGCTTGATCATTGATTTTGGCGTCGAGGGTCAAAATGCTAATCAGGGGCAAGTTGTGACGCTGCCCCACTGCGTAGTCATTAAAGTCGTGTGCGGGGGTAACCTTTACCACGCCCGTGCCGAACTCACGATCCACATAGTCGTCCGCAATGATTGGAATTTGTCGACCTACTAAGGGAAGGGTGACGGTCTTGCCGATTAGATGGGCGTAACGCTCGTCTTCGGGATGCACCATCACGGCCACATCACCCAGCATGGTCTCGGGGCGAGTGGTGGCGACAGTGAGGTAGCGAATTCCTGCCACGGGCTCCGTGAGTGGGTAATGAATTTCCCACATATGGCCGTCTTCTTCGTTGCTGACGACCTCCAAGTCTGAAACGGCTGTGCCTAAGACTGGATCCCAGTTCACCAAGCGCTTGCCACGGTAAATCAACCCTTGCTCATACAAACGGACAAACGTTTCGGCCACACCACGCGACAAGGTGTCATCCATGGTGAAATACTCACGCTCCCAATCACACGAAGAGCCTAATCGGCGAAACTGCTTGGTAATGGCACTGCCGGATTGCTCTTTCCACTCCCATACTTTTTCTAAAAAAGCGGGGCGACCTAAATCATGGCGTGATAAGTTCTGTGCGTCCAGTTGGCGTTCCACAACAATTTGTGTGGCAATGCCAGCATGGTCCGTGCCGGGGATAAAAGCAGTATCATCGCCCAACATGCGGTGATAGCGCGTTAGACTATCCATCACGGTCTGATTAAACGCATGCCCCATATGCAAGGTACCCGTAACATTGGGCGGGGGGAACTGAATCACAAAAGGCTGTGAGCGATGGTCAACGCCCGGTGCTACATGCTGGCCGCTTTTAAAGTATCCCTTGTTTTCCCAGTAGGAATACCAACGGTTTTCTAGGTGGTGAGGATCAAAGCTTTTTGCAAGCTCTTGGGAGGGCGTGGTCGATGAATCTTGTGTCATTGTGTGCGATAAATTATGCGCGTTGACGACAGCCAAGGCGCAAGTCAAGGTTAACGGCTAAAACTAGTTATTTTAGAATGATGCGCAGCCTGCCGAGCGTGTTAAAATGCAAGGCTGTCACAAAAGCTTTAAAAAGCGTTGGGTTTATTGAAAAACAACGCTTAGGTTAATTGGCTGGTTCGTCTTTATCAAGAACCAGTGATTTTACGTCTTTTCTTCTGGAATTTTACATGGCTATCGAACGCACTTTGTCCATTATCAAACCCGATGCAGTTGCTAAAAATGTTATCGGTCAAATTGTTACTCGTTTTGAAAACGCTGGCTTGAAAGTCGTGGCCGCTCGTCTAACGCATTTGTCGCGTGCCGAGGCCGAAGGCTTTTACGCGGTACACAAAGAGCGTCCTTTCTTTAACGACCTCGTTGAGTTCATGATCTCTGGGCCCGTATTCGTGCAAGTCCTCGAGGGCGACAACGCGATTGCCAAGAACCGCGAGCTGATGGGCGCTACCAACCCCAAAGAAGCCGAAGCCGGCACCATCCGCGCTGATTTCGCTGAAAGCATCGATGCCAATGCGGTGCATGGTTCGGATGCAGCCGAAACCGCCGCTGTGGAAATTGCTTACTTCTTCCCCTCCAGCCAAGTTTACAGCAACTAAGTAAATCTTACGGCTTTTACTCCCTGTGCTTTATTTGTTATGACTGAACACGCGACACCGACGAACTTACTAGGTTTTACGCCCCAGCAGTTGACCGAATTGGTCCAACAATGGGGGGGCAAACCTTTTCGTGCACGCCAGCTACAACGCTGGATTCACCAACGAGGCGTCGATAACTTCGAAGACATGACGGATCTAGCACGGGGGTTTCGTGCGCAACTGACGGAGCAGTGCTGTATTCAAGCCCCTGCCGTGGTGCACGAGCAGTTCTCCGAGGATGGTACGCGCAAATGGCTGTTTGATGTGGGCAACAACAACTCAGTCGAAACGGTATTCATTCCCGAGGACGATCGCGGTACCTTATGTATCTCTAGTCAAGCAGGCTGTACGGTGGCCTGTCCGTTTTGTTCCACCGGTTATCAAGGGTTTAATCGTAATCTAACCGCTGCCGAAATTATCGCTCAGCTCTGGCACGCCCGACGTGTGCTTAGTGCGAACTTACCCAGCGCCCGCATTGATCCCAATGCCGTGGTCGAGCCACAACGTGTCGTCAGCAATGTGGTGATGATGGGTATGGGTGAGCCGTTGTTAAATTACGATCAAGTCCTCATCGCCTTGCGGCTTATGCTGGATGACCACGCTTACGGTCTGTCCCGTCGACGTGTGACGGTGTCCACGTCGGGTGTCGTGCCTTTTATGGATCGTTTGGCGCACGATTGTCCCGTTGCCTTAGCGGTGTCGTTACACGCTCCAAACGACGAATTGCGCGACAAGCTTGTGCCCCTCAACAAAAAACACCCATTGCATGAGCTGTTGGCAGCCTGTAATCGTTATCTTGAGCATGCGCCTCGCGATTTTATTACCTTCGAGTATATTATGCTTGACGGGATTAATGATCAGCCTATACACGTGCAGCAGCTCTTGCAGATTGCC
>DWUQ01000150.1 GCA_019120675.1 Candidatus Paenalcaligenes intestinipullorum | reverse complement strand
GAAATGGCACTTAGCTTGATTGTGCTGAGTGCCTTATTGATTTGGCGTCACGCCCCGAATATCCAACGACTGCTACGCGGCCAAGAAAGTAAATTCAGCCGCTCGAAGGCTTCAAAATAAGCTAAGTGATTGGCGTGGATAATTCCTCTAGGGGCCAACGCGGGCGTACCGTAAAGCTCGGATTTTTTAAATCAGGCCCTAACAATCCCGCTTTGGCGCGCATCGCCGCGGCAAAGGCGATCATGGCGCCGTTATCCGTGCATAACGCCACGGGTGGGAAAAACACGTCCGCTTGGATTTTTTCGGCCTGAGCTAAAAGCTTTTGGCGTAACGGTTGATTAGCCCCCACCCCTCCCGCAACAACCAAACGCTTTAAACCGGTTTGCTTGAGGGCTTTAATCACTTTCGCTACCAACACATCCACAATAGCGGCCTCCGTACCCGCTGCCAGATTCGCTCGCTGCTCCGCAGGCACCTGACCATACTGCTGCTCTAAGGCACGCAAACGGGTGAGCACGGCGGTTTTTAAACCGCTAAAGCTAAAATCCAAATCCTTGCTGTGCAGCATGGGACGCGGCAGCACAATTTGATCGGCGTCGCCTTGCTGCGCTAAGGACGATAAGGCGGGCCCACCGGGGTAGCCCAAGCCCATAAGCTTAGCGCTTTTGTCAAAGGCTTCGCCTGCGGCATCGTCTAAGGTTTCACCCAGTAGTCGATATTGCCCTACGCCATCGACTTGCATAATTTGTGTATGGCCGCCCGACACCAGTAAAGCAATAAATGGAAACTCGGGCCTAGGCTCTGCAAGCAAGGGGGATAATAAGTGCCCTTCTAAATGATGCACAGGGATGGCGGGTAAATCTAAGGCCCAAGCTATGGAGCGCGCGACGCTCGCACCGACCAATAATGCACCATTTAAGCCGGGCCCAGCGGTATAAGCCACTGCGTCAACATCCGCTAAATGGGTATTCGTTTCGGCTAACAGCTGCTGGGTAAGGGGCAAAATATGGCGAATATGATCGCGCGAAGCCAGCTCGGGCACCACACCTCCATACGCCTCGTGCATCGCCACTTGGCTGTATAAGGTATGGCCGAGCAATCCTTGCTCAGTACATACAAGCGCCACACCTGTTTCATCACAGGAGCTTTCATATCCTAAAATTTTCATATCTGCAATTGTAATACGGGTTCAGCTTTAAGCGTAACGAAATAGCGACGTGATGTTGTGCCAATGCGGCTTAGTGTATGTCTCCATAGCCCAAGCCTCGTAAAATTATTACACTTCTCTCACAACTATCTACAAAATTGCTACTTTACTAAGGACAGCCTATGTTTGAGCGCCTGTTTAAACTTCGTGAACACAACACGAGCGTACGCACTGAGATCGTCGCTGGGATTACGACCTTTCTTACGATGTCGTACATTATCATCGTCAACCCCAATATCCTCACCACAGCCGGCATGGATCATGACGCTGTGTTTGTAGCCACCTGTTTGGCTGCGTTTGTTGGCACCCTCGTCATGGCTTTCGTTGCAAATTGGCCCATCGGTATGGCTCCAGGCATGGGGCTAAACGCTTTCTTCACGTACAACATTGTGATTGGAGCGAATTTCACTTGGGAACAAGCCTTAGGTGCGGTCTTTATTTCGGGCCTGCTGTTTATTATTTTAACCGTGTCAGGCATACGCAGCTGGATTGTTCAAGGAATACCGATTTCCTTACGTTCGGCCATTGTGGCAGGTATTGGTCTGTTTTTAGGGTTTATTGCACTGAGCTCAGCCAAAATTGTGGTGGAAAGTCCGGCTACCTTAGTGACGTTAGGCGATGTAAAATCCCCCGAGGCCATGTTTGCCATTCTGGGTTTTTTAATTATTGTCATGCTTGAAACCTTGCGTGTGCGCGGAGCAATCCTGTTGGGTATTCTAGCTGTGACGGTGCTGTCGATCTTCACGGGTCATACCGCTGCTCCCGAAAGCATTGTGTCATTACCTCCCAGCTTAGCCCCTACCTTCTTGAAGCTGGATATTGCTGGCGCCCTACACTACGGCTTGGCCTATATTATCTTGGCGCTCATTCTAGTAGAAATTTTTGATGCAACCGGTACTTTGTTAGGCGTAGCCAAGCGTGCCAACCTGATTGAGGAAGGCAAGCCTAACCGTTTAAATCGCGCCTTGTTTGCCGACAGTACCGCTATCATGGCGGGCTCCCTACTGGGTACCAGCAGTACCACGGCCTATGCGGAAAGCGTTGCCGGTGCTCAAGCGGGGGGCCGTACCGGCTTGACAGCGCTAACCATTGCCATTTTATTCTTATTGGCGTTGTTTTTTGCGCCTATCGCTAAGATTGTGCCCGCGTATGCCACCGCGCCTGCTTTAGTATTTGTGGCCTGCTTAATGCTGCGTGAAGTCGGTGAAATTAACTGGGAGGATGTCACCGAGTCCGTACCCGCGGCCTTGACAGTGGTCTCTATTCCTTTGACCTACTCAATTGCCACTGGTCTGGCCTTTGGCTTCATTAGCTATGCCATCATTAAGTTAGTCACCGGTCGCTGGCGCGACCTGCACCCAGCGACCGTTATTGTGGCGGCGCTCTTTATTACAAAATTTGCATTTGATTGAGGCAATTTTTTGTAAACGCGTTACACTGTTAGCACCAACTCTCAAAGCGGCTTACTGACACTAAGCCGCTTTTTCATTTAGGAGACGCCATGAGTACGATTGATCTTACGGACAGCACTTTCCAAGAAGCCATTGCCAGCGACAAGCCACTAATTATTGATTTCTGGGCGTCGTGGTGCGGACCATGTCGGCAATTTGCCCCCACTTTTGAAGCCGTTGCCAGTCAGCATTCTGATATTACCTTTGCCAAGGTAAACACCGAGGAACAAGAGGAGCTCGCCTCCGCGCTACGCATTCGTTCTATCCCCACAATTATGGTGTTTCGTGAGCGTGTTTTGCTGTTCTCTCACTCGGGTGCCTTATCCGAAGCACAGCTCAATGAACTGGTGGATCAAGTCAAAAACATCGATATGGCAGAGGTTCATGCCGATATTGCTCAACAACAAAACAATACTGGCGAGGATACTCAAGCTTAGGCCGCGTTCATGCCTTTGCTTTTGATTGGCCCGCTCTATTGAGCTTACGCTGTTTTCTGGGCGGGCGTAATCAGATCTGAACCAAAGTTTTTCCAAAACAGGCGCAAGATTTCTTGCGCCGTTTTTTCGCGTCGTGCTGCAGGGGTAATAAAACGCACCACCAACCAGTGTTGCTTAGTATCGACGGGTTCCCAAATGACACGTGTTTTGCTACTGGGGCTACGCAGTAAGCTGCGGCTGCTCAGGAGCTCTAAGTGCAAACGAGCCGCTTCGTCCCATTCTTTAGTGACCTCTGAACCCGCAGTAATCGCCGCTTGGGCACAGGCCTCACGATCCACATCATAGGGTACGGCAATGCGTAGATCCTCAAACACATAAGCGCCCATACCTAAATTGTTGGTAACGGGTGCAGTCAGCAACATACTGTTCGGCAAGGTGGTGGTCCGCCCAATGACTTGATAGGACGCATTGGTTTCCGACAAGGTAAAGCTAAGTAGATCCACATCGGTTACGAGGCCTTGCACGCCCATCACTTCAACGTGATCCCCCACATGAAAGGGCCGTGACATCGCATACAGCCCGTAGCCCGTCAGGCACATCAAAAGCTCCTTGGTAGAGATGACCAAGGCCACAGCAAAGGCAGAAAGGGAAATCGCTACCCCGGCAATTTTGGAGGCCCAGATGACGATAATAATTGCTAAGGCGCTCAACAGAATGGCGTTTTTGATGAGCACCATTTGTTGGCGATTTTGTTCGATGCGCTCACGACTACGTTCGGCCGCTTTGGTGCGATAACGGATATTGAGACGGTTGAGGACAAAAGCAAGTAAGATCACGCATACGGATGACAGAATGCGAGCCAGCTCCCCCCCAACAAACGCATCGAGATCACGGATTACATCAATCATGTCATATCATCCTCGTTCAGTGACGACGTACGACTCAGGATCGTCATCCAAAAAACTAACTCGACCACTGCTTAAGTTAATGAAGACCTCGGGCAGTGCCGTCGCTTCGGTACTGGGTACGCTCAACGTCCACTCTATACCTTCGGCGCCGAAGTCCTCGTTCACAAGCTTAGCGTTAAAAGCCTCCAGACGTGAACGCAGTAAATCCGCATCGGTATATGGCACATGACAGTGCAAGCGAGTCTGGGCCACGATAGGGCTTTTTGCAGCCAGTCGCAAACACTGCGCAGCGGTGCCACCATAGGCACGCATTAACCCTCCCGTACCTAGTTTAACGCCACCAAACCACCGAATCACCAAGACCACCACTTGATCACACTGCTGGCCATCAATAGCTTGCAAAATTGGGCGACCCGCCGTACCGCCTGGCTCACCATCATCATTAAAACGGTATTCTTGTCCGATACGATAGGCCCAGCAATTGTGGGTGGCCTCGGGCACCGCATGACGTGCAATAAACTCCAAAGCGTCGTTTGGGTGATCAATGGCTTGAGCCAACACAAGAAAACGACTGCGTTTGATTTCTTCCTCGTAGCGCTCAAGCGACTGCAAACGATAACGCATGCCTCTACCCGTTAGTCGGCATAGCGTTGGGTGACATAGGCCTCATAATCCCCTACGAAGTCAGTGACTTGACCATTGGGCAGCACCTCTAAAATTCGTGTGGCCACACCCGAAATAAACTCTCGGTCATGTGACACCACAATTAACGTGCCTTTGTATTTCTCTAAGGCCATCTGCAAGGACTCGATTGATTCCATATCCAAGTGGTTGGTTGGCTCATCCAGTAGCAATACATTGTGACGACCGAGCATTAAACGGCCAAAGCTGAGACGGTTTTTTTCACCACCTGACAATACGGCTGTTTTCTTGGCAATATCGTCTGCAGAAAACAGCAAACGCCCCAAGACTGAACGCAACGTTTGATCGTCATCGCCAGGTTGACGGTGCTCAGCCAACCATTCAAACAAGTTTCGTTCGTTATCAAACTGATCGGAGACGTCTTGGGGCATATAGCCAATATCGCTGTTTTCAGACCAGGTCAGTTGGCCTTGCTCCGCTGTTAAATCCTCGGCCAACAAGCGCAGAAGCGTGGTTTTACCGACACCATTTGCCCCAACAATAGCAATACGTTCACCCGCCTCCACGCTCAAGTTAAGGTTGTGAATGATGGGACGGTCGTAGGCTTTACCCAGCTTTTCGATGCGGACGGCTAAGCGGTGTAAGGGCTTCGCTTGCTCAAATCGTATAAAGGGATTTTGACGTGAAGACGGCTTGACCTCAATGGTATCGGCCTTAATCCGATCAATTTGTTTTAAGCGTGAGGTGGCTTGACGCGCTTTGGACTTGTTGGCCGAAAAGCGCTGTACAAAGTCTTGCAAATCACTGATGCGCTCTTTGGCTTTGGCATTAGCCTGCAGGACGCGCTCGCGGGCTTGGGTCGAGGCCAACATATAGTCGTCGTAATTGCCTGGGTAGACACGCAACTCGCCATAATCCAAATCCGCCATATGGGTGCAGACCTCGTTGAGGAAGTGCCGGTCGTGGCTAATGATGATCATGGTGCTTTGATAGCTGTTTAAGACATTTTCCAGCCAGCGAATGGTATGAATATCTAAGTTATTGGTGGGCTCATCCAACAAGAGCACATCGGGATTAGAAAACAAAGCTTGAGCCAGCAATACGCGTAATTTCCAGCCCGGGGCTAATTGGCTCATAGTGAGCTGATGTTGCTCGACGGGAATTTCCAACCCTAATAACAACTCTCCCGCTCGTGCCTCGGCGGTGTAACCATCGTATTCCGCAAAGCGGGTTTCCAGATCGGCAGCACGCATGTAGTCGTCTTCGGTGGCGTCAAGATCCGCATAGATGGCATCGCGCTCGGTCATGGCTTGCCACATTTCTGTGTGCCCCATCATGACCACATCCAATACGCGCTGATCCTCGAAGCCAAATTGGTCTTGGCGTAATTTACCCAAGCGTAAGCCCGGCTCAAGGGTGACATTGCCAGCGGTAGCCTCAAGGTCGCCGCCAATGATTTTCATAAAGGTTGACTTGCCTGAACCATTTGCCCCAATTAGGCCATAACGGTTGCCTTCGCCAAATTTGACGTTGACGTTTTCAAAAAGTGGCTTAGGGCCAAACTGGATAGTGAGGTTTGCGGTGGAGATCACGATAGACGAATAAAGAAATAGGTAAAGCCTTTAAGTGTAGCAAGAAGTGGTGCCGCAAGGCAGATTTAGTGGTCATGAGAACACGGCTCAGAATGCTCATGAGTGTGGCTATGCTCATGCTCATCCAGCAACAAATAGGCCATATCGTCTTCCCAGGCGATGCCGACCTTTTTGCCTACTGGCAGGGTGGCTTTGATTTCGGTATGACCATAGGGCAACCCCGTGATGATCGGCACGCGGCATTGGCTGCGCAGCCACTCAATGACGCTGTCTAGGGTATAGCCTTGATCGTGTGGCTGCAAACGGTAATCCGAGAAATTCCCCAGCACGATCGCTAATTGGCGCTCCAACACCCCCGCTTGCAACAATTGCGCCAACATTCGCTCAATACGGTAAGGGTGCTCACCCACGTCTTCAAGAAATAAAATACCTTGATTGATAGCAGGGAAGTAGGGGGTGCCCAGTAGCGAGCACACCATCGCTAAATTCCCCCCCCACAGGATACCTCGACCATCGACCGGATCGGAATTAAAGGATTCAAAACTCAGAATTTCCAATTCGCCACGCATCGTTTCCGCAAATAAATCTGCGGTCAGCTCATCCACCACCTCGGCACCGAAGTCAAAAACAGCCGAAGGGCCCGCATAACTAATTTGCCCTGTTTGAGCTAATAAGGCCAAGTTGAAGGCCGTAAAATCACTGTGTCCCACATAACGCTTGCCGCTGTCTGCAATACGCTGCCAATCAATGCTTGGCAACAAGCGTGACAAGCCATAGCCCCCTCGGCTAGCCAATACGATGCCATGCTCACCTTCGGTGGAACGCTCAATGGCCGCTAAGCGCTGAGCATCGGTGCCTGCAAAGCGCGTATGCTGTGCCAACACGTCTGGGTCGCGTTGTACGCTAAACCCTAATTGTGTCAAGCACTCTTCGGCGCGATCCAGTTGCTGCGCCTCGGGTAGCGCACTCGAGGGTGACAAGACATAGATTAAATCATCGTTACTAGAATGTTGGGGCATGCCATACCTATGTTAGAGGGGTGTCAATAATCTGAGCCAATCGCTGTTGTTTGGCCGCCTCGCGGCGCGCCTTAAAGAAATCTTTGAGTAGCTGCGCGGCCTCATCGGCATAAAGGCCGTGTTCAATTTTTGTGTGGTGATTAAGCTGGGGGTAACTTGGCAAGTCCAACACGCTGCCGCAAACCCCTGTTTTGGGGTCTGACGTAGCAAAAACGACGCGCTGTAGACGAGCATGCAATAATGCCCCCATACACATTGCGCAAGGCTCCAAGGTCACAAACAAGCTTAAGCCCGGTAAACGGTAGTTTTGTAGGGTTTGCGCCGCCGCCCGTAAGGCGACAATTTCTGCATGAGCGGTGGGGTCAGCGCGGCAAATGGTTTGGTTATAGCCTTGAGCAATCAGTTGACCCTGCCCATCCACAATCACTGCGCCTACCGGTACTTCTTGGAGTTGGGCGGCTTGATGCGCGAGCTGTAACGCTTGCTGCATAGCCTGATGGTCAGCCAAAGAAAAAAAAGCGGAGCTCACGTACGACTACCACAATCGATAAATAGAGTTAACACGACAAGGCTGCTATATTCAAAACCAAGATCGTTGTTTATTACAGCTGTCATCATAAACCAAGCCCAACTTTTTGCCATGACTAAATCGTCATCTATTCTCTCCCTAAGCAACGTCAGCAAACACTATAAAAATGGCTTCACTGCCCTTAAGCACATTGACCTCACGATTCATCGAGGCGAAATCTTTGCTTTGCTGGGGCCAAATGGTGCAGGGAAAACCACCTTAATCAATAGCATCTGTGGCTTGGTTAACCTAAGCGGTGGCCAGATCACCATTGATGGGTTCGATCATCAGTCACAATACAAGCAGGCGCGTGCGCTAGTTGGACTAGTTCCTCAGGAAATCTCCACGGAAAGCTTTGCTAATGTGATCAGTAGTGTCCGCTTTAGTCGTGGCTTATTTGGCTTGGCCCCAAGCGAGGACTACATCAAAAAACTATTGGTGGATTTACGACTCTGGGATAAGCGGCATAGCCCACAGCTCAGCCTATCTGGGGGCATGAAACGGCGTGTCTTGATTGCTAAGGCGCTGGCACACGAGCCAAAGATTTTGTTTTTAGACGAGCCGACAGCTGGGGTCGATGTGTCGCTACGCCAAGAGATGTGGCAGCAAATTCGTGAATTAAAGGCTGCTGGAACCACAATTATCTTGACTACGCATTACTTAGAAGAAGCCGAGGAGCTCGCCGATCGCATTGGGATGATCCAAAATGGACAGTTATTGTTGGTCGAAGACAAAACCACACTCATGGCCAACTATGGGGACAAAACCTTGAGCCTGTATTTTACGGAGCCGCTACCTGCTCTACCCTTAGCGCTCCAAGCATTCGGCTTTACGCCTCACGATCACGGCTGGCAAGCCAATTTATCGTTCCAACACAGTATCGACTACCCTGCTCTATTCAATCTGCTTGGCGCGCTCGATTTACCTCTAAAGCACCTTAGTACTCATGAGCACTCTCTAGAGGATATTTTTGTACGCTTAATGCAAGAAAATGAGGCCAACAATGAAATATAGAGCCATTTGGGCCATTTATCATTATGAGATGAGCCGAGCTTGGCGCACTTTAGTGCAAACTTTAGTCGCGCCGGTAATCTTTACCTCGCTGTACTTTGTGGTGTTTGGGGCAGCGATTGGACCTTCTATGCAAGACATAGCCGGTGTTTCCTATGCGGCTTACATTGTGCCCGGCTTAGTAATGCTTGCCGTACTGACGCAGAGTGTGGCCAACGCCTCGTTTGGTATCTACTTTCCAAAGTTCACTGGCAGTATCTACGAACTGTTGTCTGCCCCGCTCTCCTATGCCGAGATCACCTTTGGTTTTGTGAGCGCTGCCGCCAGCAAGGCGATTATTGTGGCGCTCATTATTATGGGTACGGCACGATTGCTCGTGGACTATCAGATTTTACACCCCATTTGGATGGTCTTGTTTTTGCTGTTGACGGCGTTTACCTTTAGTTTGCTAGGGTTCATTATTGGCATTTGGGCCGATAATTTTGAAAAACTTCAGCTGGTACCCATGATTATCGTCATGCCACTGACCTTTTTAGGTGGTAGCTTTTATTCGATTCATATGTTGCCGCCCTTTTGGCAGGCCGTGAGCTTACTCAACCCCGCTGTGTATTTGGTTAATGGCTTTAGGTGGAGCTTTTATGGCAGCTCGGATATTAACCCTTGGCTAAGCGTGGCCGTAACCGGTGCATTTATGGTGGTGTTTTTGAGTGTGCTGGCTTGGGTGTTCCGCACCGGCTACCGATTGCGGCCTTAGGGATTAGTCGCGGAAGTTCTCAAACTGCAACGGCAGCTCTAGCTCTGTTTGCTTAAGTAAAGCAATGGCTTGCTGCAAATCGTCGCGCTTTTTGCCACTGATTCGCAGTTTATCCCCTTGGATTTGCGCTTCGACCTTTAACTTTGCCGCTTTGAGAGCGGCAATGAGTTTTTTGGCCGAAGGCTGATCAATCCCTTGCTTGATGGTGATGCGTTGTCGAGCCTCGGCGAGATTTTGTTGGGGCTCGGCCACATCCAAGCAGCGTGTATCAATATTGCGTGCCGCTAAACGCGCACGCAGTATCGGCAGCATTTGAGTTAACTGAAACACACTGGGAGCATATAGCGTAACCACAAAGTCTTCTTGCTCAAAGCGTGCATTGGTGCCTTTGAAGTCAAAACGATTGTCGAGTTCGCGACTGGCTTGGTCAATAGCATTACGTAATTCGTGCTTATCGACCTCGGACACCACATCAAATGAAGGCATAATCACTCTCAATAAATAATAAAAATTAGTACTTCAGCCGCTCTAAGCGCTAAGCTTGCGTAGTTTACCACCCCACAGGAAAGATGTTTTATGTTGCAATCCATGCTGGTTATCGCAGGAGGCGGTGCTACCGGTGCTGTACTGCGATGGCTGCTCAGTTTGGGGTTAAATCCCCTCAGCCCTATTTTACCTTTGGGCACGCTCACCGCTAATTTGCTAGGGGGTTATTTAATAGGCGTGGTGCTGAGCCTTTTGCAAGCTTTGCCTGACCTTAACCCACTCTGGCGGCTGTTTTTAGTGACCGGTTTTCTAGGGGGGCTCACCACTTTTTCTACCTTTACCTCCGAAATCATGCTGATGCTTGAGCAGCAACGCTTATATTTGGCGCTGTTTACCATTGCCTTGCACGTTGCAGGTTCGCTGCTGGCTATGGCTGTAGGCATCTGGACGTTGGAATGGTGGCGTTAACCTGAGTGGTGTGAAGACCGATACGTGTGGGCAAACTCCATTGGCGTCACCCCCATCGCCAAGCGAAACGCAGCAATAAACGCTGACAAGCTCTCGTAGCCACAGGCCAACGCCACATCCGTGACCCGCTGTCCCGCCTCAAGCATTGGCAACGCTTGCATTAAGCGCAATTGCTGTCGCCACGCACGAAAATTTAGCCCAGTCTCTTGTAAAAACAATCTGGATAAGGTTTTGCTGGAAACTCCAATATGTTGGGCGTGCGTTTCTAGGCTCAGATTGGAGCTGGGCTCTTTGTATAAGTGCTGACAAAAACCGAGTATGCGTGCATCACGAGGCCAGCGAAGCATTAAGCCCGAGGTGGAGGCATTTTGAATCTCATCTAGCAGCACCTCTGCCAGCCGAGATTCAGGCCCAGTTTCCGTATAGAAAACCGGGTATTCACTAAAGCGGCGAATCAATTCCCGCAGTAAAGGGCTGACACTTAAGACTCGACAGCTGTCTACCGATTCGGCTAGGGCCTCAGTGCGTATATACATACTCCGAATAAGGGTATTTGTGGACGCATAAACGCGATGCAGCTCACCTGCAGGAATCAATACAGCGCGTTGGGGCGGTGCCATATAGCGCCCTTGCTCGGTATTCACGTCCACCACCCCTTCTAAGGCATAGGAAAACTGCAACCAAGGGTGAGTGTGCCAACGGGCAATCGCTTGGTTAGCAATCGAACTGATACTGCCCACAATAGGACGTGGCAGCTCACCGTGCCATTCGGGGGCAATTTCCAAGCTGCAGTTTTGTCCGTTCAAAGACATTTAAGCGACCTTATGCGATAAACAGAAAGTCTTATCTTAGCTAAAGTAGAGGCTTCCAAGTTAATTATTTTGACTGTTTTTTATGATTGCCCGTCTACGATTACTGTTTGATAACTTTACCCTGATTTTAATTGGCGTCGTACTGCTCGCCACGTTTTTTCCAGCGCATGGCTCGGGTGCCACGTTTTTTAATTGGCTTACGAACTTTGCGATTGCCCTGCTCTTTTTTATGCATGGGGCGAAGCTTTCTCGTGAAGCGATTATTGCTGGGGCGATGCACTGGCGTTTGCATCTATTAGTATTTGTATGCACATTTTTAATGTTCCCTCTATTAGGGTGGGCCGTTAAGCCTGTTTTGTTACCGCTGCTGGGCATGCCTTTGTATATTGGGGTACTGTATTTGTGTGCTTTGCCTGGCACCGTACAGTCTGCTATTGCCTTTACCTCGATCGCTCGTGGTAACGTGCCCGCTGCCGTGTGCAGTGCGTCCGCCTCCAGCCTGATTGGCATTGTGCTCACGCCTGTTTTGCTTAAAGTGCTTTTGGATGCGGACGCAGGCACAGCCGGCACCTTGGACGCCATCATCCACATTAGTGTGCAGTTACTACTGCCGTTTGCCGTGGGTCATTTTATGCGACCATGGATTGGTGCATGGATTGATAAAAACCAAAAATGGCTTAAAAACGTTGATCAAAGCTCTATTTTGCTGGTGGTGTTTACGGCGTTCAGTGAATCCGTGATCGGTGGGCTGTGGACCGCTGTACCGATTGCTGCCCTCATTAACCTGACGATTATTTGTTTGGTGTTGCTCGCGCTGGTACTCCTTTTAACCACCTTCTTAGCACGACGTTTAGGCTTTAACCACGAGGACGAAATCACCATTGTATTTTGTGGCTCCAAAAAGAGCCTCGCGACCGGCGTACCCATGGCTCAAGTACTGTTTAGTGCCACGGCGATTGGTCCAGCGCTATTACCCCTAATGATTTTCCATCAAATTCAACTAATGGCTTGCGCGTTTTTGGCGAACCGCTACGCGATGAACCACCCTAGCGCGAGAGACCAAGAAATGGAAAGCATTGGTAGTTTGTAAAAGGTTTTATAGAATTGTGCGGAAAACCCCGCCGTTCAGGGCGGGGAGGATGTCAATGGGTAGGTTCGAGCAGCAACTGTAATTTGGCCTCTAGCGTTGCTGCGGAAACCTCGCCCATGCGAATGTCCACGACCTGCCCGTTGGCATCCAGAAAAAGTGTAGTAGGTAACCCTTTGCTTTGTGCAAAAGCCATCAGTTCGCCATCTGGGTCCAGCAACACTTGATCCAACTCTAAGCCCTGTTTTTCTAAGTAAGCTTCCACCGTAGTAGCGTTTTCTTGTTGGTTGGCCAGCACGATATTGACTTCGGGATAGCTGTGTTGGGCTTGTTCGAGCACGGGCATTTCACGCTGGCACGGTGGGCACCAAGTTGCCCATAAATTCAGGACAGTGGGTTTGCCCTCGTAATCACTTAAACGTTTAGGAGTGGCTTTGTCAGCAGCTAAATGCACAAAGCTGCGTTCGCTTGGCCAGCGCTGCTGCAAGCCCTCATGGCTTAGGCTTAAATAGCTGTACGATAGTGACCACGCTACCGCACCGACTGCGATACTGGCGATATACACGTTGCGCTGTACCGGTGCAAAGCGGCTATAACGGATCAGGCCAATTAAAACCCCTGTTACGACGGCAGCGGTACCATTTAGGCCCCCATCGCGGATATCGAGCATACTCCAAGGCTTGGTTTGAAAAGCGTCCCAGTATTGCCATACAAAAACCAAACGTCCAACCACCAGTGCGCTGATAAACATGAGCCAGATCGCACCTTCCACGCGCACCTGATAACGACGTTCCAGTACCATGGCCATCACAATACTGGTGAGTAAAAACAAAAACACCATAAAGGTGTGACTATCCAGTACGAACGGTCCCAGGCTTACGGCGGGCATGGAGTGTGTCCTTAGTGTAAAGGTGGTTTAAAAGAGGAGATTGGAAGCGTTTCGTTTTGGGCTTTGCGAGAAAAATCAGCTCTCCGAGCGAATACTCTTTGCTCTGTCAGACTCGCTGTGTGCCTAAAGGTTGCACAGCATCCATAAAAGCAGCCATGCGTTCAAAGGATTTTTGCCCTGGCTGGTTTTCAATGCCGCTGCTCACATCCACGGCAAATACTGGCAGCTCAGCCAGCACTGCCGCCACATTGTTTGCGGTTAACCCCCCTGCCAACACAATCGGTATGGCATGCTCAGCGGCATAGCGTTGAACCGCTTCGAGCAAGCGGGTATCGAAACGTACACCCGTACCACCGTAATGTTGACTGTAACTATCGAACAACCACGCTTTAGCGTGCTGATAAGCTTGACAGTGCTGCAGCAGCTTAGCGGGGGTGTCCGTATCCGGCCCCCCCACACGGAAAGCTTTCATATAGGGGTGAGCAAACTGCTCGCAAAACTCAGGGCTTTCATCACCATGAAACTGCAACAACTCAGGCTGGAGCTGCGTCAACAACTGGTGCACCTCGTCAACATCAGGGTTCACTACCAAGGCAACGGTCGATACAAAAGCAGGAATATGCTTTCGTAAACGAAGCCCTTGCTCCACGCTTAGCGCGCGTTTGCTTGGTGGATAAAACACTAAGCCAATGGCGTCTGCGCCTAACTGAACGGCTTGTTGCACTTCATTTTCGTGGGTAAAGCCGCAAAACTTAACTCGAACTCGTCGTGGTGACATGATTTACTTCTCGTTAGTAAAAGGAGGGCTGATCTCGGTAAAACTCCATGGCCCCAAATGTTGTTGCAGCAATTCCCAAGGGTCTGCACCGGGAAACTCGTAGCCCTCGTAGGCCACATGGGCTAAATACAGGCCATCAGGCTGAAAGGTCGGTGGAGCATATTGGCGATTACGCACGGCAATCAGCTCAGGAATCGCCTCAGGCGATAACCGGCCATAGCCCACATACAATAACGCCCCCATTAGATTGCGCACCATATGATGCAAAAAAGCGTTGGCGATGAAACGGAACAAATAAAAACCATTGTATTGGTAAATTTCGATGGTTTTTATTTCGCGAATCGG
>DWUQ01000149.1 GCA_019120675.1 Candidatus Paenalcaligenes intestinipullorum | reverse complement strand
TGATAAATAATGACGGTTTCTAGATGCCACACACTGCGCATATGAAACTGCATTTCGTCTTCGTAACTGCGTGCGTATTGGTCTTTGGGGTAGACCGCCCAAAGCGGCCCAAACAAACGACGACTCAAGCGCATCCCGTTCATGGTGTGCGCCAACAGTACATTGTAATCGGTTAAATCTTGACGAGGCACATCCACTACGTAATTGCCATCAAAGGCAATTAAACGCACCGTATCGCCTTGTAAATTCAGACTAGCCAACGCATCATTCAAGAGCGGCCCATAAAACACATGCGACCCATAAGAACCGTTTACACTGGTTTGCATACGAGTAGCTGGTAGCGCCATCACTTGCGCTTCAGTCAGATGGTGGACTTCGGCTGCCTCAGCATTGCCCGAAGCCCCCACAATAGTGAGCAACACCGGCGAAGCTTGTGAGTCGGTAGTCGATGTTGCTAACACAAGATCCTGCGGTAAGTCCTGATCCGCGCAAGCCGTGCTGCTGAGCACGCCAAGTAGGCACAGCAGCGCGCTACGCTTCCAAGCACTGACTCCACTCAAGGTACTGCTCGACCTCGCTCCATCAACGCTAGGCTGAACCATGACATATCCTAAAAAGGAGGCTAAGAAAAACCGCTTATGTATGCAGGTGTAGCAATTGTTTAGTTTTTATTAATAATAACTTACACTATTCTTCATCCAAATGGAACTTATGCATAACCCGATGAAAAATAGGCGCTAATAAAATACTGATGGTCGCCACAAAAGTCAGGCCCGTTACAAAGCCATAAAAAGACATAAAAAGCTTGCCTCCCACGGTGGTGGGATGACTAGAAACCCCCAGCCCACCCAGTAACATCGTAGTATTTAATAACGCATCGTGTAGAGGCACGTCTTCGAAAAACACATGGCCCGCCACGCCAATTGCAATCACAATGGCAATCAGCACCACCACCATCAAAAAATGTTTGACCATACGCCAAGCGAAAGCGGTACTGCTTAGTGGGGTTTCATCTTTGCTTTCGTACATAAAATTCCCTTACAGTTTACTGGATCACTATGCGAGTTTATCGTTATTTTCTTTTCTTGGCTTTTAAGCTTTGATAAGTGAGAACGATTGTATTATATGATGCTGAAATTCACGCATTCTCCTTAAAGGCGCTGGCCGTATGATTTCCCCTGCCATTTTGCTGTTTACTATTTTAGCGATCACGATTGGCATGTTTTTATTTGCCAAATGGCGTCATGACATGATTGCTATGGCGGCTTTATTAGCCTGCTGTGCCTTTGGCCTCGTGTCACCGAGTGACGCCTTTGTAGGCTTTAGCCACCCTGCAGTGGTGACGGTGGCGTGTGTGCTGGTGCTGAGTGCCGCCCTCCAACAAACGGGTGCGGTGGATGTGTTGGCCGAGCGTATTTTACCCGCCAAGGCTTCACCCAGCTTATCGATTATTGCCTTGATTGGCTTGGCAGCCCTGCTGTCGAGCTTTATGAATAATGTGGGGGCCCTAGCCCTGCTGATGCCTATCTCCTTGCAGATGGCTAAGCGTTTAGAGCTGCCACCAGGGCGCATTCTCATGCCACTTGCTTTTGCGACGATGCTCGGCGGCATGACAACTCTGATTGGCACCCCATCAAATCTCGTGGTCTCGAGTTTTAGAACCTACGATGGCCACCGCGGTTTCAGCATGTTTGATTTTACGGCCGTCGGGGTGAGTGTCGCCGTTGTGGGGGTATTGTTTTTAGCCTTTATCGGCTGGCGTTTGGTACCCGTGCGCACACAGCAAAATCAAACCGATTATGAAACGGGTGCGTATTTAACCGAAGCCTTAGTCCCTGAAGACAGCAAAGCGATTGGCACGAGCCTGAGTGAGGCCGAACAAAGTTTAGAAAACGCGCAGATATTAGGCCTAATACGCAACCAATTGCGTTTTAATGCCCCCGATACGTCCACGACCCTACGAGCGGGCGATGTGCTGCTCTTAGAAGCAGATCCAACGACCTTAGCCACCTCTTTGGAGCGGTTAGGCTTAAATTTTAACGAAGATCGTCCCCCCAAAGAAAATGTGGAAGCGGAGGGCGACGCCACGGATTCCAAAGCCAAAGACCAGGATATTCCTGCTGCACCAGTTGTCGAGTTCAGCAAAGAGCTGCATGAGTTCGTGGTTCTGCCTGGTTCTTCGTTACTGGGACGCAGTGCAGCAGACTTACAACTGCGCAATCGCTTTCGTATAAATTTGCTGGCTATTTCTAGGCAAAACGTACGCTCGAGGGTGCGGTTACGACGCACGCCCTTACGTACGGGCGATGTGCTGTTGGTACAAGGCCCCAGCGAAAACGTCAGCAACTTTGCTGCCAGTATGGGGTGCGCCCCGCTAATTAGTCGCCCTTTACGGGTGCCCAGCCGCCAAAAAATGTGGCTGTCTGTAGCGATTATGCTGTTGGCAATTATCGGTGCAGCCTCTGGCTACTGGTCGTCGGCCTTGTTTTTTGCTTTGGGGGTGTTGCTGCTGTTGATCTGCAAAATTATTCCCGCCCGCAGTTTGTATCAACATATTGATTGGTCAGTGATTGTGCTGCTGGGAGCGTTGATACCGGTTGGCTTTGCCATGGAACACAGTGGCGCCGCAGCCATTGTGGCGGATTTCTTGCTCCAACATGTGGCGCATGACAACGCTATTTTGGCCTTGGTCGTGGTGGGGGTGGCGACGTTGACCTTGTCAGACCTGATGAACAACTCCGCCACCGCGGCAGTGATGAGCCCGATTGCGATTGGTACCGCTCAGCAACTTGGTGTAAACCCTGACACCTTTTTGATGGCGATTGCCATGAGTGCTTCCTGCGCTTTCTTGACCCCTATTGCCCATCAAAACAACACGCTAATCTTAGGTCCAGGAGGCTTTAAATTTGGGGATTATTGGCCATTGGGCTTGCCATTAGAAATCTTGGTGATGGCGGTCGGCTTGCCGATTATTTTATTGGTTTGGCCACTTTAGTCGAAGCCTTACATTAACTAACACATTCCCGTACGCTCTGGCCTACAGTCGCTCTATGATGGGTTAGCGAGTTGTTTTCTTTTGATTCACAATCAAGAAGGAGAAGCACATGCTTATTATCTGGACACTAATTATTGGTTTTATTGTAGGGCTCATTGCTCGGGCCATTACGCCCGGCGCGCACAATATGGGCGTTATTCTTACAATTATTCTAGGGATTGTGGGGGCCTTTGTAGGGGGATACTTAGGCACAGCCTTAGGCCTATACGAAGTCGGCTCACAAGTAGGGATTATCGGCTCGATTATCGGGGCCGTTATTGTGCTGCTGATTTATGGTTTTCTGGCTCGACGGGCGTAAGCGTTAAGCTGTGTTGCATGGATGCTGGCTGAGCCAAACGCTCGGCCAGCGTCGTGACCACCATATCGCGCCGTCCCGACACCACTGTGCCGGTCCGTGCCAAGCTACTCCAATCAGGGTGCGCACGCGCTTCTAAAATACCGGCTGGCATACTGCCTTTACGCCAATCGATTCCACTCAAATGAGGCAGATCATTTGGCGTTTCCTCATCATTTTCTGTCGATTCTAATCGTGTGAGTGCACGCATCAGTGCAATTGGTGTTTGAGCGGCATGCCCCCGCGCATCCAAGGCTTGAATTAACGCCGACTGTCGTAGCGCTAACACGCGTATGACCGCATCGTCCACACTCAGCTCCACCTCACCGCGCCACTTACCCAATAAGCGCTGGCCCCATTTGTCCAGGCCTTGCCACAAACCACCTGCCGCGGCACCAATGACCGTTCCTGTTCCTAAGCTAAACCCTAACGTCAACATATCGACGGTCGCGCCAGCAATCGCGCCGGCCGCCACACCTTTCCCCACATGAATCCCTAAATCCTTAAGGACCTCGGGGTTAAAGAGATCCGCCTCCCAGCGGGTACCGTCTAAGGCTAAGGCCTCGGGTAGATAATCACGGGTAGAGAAATTAAAGCGTTTTAAAAGCGCTTTGATGCAGTATTCCTCACGCTCACGGATCAGATTTTGCATGCGCTCATTGCTTTCTCGCATGGCTTTTTCATCGGACTGACTGACTAAACGCCACGCGGCCACGTCCACCAACATATCAGCCAGCATCCGCCATGCGTCATACAAACGTTGCTTGCGTTGCTGACGTATGTCTTCAATTAAGCGCCCAAGCTGAGTGCTGTGAGCTTGATTCACCAAGAGTGCGAGCCGCTCGTAGAGCTGCTCCTCACCCCCTAGCGCAGGAGCCACCGTATCAAATTCGCTGATGGCGTGCAGCCCCACGTTGGCTAAGGCTAACCGCCACTCATCAATGCGTTGTTGGGCACTGCGCGTAAAATTTAAGACAGGTAATAAAGGCTTACCGGCTTGGATCAGGATTTTTAGCTCGTCATGATGTTTGGCTAACACAGGATCCCGCACATCAATCACATACAAACCCGCATGCGAGGCCAACAATTGGCGCAATACCCGTGCCTCTTGCTCAAAACGCCCGGTGGCTTCGGGTGTTTCGAGAAAGCGCTTCAATAAATCCGGCCCAGCAATGCGCTCATTGGGTTCAATCAGACGCTGTAAGTACTCCAATAAGGCGATGCTGTCTTCGATACCAGGCGTGTCAAAGAGCTGCACCACTGGCTGATTATTAATATGGAGCTGCACCCCCTCGACATGACGTGTCGTGCCGGGGCTATTTTGTACTTCCCCAAAATCGGGGTTGCGCGTGAGGGTACGCAACAGAGACGTTTTCCCTGTATTGGTATGGCCCACTACAGCCAAGCGTAATAAGGCGTCTAAACTCGTCATGACGTTTTATCTATAAGAAACGGTAAGTCATTCGTAATCTGGTTAGCTTGAAATCCGGCTGCTAATAAACGCCGCTGCCAATTATTGCGTGACTCAGTTAATGCCGCATCGCTGCTTGTGCTCCACAATACCACCCTGACAGAGGGCACGTATTGCGATAGCTCTACCAACCAAGCCACCACACCCCGATCGGGCGTTTGGGCCGCAGGACACATGAGCACCAAGTGCTGAGGCGGTTGAGTTTGCAGCGCTTGAATTAACGCTTGGCGTTGGGGCCGACTGTCGACACGACCGTGATCGTGCCAAGTCGAAGGCAAAGCACGTGGCGGCCAATCAACATCCGTTGCCCATTCAATCCCTGCAATATCGACTGGTCCTGTCGGCTCCTCTACCGTCGATACGCTGGGGCGTTGCACCACATAATCGGCGGGGGCTTGTTGATCGACGCCTAAGCCCTGAGCCGTCGGTAATAAACGATCGCGCTGCTCTGCTAAACCGGGTAGGCTTTCATCAACATACACCGAGCCGCGATGGTGTTGCCACAGGATCAGGCAGGCACTGAGACCTAAGAGTCGCGGCAGCACACCATACGCCACCACACACGCCAACACCCACTGTGACCAGATGCGATGCTGTGCTGCGGTGAGAGGATGCAAGCCATCACTACGCTGAATGAGCTCAACCGAAGGCACGGTTAACCCCAGCCAAGACGGCACTGTGCTGAGCAGCTGCACCAGCTCTTCAAACCCATGGGGAGTTAGGAGGGTGGTTTCCCAATTAAAGCCATAACGTTTCAACGAAAAGGCTAAGGCCACGATTGCTAACGCGCTCAATGATGCGGCCAGCCAAAAACCGTGGTTCAGTATCCCGATTAGCCAGCGCAATAGCCCTGCACGTGTCAGGACGGCAACACTGGCATTTAAAACCGGTAATGCGGGCTGACCTTGGCGCAGCACGAGGCGTCGCAACAGCCGTAAGGCGGTGCGTAACAGCAAGCTCGACTCGACCTGCATCGGCTTTTTGCTCGTCAATGTCCAGAGCAACCAAGCGGTAAAGGTTAAAAGATTAACACCCACCAATACCGCGAGAGAGGTCAATATATTGAGCTGTGGGGTACGCAGCAACCCATACGCGGCACTCCCTCCGGCTATCACACCTAAGCCTAACCAAAGCGTCACCAACCAACCTGTGGCATACCGCAGCTGCTGCAACGCCTTGAAATGCCCTTCGCGTTCGGCTAAAAATCGGGCTCGCTGGCTTAATCGCGCAGTAAAACTACCCCCTTGACTCAGGCTACGACGCACTTCGGCCTCGTCATTGACAGGCCCCCAGTGGGCCTCCGTTTGACGAATGGTCTCGACTAATATGGCATCCGTAAGGGTAACCGGTGCAGCAGAAGGATTAGAGGAAAACGGGCGCATCAGGTAAATGATTGGTAGAAGCTTGGGCGGACGGCGCGGGCACAAGGGGCGGGGCCTGCTCACGCAACACAGCCTCGATATCATCTACAGCTTGCAGCAATCCCTCACTGTATTGGTTACGACCAAAGGCGACCTGTAATTTAGCGCAAATGTCTTGCCAGACATGTTCTGTTGCATTAATCCCTCGATCGGCCACAATTTCAATGCGGCGTTGATCCAAGGCCAAGTACAACAATACTCCACTATTTAGTGGCGTATCCCACACACCCAAGCGGCCAAACACCTCCAGTGCCCGACAACGGCTATCTGGCTCATGGTCCGGCATCACAGCCTCAATCGCCACCACTAATTCGCCGCTGTGTCCGACTTCGCTACGACGAATGCGCTCGGTGAGAAAATCCAATACTTCCTTGTGAAAGTATTGTTGCTTGAGGGCTTCACCCCGCCATGCAGGATGAGGAATAATTCGAGATAATAGTTGCTTCATGCGTACTCTCCTACCAACCACCAGAGGCGCCACCGCCACCGCTGCTGCCGCCACCACCACCGCCAAA
>DWUQ01000148.1 GCA_019120675.1 Candidatus Paenalcaligenes intestinipullorum | reverse complement strand
TAAAGCGTGACCATGCTCGCTGAGCACCGACTCGGGGTGAAATTGTACCCCGCTAATGGCGAAGTCTTTGTGACGGACACCCATGATTTCACCGTCCTCGGTCTCGGCGGTGATTTCCAAACACTCAGGTAGGCTGCTGCGTTCAATCGCGAGTGAGTGATAGCGCGTAACGGTAAAAGGTGAAGGCAACCCCGTAAACACATCTTGATTGGTGTGGGTAATGAGGGAGGTTTTGCCGTGCATGACGGTTTGCGCATGCACCACCTTGCCACCAAAGGCTTCGCCGATGGCTTGATGGCCTAGGCATACCCCCAGTATAGGCAGCTTGCCGGCGAAATGTTGAATCACAGGAATGGAAATCCCCGCATTGCTGGGCGTGCTAGGCCCCGGGGAAATACAAATACGATCGGGCTGCAAAGCTTCAATATCTTGCAGCGTGATGTGGTCGTTGCGGTGCACGACCACATCCTGGCCCAGTTCGTAAAAATACTGGACCAAGTTGTAGGTGAACGAGTCGTAGTTGTCGATCATCAGGAGTTTATTATTCATGGCTTTCTCGGGCTGGAAATAGAGCGTCGTATGGGAAAAATGGCAAGCAAGGGTTAGATTGGCTCATCTAAGCCCAGCTGTACTTGTTCGGCCGCACGCAGCAAGGCTCGCGCTTTGGCTTCTGTTTCCTGCCATTCGGCTTCAGGACTGGAGTCGGCCACCACACCCGCTGCCGCTTGAACGTACAAAATGCCGTTTTTAATCACACCAGTACGAATGGCAATCGCCAAATCCATTTCACCACTGTAGCTGAGGTATCCTGCTGCACCACCGTAAATGCCACGACGTACGGGTTCCAACTCGTCGATAATTTCCATGGAGCGTACTTTAGCTGCACCCGTTAAGGTGCCAGCGGGGAAGGCCGCCCGCAAGACATCCATAGTGCTGACGCCCTCGGCCACTTCACCGCAGACGTTCGACACCAAATGCTGCACATGGGAATAACGTTCGATGGTCATGGTGTCGGTGACTTTGACGGTGCCGCCTTTGGCGATGCGACCAATATCGTTCCGAGCTAAGTCGATCAGCATGACGTGCTCGGCACGCTCTTTGGGATCCGCCAGTAATTCAGCGGCCAAACGCTGATCGTCTTCGGGGGTGCTGCCGCGTTTGCGGGTGCCCGCCAGGGGGCGAATGGTAGCCATGGTTTTACGCTCGCCCTCAACGACGGTTTCCTCTTGGCGAACGAGAATTTCTGGGGATGCGCCTACGACGTGGAAGTCATCAAAATTCCAGAAATACATGTAGGGGGAGGGGTTCAGGGAACGCAGCGCGCGATATAACGACAGGGGCGAGTCGCGGAAAGGCTTGGCAATGACTTGGCCCACTTGCACCTGCATGATTTCACCGTCTTGGATGTATTGCTTCGCTTTGATGACGGCGGCGAGGTAGTCGTCTTTTTTGAAGTCGCGTTGCTCCGCGGTTTCCATGCTGGCGTAGGCATAGGGAATAGTGACAGGGGTGCGCAGTTTCTCGCGCAGCTCTTTAAGGCGACGCTTGGCGCGGCTGTAGCTTTCCGCTTGGGTGGGGTCTGCGTACACAATTAAATAGGTGCGCCCGGCTAAGTTGTCCACAATCACCAGCTCGTCAATGTGCAGCAGCATGATGTCAGGGGTTCCGTCTTCTTGGCCGGCAGGAAAAGGCTTGGTCTGGGGTCCTAAGGACGGCTCAATGTGGCGCACCGTGTCGTAACCAAAATAACCAGCTAACCCCCCTGCGAAGCGGGGCATGCCGGGGCGCAACGCGACGTTAAAGCGCTCGCGGTAGGCTTCGATAAAGCTTAAGGGGTCGCCCTCGTGTTGCTCAACCACTTCGCCATCGTGCAGCACCTCGGTGAGTGTGCCACGAGAGCGAATGACTGTACGAGCGGGTAAGCCAATAAACGAGTACCGCCCAAAGCGCTCACCGCCTACGACGGATTCCAGCAAGCAGCTGTTTTTACCGCCTTGGGGTGTGTTGTGCGCCAACTTTAAGTAAATAGATAAGGGGGTATCCAGATCCGCATACGTTTCGGCAATGAGGGGGATACGGTTATAACCTTGTGCTGCAAGTGCTTGAAATTCGATTTCCGTCATAGTGAGCCTTTGGCTAAGCATAAAGGGTGCGAGAATCAGGGATACAAAAAAGCCCGGCCGCTAATAAAAGGGTTCCGGGCTGGTTTTGATGGGTGCGACGCAACAGCCTGTGGCTAACGTATGACGCACCGAGAAAGCAAAGCGGCTACCCGGAACACAAACGCCACCAGCGCCAATAGGCGCGAGCAGGAAAATGTGGAGCCAAGGTAGCAAACATAATAATTTGAGCTGCCAGTAAAAGTTAACGCGAGGCGTTCATCGCCCAGCGTGCCGCATCGGCAATCGAAGAAACTATACCACTGGCGTTTAAAGTTTGCACGTCTATTCCGTGATTGTAGCCATAGGGTAAAACCAATACCGTCATATTGGCGGCTTGGGCAGCCTGAACGTCGTTGGCCGAGTCACCAATGAATAAACAGTGTGCAGGGGTGGCGTGCAGCTGCTGGGCGGCAAAGCGCAAGGGCTCGGGGTGAGGTTTTTTATAGTCTGTGGAATCCCCGCCCACAATCAAATCAAAATAGGAGGCCAAGCTCAGCTGATTCAGTAGCGGAATGGCAAAATCGACCTCCTTGTTGGTGACGACGCCAAGTGTACAACCCATGGCCTTAAACGCAGATAGTCCTTCAAATACACCGTCGTACACGGTACTGTGCTGGCCATTGAATTGCGGATAATGGCGCAAGTAGGCGGCTTTGGCTTGGTTAAACAAAGCTTCGTCGGGGGCATGGCCTAAGGCTTCGGTGAGCGCAGTGCGCAATAAATGATCGGAGCCTTTGCCGATCCATTGTTTAACCTGCTCCAGCGCAAAGGTAGTTTGGTCGAGTTCCGTCAGCGTGGCATTGACCGTAGCCGTAATATCCGGCACAGAATCCACCAAAGTGCCATCCAGATCAAACAAAATATTGAGATAACGCATAAGGCCCACTAAAAAAGTGCTTTAGAATTGAAAAGACTCGAGTAAAAGCATACCGTCACCTAAGTCTTTCGTATAGTATGAGCAAGACAGATGTTTGGTTTGGTAGGTTATTGTTGCAAAGCGTAGTAAGTGGTCGCAGGACGTGGCTCGAAGGACGAAAAGTGTGAAGGACGAAGACGCTGATTTTTTAAACCTGTTGCGCAACAAAGCGCTGACATCCGTATTTCAACCCATTGTGGATTTGCGTTTTGGTCATATTGTAGGCTACGAAGCGTTAGTGCGCGGCCCTGCCGACAGCCCTTATGCGCGACCCGATCAGTTGCTTGCTAAAGCGGTCAAGTTGGGCAAGTTAGCGCAGTTAGAGTTTATTTGCTGTGCATTGCATTTGCAGCGTTTTAAACAGTTGGGTTTGTCGGGGCGTTTGTTTATCAACGCCAGCGCGGAGCTACTGACTCAAGAAGTGGAGGTGGATAAGTGTGCAGCGTCCTTATTGAATCTGCTCAATACGTATCCTCGGGGCAATGTGGTCATCGAGCTCAGTGAGTCGCAGCCCACCCACGATTGTCAAGAGTTGGCCAGCGCCGCCCAGCACTATCGCGAATATGGGGTACAGATCGCGATTGACGATTTGGGGCAGGGCTTTTCCTCACTCGTACTCTGGAAAGAACTACTGCCCGAATACGTCAAAATTGATCGCTACTTTATCCACAATGTGCACCAAGATTTGCTCAAACAGCAAGTGGTGCGGTCAATTTGTGAGATCGCCCATCAAGCCCAAGCTACGGTCATTGCCGAGGGTATTGAAACGCTCGAAGAATTAATCGAACTGCGTCGCTTAGGCGTAATGGGTGGACAAGGGTATGCCTTAGGCCATCCTCTGGAGCACCCTGCGCGTTGTACCGCTGTCAGTTTGCGCTCAGTTTTCGAGCAACCGTTTGGTGCCTCATTGGCACAAGTGCGTTTGAGTGACCGGCCTGTATCCGTGCGACGTCTAATGCGTAACGCACCTACAGTGGATTATTACGCCAGTACCGCTGAGTTAGAGCACTGCTTTCAAGCGCAGCCTCAGGCCGAGCAGGTGGTGGTGTTACGCGCAGGTTTGGTGGTCGGGCTTCTGCGACGCGAGCAGGTGGCAAAACAATGCCAATTACTGCAAGCACAGGCATGCGCCACGCCTTGCCTATGCGGAGACTTGATTCAATATACGCCTTTAGTGGTCGATCGTAGTACCAGCTTGGAGGATCTCGGCCACCTGATTGCGACGGGGCCGGAGCATTATTTAACCGAAGGCTTTGTGATCACCCGTGCCGGCCAATATGTGGGGGTGGGCTCCAGTGTGGAGCTGATGCGTGAGTGGTCGCAATTACAAGTGCAGGCGGCCCAACACGCCAATCCGCTCACCTTATTGCCAGGCAACCATGCTATTAATCAAGAAATCGCTCGTTTACTTGAAACCGAGCAGCCATTTGCCTTGTGTTACGCCGACATCGATGGTTTTAAACCCTTTAATGATGTGTACGGGTATCGGCAGGGCGATGAGGCGATTCAAACCACCGCTAAGCTTTTTCAGGAGATCATCGACCCTCAGCAAGACTTTCTCGGCCATTTGGGGGGCGATGATTTTATTGTGATTTTCCAAAGTGACGACTGGGAAGCGCGGTGTCAAAAAATGCTGGCGCAACTGCCTAAACGACTGGCCCCGTTTTACTCAGCGGCCCACCGCGAGGCTGGCGGCTATTGGACGGAAAACCGCCAAC
>DWUQ01000147.1 GCA_019120675.1 Candidatus Paenalcaligenes intestinipullorum | reverse complement strand
CAGTCTATCGCTTAGCGGAAAGTTCTTTTACCCTCAGCCGAAATGCCTGCCGTTGCTAGACATTGCCAGCCAGTGCCCGTCACTCCCCTTATCTATTGATACCTTCAAACCCGAAGTCATGCGAGCCTGCTTGGATGCGGGCGCTGATATTATCAATGATGTAGCCGGCTTTCGTAGTGATGAGGCGGTGCATGCTGTCGCCTCCAGTGGGGCAGGTTTATGCATTATGCACATGCAAGGTGAGCCCAAAACCATGCAGCAGGCTCCGCGCTATGACGATTTGCTTTCAGAGGTGTGCTCATTTTTGCTCACACAAGTTAATCGTTTGGCGCAAGCAGGGGTGCAATCTAATCGTATAATGCTGGATCCAGGCTTAGGCTTTGGCAAAACACTTAATCAAAATTACGAATTATTGGCAGCTTTGCCTGCGCTAGAGGTCAACGGCTTGCCTTGGCTAATCGGCTTATCCCGTAAAAGTATGATTGGCCAGATTACAGGGCGCGATGCCCAGCACCGTTTGGCTGGTAGCCTAGCTGGAATGTTAGCCGCTGTTTCACTTGGCGCACGCGTTTTGCGCGTGCACGATGTGGCAGAGTCTTATGATGCGTTGGCCGTTTGGGCCGCCGTACAACAACGAGGAAAGCATGAGCGAACGTAAATATTTTGGTACCGATGGGGTACGTGGGGAAGTCGGTGGTGCAGTCATTAATCCAGAGTTTGCATTACGCTTAGGGTATGCGGCGGGCAAGGTGCTCAGCAAGGACGTGCGCAGTGGCAGCCGTCCTACAGTTGTCATCGGCAAAGACACCCGTATTTCAGGGTATATGCTGGAGTCGGCACTCGAAGCAGGCTTGTCGGCTGCTGGGGTGGATGTGCTGCTCGCTGGGCCTGTACCCACGCCAGCGGTGGCTTACCTAACCCGTACCTTACGCCTGACAGCCGGTATTGTGATCAGCGCCTCGCACAATCCTTATTACGATAACGGCATTAAGTTTTTCTCTGCCCAAGGCATGAAGCTTCCCGATGAGGTTGAGCTGGCCATCGAAAAAGCTCTGGATGCGCCCCTTGGGTGTGTCAGTTCCGACAGGCTCGGTCGCGCTCGTCGCCTGCAGGACTCGGCTGGCCGTTATATTGAGTTTTGCAAAAGCACTTTTCCCAACGATTTGGATTTGTCCGGTCTGAAAATTGTCGTTGATGCGGCCCATGGCGCAGCCTACCACATTGCCCCGCACGTATTCCGCGAGCTCGGAGCCGAGGTGCACGCTATTGGCTGCGAGCCCAATGGTTTCAATATTAACGATCAAGTGGGGGCCATGTATCCCGAGCGTTTGCTCGAAGTCGTACACGAGCAACAGGCCGATATTGGTATTGCTCTGGATGGGGATGCCGACCGCTTACAAATGGTGGACAGCTCAGGCAAGCTCTATAACGGCGATGAGCTGCTCTATATGATCGTACGCGATCGTATGCAGTCGCGGCATGTCAAAGGGGTAGTTGGCACACTCATGACTAACTTTGGCCTCGAAAAACGTTTATCTGAGCTGGGCGTTTCCTTTGCGCGCGCCAATGTCGGCGACCGCTATGTGCTTGAGCAACTGCTTCATCGAGGATGGCTATTTGGTGGTGAAAGCTCTGGCCATTTATTGTGTCTCGACTGCCATACTACAGGGGATGGTATTATTGCTGCGCTGCAAATTCTGACCGCATTGCGACATGGCAATTGCCAATTACAAGATCTCGTCGCCGATCTAAAAATGTATCCTCAGCATATGGTCAATGTGGCGTGGGAGCGGGGCCAAGATTGGCGTCAACACGCTGGGCTCACTCAAGCCAAGGCCGCGGTTGAAGCTGATCTGGACGATCGAGGCCGCGTGCTAATTCGTGCTTCGGGGACTGAGCCTAAGCTGCGATTAATGGTCGAAGCCGAAACGGAGGCCCTGACCCAAGCGGGCATTCAGCAGCTGCAAGCCGCGATGGCTTGAATGCCCATTTTTAAGCGTGTTAATTTGAATCGTAGGGTAACTCTGCGATGACAGTTTGCTCCTGAGTGCTGAGTTGTTGGGCTAACGCAAGACCTTAGGGCCACTAAACGATTACGCTTTAATTTCTAATGGGCAAAGGCCTAAGACGCGGCAGAGGCTTGTCCGATTGCGGTCACATAAGGTGTGTAAGCTGTTAGGTTTCACTATGGAGGCAAAATGCTGGACTCTCTTCCTTCTTCCTCTTGGCTAACGGCCAGATGTCCCCAGTTGTGGTCGGCCGTTACGGAGCCTGGTTTACATATACGGTTAGTACAAAGTAAAAGCGAACTCCGTGAAGTGCAGCGCTTGCGTTTCGATGTGTTTAGCCATGAGATGCAAGCGTCCTTTCCGTCCGCCCATGAGGGTCTTGACCAAGATGAGCTGGATCCATGGTGCGCTCACTTTATGGTGATTGATGAGGCCCACGACCAAGTCGTGGGTACCTACCGTTTACTCACCCCCGAAAATGCCCAAGCTGTTGGTGGTTACTACACAGAAAGCGAGTTTGATCTAAGCCCTTTAGCCAGCTATCGTACACAAATGGTCGAAGTGGGGCGTTCTTGCATCCACCCCGATTATCGTAATGGCTCGGCCATTCGTTTGCTTTGGTCGGCTATCGCGAATTTGATGCGACAGTTGAATTATCGATATTTGTTGGGGTGTGCCAGTGTAAGTCTGCTCGATCAAGGGCAAACGGCTGCACAAGTCTGGCGGCATGTACGTGCTCAAGTTGGGCAGAACGGCGTGCCCGAGCTACAGCCTTTACATCCCTATCCTTTAGAAAGTCTGGCGCAACACACGGCCGCGGTACGTTTGCCGCCTCTGATTAAAGGCTACTTAAACTTGGGTGCCCATATTTGTGGCGCACCCGCGTGGGATCCTGATTTTAATACTGCTGATTTTCCAATCCTGTTCGATTTGGAGCGTATGACCACGCGCTACCAGCGCTTATTTGGTTTCATTTAAGGCTTAGGCGAACGGGAGTATAACGTTGCCATTGCTCGCATTCATAGTGCAAACTAAATTCCGACAGCGGGTGGGACGCTAGCCAAGAGGCATCGGCGTGCATGTGCACACCATCGTCTACGCGTTGCAAGGCAATTGGCAAGGCTTCTAAAGACTCACGTCGACGCATGAGTATAGTGGCCAATCTCAAACACAATAACGTCATCCACGTTTCGGAGTCGGTTTGGTGATCCTGTAGCTTCGCTAACTTGCCTTGATGGCCTAGAGTCAAAAGGCTCAGACGACTTTGATCGTCGCGTGAGTAGCCCGGCATATCCGCATGCTGCAGCACATAAGCGGTGTGTTTGTGGTAATCGTTGTGGGCAATGCTCAAACCCACTTCATGCAAATCCGCAGCCCAGCCTAAGGATCGACGCAGTTCGGTGTTTTCTGCCGTCGGAGGTAAGCCTAACTGATCAAATAGGGTCAAGGCCACTTGCTTGACGCGCTGGGCTTGGGCCGTATCAAGCTTATAGCGTTTACTGAGTTGAATCGCTGTTTCCTCACGTTTATCTCGCTCGGAATCACGGCCCAACAAGTCATACAGCACCCCAACCCGTAATGCGCCTTCGCCCTGTTGTAGGCTGTCGATACGTAGTTCTAAGAAGATCGCAATTAAAATCGCTAAACCAGCGGCGAGCACGGGTGCACGCTGAGGCTTAATACCAGGTAGATTTTCAGGGGTAACACGCCCCATTTGTATCAGTTGGTCTTTGAGCGACCACATCGCCTCCAACGTCACTCCCTTAGAAGACAATTGGTTGTCGCGTAAAATCGCATAGATGCCTTTGGCAGTGCCCGATGATCCGTAGCATTCTTGCCAACCGATTTTGCGATATTGATGGGCGATCCCTTCTAATTCGCTACGTGCAGCGAGGATGGCACTCTGCATGCGGGCTTCGGTAATCAACCCATCCGCAAAAAAACGGTCGGTATAGCTCACACAGCCCATATATAACGAGGTCAACAACAGCGGCTGAAACCCTTTGCCTACAATGATTTCGGTGGAGCCGCCCCCAATATCAATTATTAGACGACGGTTGGGTGAGGGGGGGAGCTCGTTGCTGACACCTGAAAAGATGAGACGCGCCTCTTCGTAGCCTGAGATCACTTCGATGGGAAAGCCCAAGGCTGCTTCGGCTGCGGCTTGTACATGGCTGCGATTGCGTGCCACCCTAAAGGTGTTGGTGGCGACGGCGCGTACACGATTAGGGTGAAAGCCTTCAATGCGTTCATGAAAGCGCTTTAGAGTGCTCACCGCTCGTTCCAGCGCCTCCGGAGCAATATGCTTGTCCGCGCCCATGCCTGCTGCCAGCCGTACCGACTCGCTGAGGCGATCCACCGCGTAGATTTGAGCGTGACCATTATGCAGCTCTACACGGCCAATGGATAAGCGAAAACTATTGGAGCCGAGATCCACGGCAGCGAGCAACTGTTCCATTGCAGCAACTTATAAAGACAATATTATGCGATTATACGAGTAAGCGAACGGATTAGCCTCGGGAAAAGCCTTAGGTGTACATTTCTGACCTGCTGTGCGGCCAAATGTGCTCTATTGTGCGACCAAGCCGATCAACGTCAAAAAAATCTCCTTAAACCCTGCGTTTCAGTCATAGCCAGCAGTGCTAACCTTGATTAAACACAATGTAATCGTTCCAACCTTGGCACACGCCAGCACCTGCGTTTGTATTGAATGAGTAAATCGTCCTTATGCTGCCTCATCCCGAAACCTACTTTATTAATCGCGAAATTTCTTTATTGCAATTCAACGAACGCGTACAAGCAATGGCACAAAACCAAGCTGTGCCATTATTGGAGCGTTTACGCTATCTGTGCATTGTAAGTTCTAATTTGGATGAGTTTTTTGAAATACGCGTCTCCAGCCTCAAAGAGCAGATCCATCAACACGCGCATCAAATCGGACCCGATGGTCTCACGCCTCAGCAAAGTTTCGAGCACGTGCATCGCACCGTTCATCGCTTAGTGGATGAGCAAAATCATTTATTGATGGAAACCGTATTGCCCGCTCTCAAGGCCGAGGGTATAGGCGTGTTGTTTCCGCGTGAATGGACGGGTAGGCTGCGGGACTGGGCTTATCAGACTTTTCAACGAGAGGTGTTCCCGTTGCTGACACCCATAGGCTTGGACCCTGCGCATCCCTTTCCTCGGGTTTACAACAAAAGCTTAAATTTTATTATTGAGTTAGAGGGCGAAGACGCCTTTGGGCGGTTGGGTTCGGTCGCCATTGTCCAAGCTCCGCGTGCGTTGCCACGCTTGTTACCGGTACCGTCTGAGGTGTGCGGACTGGAGCGAGGTTATGTGCTGCTCTCTTCGTTAATCAGTGCCTTTGTTGGAGAGGTCTTCCCTGGCATGGGGGTGCTCGGAGTGTACCAGTGGCGGGTAACCCGTAACAGCGATTTGTTTGTGGATGAGGAGGAAGTCACCAACTTACGTCAAGCCTTGCAAGGGGAGCTTTCGCAACGTAATTTTGGGGCTGCGGTGCGGTTGGAAATTGATTTATCCGCGCCCATGCACCTTGCGCAATTTTTACAAAAAGAATTTCAACTGAACGAACACGATACCTATCGGGTGCTGGGGCCCGTCAATTTATCGCGCTTAGCTTGTTTGTGCCATACCACGGCACGACCTGATTTGTTATTTCCTGAGTATCGCCCCCCAGTGCCCGCACCGTTTGACCGCTTGGTTGAGGATCAACCCGCCAAGCTCTTTGCCGCCATCGCCAAAGCCGATCGTTTGCTGCACCATCCCTATCAGTCTTTTCAGCCGGTGCTCAGTTTCTTGCATGCGGCGGCGATTGATCCGCAAGTGCGTGCGATTAAGCAAACGATTTATCGCACGGGTGAGGACTCCGAGCTCATGGCGCTCTTGCTCTTAGCTGCCCGTGCGGGCAAAGAGGTTACGGTGGTGGTGGAGTTAATGGCGCGCTTTGACGAGCAAACCAATATCAACTGGGCTAGCCGGCTCGAAGAAGTGGGCGCGCATGTCAGTTACGGGGTGGTCAAGCACAAAACTCATGCCAAAATGGCTTTGGTACTGCGTCACGAAGAGGGTGAAATTCGGCGCTATGGCCATTTGGGCACCGGTAATTACCACCCTCGCACCGCACGCTTATACGAGGATTTTGGGCTCTTAACCGCCCATCCCGGTATTTGTGCCGATATGGATCAGGTGTTTGCTCAATTGACCGGTTTAGGTGCCCGTCGTGAGTTGAATTACTTATTACAGTCGCCTTTCACCTTACACACAGCTATTTTACAAAAAATCCACCGAGAAATTGCACATGCCCAAGCGGGCAAAGCCGCCAAAATCATGGTCAAACTCAATGCCTTATTAGAGCCTACGGTTATTGAAGCCTTGTACCAAGCCAGCCAAGCAGGGGTAACCATCCGTCTGATTGTGCGGGGCATGTGCGCGTTACGTGCAGGGGTACCGGGGCTGTCGGAAAACATTCAAGTCCGTTCTATCGTAGGGCGCTTTTTAGAACACGCTCGGGTGTATTACTTTGCCAACGATAGCCAAGAAGAAGTGTACCTAGCCTCCGCCGACTGGATGGATCGCAACTTCTTCCGCCGGGTGGAAGTGGCGGTGCCGGTGCTGGCTCCCCGTTTAAAGCGTCGAGTCATCAAAGAAGCCTTTACTTTGGCGTGGCGCGACAATCAACTTGCTTGGCAAGCTCAGCCCGATGGCCGTTATACACGAGTATCGAATTCTAAGCCTGCTCACAATGTGCACGAGGTACTTATGCAACGTCTTGGTGAGCAGTATGAACATGTCGACCCAGCCAGTATGGGTGTTGCGACCTAGGCGCGCTATTGTCATCGGCTTGTCATATTGCGCTTTTACTATAGCCATAGTTACAGCACGGGCTGTAATACTCTGATTACTCTTTGGAGAATGTGCGGATGTTAAAAGCAGTGTTATCTCGCTGGACACTTGGACTAGCCTTAGGTGCAGCGGCCTTTGCTGTGCAAGCAGAAAATATTACCGGAGCAGGAGCGTCTTTCCCC
>DWUQ01000146.1 GCA_019120675.1 Candidatus Paenalcaligenes intestinipullorum | reverse complement strand
TGCCGAGCGCAATTTGGCCCTGTGGATAAGTTAGTTTGTGCCGCAGGCAAATTACAAATGGGTACTGCCGCTGAGCTCACCACCGAACAATGGCGGCAGACCTTTGCCGTTAACACCGAAGGGGTGTGGTTTAGTTGCCAGCAAGTGCTGGACGAGATGCAACAACGACGCAAAGGCGCAATTGTGGTGGTCAGCTCCAATGCCGCCACCACTCCTCGGGCGTCTATGAGTGCGTATGCCGCCTCCAAAGCCGCCGTCACGCAGTTTGCGCGCTGTTTAGCCTTGGAAATGGCCGAATTTGGGGTACGAGTCAATATTGTGTCCCCAGGCTCCACCGATACACCCATGCAACGCGCGATGTGGACTCAGGGCAGTTCAGCGCAAACGGTGATTAACGGCTCGCTAGAGCAGTATCGTTTGGGCATCCCCTTACGTAAAATTGCTAGCCCCTTGGAAATTGCCCAAGGGGTGGTGTTTTTACTTTCCGATCAGGCCAGCCACATTACGCTGCACGATTTGCGAATTGATGGCGGCGCCACCCTCGACTATTAAAGGCTTACCCTGAGTGGTCACATCCAGCAGATTAATCGCTACGTTGATTTGCTCAATACCAATGGTTTGCTCGCGGCTGGCGGACGCAATCTCGCTCATGATCCCATTCACTTTAGAGATGGCTTCAACCACTTCGGCCATGACAAATTAATTAGGCTTATGGCTAAAGAGGTCAGCTTATTGCGTGACAAAAAGCAACATGTTGTTTTGCAAGCAAAAAGGCAACAATATGCTTCGTAAGGAGTTAAAAAATGCCTGCAAAGACTGAACTCTGCAGGCATTTTTCAAAAAGTTATGCCGGACTGGGATAAACAAATATCTGTATCCGTCTTAACTGGTTTGGTCGTTGGCTTTAGCTTTCGCCACATTCTCCGCCGCTTGTTCGACACGCTCTTTGAGCTTGTCTGCGGGCAACCAACCGCCGACTTGCGAACCATCCTCAAAGATTACCGCTGGGGTACCACGGATACCCATTTCACCGCCGAGTTCCACAATATTGGCGATGGGATTATCGTCGCACTTAGCTTCGGCCGGTGCTTTGTCATTGAGCATCCAGTCCGTCAACGCTTGGGTGGGGTCGGGGGCGCACCAAATGGATTCAGCCTTTTTAATCGAATCCAAGCTAAGAATCGGGTACATCATGGAGTAAATGGTGACGTTATCTAAGCCTTTAAACGACTCATGCAAACGCTTGCAGTACGGACAGTTGGGGTCTTCAAACACCACGACAGTGCGGCTACCATCGCCTTTGACGATTTTAATGCCCTGCTCTAACGGCAAAGCCGCCACGTCCACTCGATTGATTTGCTCCAAGCGCTGCGCAGTTAAATCAGTGCGGTTGGCTACATCAATCAGCGCCCCTTGCAACACAAAGTCCACTTCGGCATTGGTATAGATAATATTTTTCCCGACACGCACTTCCAACAAGTCAGCAAAAGGCGTAGCTTGGATTTCGTCCACTTGCATCTCTTGGAATTCACTTTCCAAGCGTTTACGTACTGCGGTGTAACGTGTGTCCTCGGACACCGTCTCAGTCGTACGCGCCTCTGACGCGGCATCGATGGCGGCGTCTTGAGCCAGCGCGGCCTGCCAAGGCGCGGCGATCAGACTGACTCCCAGCCCCATTGCGGCCACGTTTGCTTTGATGTTCATAGTTACTCCATGGTTATCGCTTCGCGCTGGGGGCGGCAGTCTGCCGAAGACGTTGCCCAGCGGCATTGGCGATGAGTTGTTTTTTTAAAAAAGGCAATTGATTGACCACCGACATGCCTACATTACGCGCCCACGCGATCGGCGCAGAGCGAACACCAAATAAGCGATGCAAGCTATACGTGACAAGCCGCATCGCGGCAATGGGTTCCGCACGGCGGCGCTTATATTGCTGCAAGACCTGCATATTGTCTACGCTTATATGCTGAGGTTTGTGAGCCAAAACGCGGATAAGTTCCTCAACGTCGCCCAAACCCAGATTTAAGCCCTGCCCCGCCAAGGGATGCACACGGTGAGCGGCGTCGCTAACCAAGGCCACACCCGGTGCCACCATGCCGGTACGCTCAAAGGTCAGAGGAAAGTGATATAACGGCGCGCGCAAACGCAACGCCCCCAAACGCCCGCCTGTAATCGCTTGCAGCTGTGCTTGTAAGTACTGAGTGCGGGCAGGCTCTTGCATGGCCATAAGACGGGCAATATCGCCTTCAGGCGCGGACCACACCATGGACACCTGTGGTCCCTCAGTGGTATCGGGTAACGGCAGCAATGCCAAGATGGAATCCCCAGTAAACCACTGTAGCGCTACCCCTTGGTGAGGACGCTCAGCCGTTAGATGGCCGACTAAACCCTCATCGCCATAAGCACGAAACTCATGGCTAATGCCGCTTAAACGACGCACGGTTGATTTGGCTCCATCGGCACCAACTAACAGATCTGCTTGGAGCGTCTGACCAGTACTGGTGGTGAGTTGATTGCCCTCTCGGCTGCTTAATTGCGCATCGTGCCACACCACCCCATAGACCAGCAGGGCTTGGCGCAGCACGCGCTCCATTTCTCCGGACTCTACGATCCAAGTGAGCGTATCGCGTGCGTCTTGCCACGCGTCCAGTTCAAGGTAGCCACCGCCATCGCCATACAGCTCCATCGCCACCACAGGAGTGAGACGACGCGCGTCCATGAGATTCCACACCCCTAAGCCATGTAAAAACTGATGATTGGCCTCGGAAATCGCATAAACACGCGGATGATAGGTATCCGCATCGGGCACCGGATGGGAACGATCAGGAGCCAGCACAGACACCTTAAAGCCTTGGCGCGCTAAGCCCAAGGCACACGCCATACCCGCAATGCCACCCCCACACACTACAATTGATTCATTACTTTTCATCGTGCGCTCGGTGCTCCTGCTTGTTTAGGCCATAACACCCACATTTGCCCGGATTGCTTCATCCGCCCAGCTTGGGCGCCGGCCTCATCACCAGAGCCCCAGTAAAAATCTGCGCGCGCTGCCCCTTTGATCGCTGCGCCCGTGTCTTGGGCAAAGACCAGTTTACGTAAGGGCTGCCCACTAGCTGGGTAGGTGGTGGCTAAAAATACAGGCGCCCCGAGCGGTACAAAGGTTGGGTCGACCGCAATGGCGCGCTCAGCAATCAAAGGAATGCTATACGCCCCCTTTGGCCCCAACAACGGATCGTTGATTTTTTCTTCGCGGAAAAACACCGTGGCCGGATTGACGTTTAATAATTCCTGCACCCGGTGCGGGTTGCGTTTGGCCCAAGCTTTGATGTTTTGCATGGAGGTTTGGGCTAAAGGCATTTCTCCTTGGTCGGCCAGCCATTTGCCAATCGACACATAGGGGTGACCATTATGATCATCGTAGGCTAAGCGCACCGCCTTACCATTAGGCAACAGCGCACGGCCCGAGCCTTGGATTTGCAAAAAGAACGCCTCGACCGGATCGTTGGCCCACACAATCGCTTTGGGCTGACGCTGGCTGTTGGCCGCAATTTGCGCACGCGTATCGTAGGGCACAACGCGTTTGCCGTCGACTTTGCCGCGGATGCGTTTACCCGCCAGCTCGGGGTACAGCTGACCTAAGTCAATGGTGAGTAAATCGCTTGGGGTAGCGTACAAGGGCCATTGGTACTCGCCCTCTTGGCGCGTCGACGCTTGAATGACAGGCTCGTAATAGCCGGTGACCGTATTGCTGGCGGCTTTGCCCGCACCATCCAAGACCCGCCAGGGCTGCAAATGGCTTTGTAAAAACTGGCGTACCACACTGGCATCAGGCTGTGCGGGTACGTCGCGTTGAGCGGCTTCGCAGACCGGCTGCCATACTCGTGGGGTCGCGCGTGCCGGCATGCTCAAAGAGCCACTAATCGGGCGCATTAAGCCTTTGCAATTGTTAATGAAGCCCTTCCACACATGCTGCAGGTCATCATTGCTCCACCCCGGTAAGCTGGCCCAATTGGTAGCTTGGTATTTGCCGGCTAAAGGCCGTGCGGGACTATCGCCAAGTTCACTTAAGGCCGGCACCCGCAAGGGCTCAGCGGCCACATCGGCGTTTTTAGCCGCCGCTGGGCTGCTAGGCTGATCGCTATCGCTGTGTTCAAGCGGTACCGATGAACAGGCGGCCAACATCACCAATGCGCCTAGGGCGGCGCCACGTAAAAGCTTCATAAATCACCTTAATGCAAGGTACGAGGAAGGGCTAACACAAACTCAGGAATGGGCACATCCAAGGGATGGCCGTCTTCGGACACACAATGAAAGCTACCGCGCATGGTGCCAATCGGTGTGGATAAAGGACAACCGCTGGTGTATTCGAAGGTAGCACCGGGCTCTAAGAGAGGTTGCTTGCCGACCACGCCGAGGCCGCGGACTTCTTGGACGGCTTGGTTAGCATCGGTAATAATCCAGTGACGACTGACGACTTGCACGGCCTGCGTGCCATGGTTGCTAATACGTACGGTATAGGCAAACACATAATGCTGCTGCTCGGGCTCGGATTGCTCAGGTAAATATTGGGGTGTGACTTCCACACTCACATCTTCAGGCCTCACACCTTGCCTCCATAATAAAAACACAGATCGCGCATCGCACGCGCATGACATTCGCCCATAATCATGACACACTTATACGCATTCAGTCATTATCACGAAACCTTGTCACCATGTCTCACAAACAGTCGCCCGTTATTGCTCCCAGTCTTTTATCCGCTGATTTTGCCTGTTTGGGCCAAGAGGTGCGCGATGTGGTCGCGGCTGGGGCCGATTGGATTCATTTTGATGTCATGGACAATCACTATGTGCCCAATCTCACCTTTGGCCCCATGATCTGCGAGGCCTTGCGCCCACATACCGAAGCCCCGATTGATGTCCATCTGATGGTGGAGCCTGTCGATGGTCTGATTACGCCTTTTGCCAAAGCAGGTGCTAACCTCATTAGCTTTCACCCTGAGGCCACCCGTCACGTCGATCGCAGCTTAGCGCTGATTCGTGATCAAGGCTGTAAGGCCGGCTTGGTGTTTAACCCCGCCACCTCACTCGACTGGATGGAACACGTGATGGACAAGTTAGACTTTATCCTGCTGATGTCAGTGAACCCGGGCTTTGGAGGGCAGCGCTTTATTGGCCATACGCTAGAAAAAGTACGGGCTGCACGTCAGCGAATCGATCAATGGGTCGAGGCAGGCGGTCAGCCGATTCGCCTAGAAGTCGACGGAGGGGTCAATGTGGACAACATTGGTAGTATCCGCGCGGCGGGTGCGGATGCCTTTGTGGCCGGCTCGGCTATTTTTAATCAGCCGGATTACGCTGCGGTCATCCAACGCATGCGTGCGGCCTTAGCCGCAGCGGACCAAGCCAGCTAAGAGCACGTCTATCTTGCGCTGGCACCCCTACACGCCAGCGCACCGCCCTGTCAGGCAAGGTATAACGACAAGGCCTCTACACGTTTACAACGACGTCCCTTATGCCTGCTACTTCTTTAACTCACTTGCGTGTGTGCTTGTCGCGCAGAAGCCAACGGTGCGCGTCGCTCAATGCATAAGGCGTTGCTTACCGAACGTTTAGCGCGATTTTTGGCGGTAGACGCCATCTCGGCCAGCAACTCTGCGTTGTACAACTGAGGCCGCTGTACGTCCACCACTCCCAAAGATAAGCCCATTAAGGGATAAAACACGCGCATGTGTTGGCGGTTTTCCGTCCAATAGCCGCCAGCCTCGCGGTGGGCCGCTGAGTAAAACGGGGCCAG
>DWUQ01000015.1 GCA_019120675.1 Candidatus Paenalcaligenes intestinipullorum | reverse complement strand
AAACGACCAAGTTTCAATCCACGTTTCCACTTCGGGCAACGACACCAAGGGCAAAAACGCCACGTTGGGGCTGCGCCCCTGAATGGAGTCGAGCAAGGTTTGATATTTTAGGTTGCTGATGAAAATATGCTTTTCGTGCTCGGGCAAGTTTTGATAGTCGATGCGGTCGCGTGAGACGTCAATTTCTTCGGGACGCCAGAAAAACGACAACTGCTTTTCAATCAGTTTTTCAAAAATAGGGTATTTCTGCTGATCGTAACGGGCAACGTTGACCGGTTGACCGAAAAACATCGGCTCTTTGAGCTGATCGTTGTCGGTCTTGGAAAAAGTACTGTAGATATGAGTCATGAATTATCCTTAGATCAAATCTTGCACGCGCCACCTTCGCAATCCTCGTCGGCGGTTTCGTAGGTCTCGTTCGCTCCGTCGCGAGTGTTGTGGTAGTAGAGTGTCTTGATGCCGTACTTGTAGGCGGTCAGCAAGTCTTTGAGTAATTGACGCATGGGCACGCGACCGCCTTCAAAGCGTTGTGGGTCGTAGCTGGTGTTGGCGGAAATGGATTGATCCACAAACTTTTGCATAATACCGACGAGCTTTAGGTAGCCATCGTTGCTGGGCATTTGCCAGAGCAACTCGTATTGATTTTTAAGGCGCTCGTAGTCGGGCACCACTTGACGCAAAATGCCATCCTTGGATTGCTTGACCGACACCAAGCCACGCGGTGGCTCAATGCCATTGGTGGCGTTGGCAATCTGACTGGAGGTTTCTGAGGGCATCAACGCTGTCAGCGTCGAGTTGCGGAGACCATGCGTGGTGATGTCTGTACGTAGAGTTTCCCAGTCTAAGTGCAAGGGCTCGTTGCATAGGCCATCGATGTCTTTTTTGTAGGTATCAATAGGCAAAATACCGGCCGCGTAAGTGGTTTCGTTAAAGGCTTTGCACGGGCCAAATTCACGTGCTAATTGCACCGATGCTTTAAGCAGGTAGTATTGGATGGCCTCAAAAGTACGGTGGGTGAGGCCCAGCGCGCCGGCTTCGGAGTAGCGGGTGCCGTTTTTGGCCAAGTAATACGCATAGTTGATCACGCCCACACCTAGGGAACGACGCTTTTCGGTGGCGTTGTAGGCCGCCTTAACGGGGTAGTCTTGGTAATCCAGCAGGGCATCCAAAGCGCGGACGATCAGATCAGAAATATTTTCCAGTTCGTCCAAGGACTCCAACGCGCCAAGGTTGATGGCGGACAGCGTACACAGCGCAATTTCTCCCTCTGGATCGTTGAGATCGTTTAAGGGTTTGGTGGGCAGCAAAATTTCCATGCACAAATTCGACTGGCGAATCGGCGCCTTGGCAGGATCAAAGGGGCTATGCGTGTTGCAGTGGTCGACGTTTTGAATGTAAATACGACCCGTGCCAGCACGCTCTTGCATCATCAGTGAAAACAGCTCCACCGCGGGCAGGCTGCGTTTGCGAATGTTCGGGTCTTGTTCGTAGCGTTCGTACAAGCGCTCGAACTCGTCTTGGTCAGCGAAAAAGGCTTCGTACAGACCAGGCACATCGTTGGGTGAGAAAAGCGTGATCTCACCGCCCTTAATTAAGCGTTGGTACAGCAAGCGGTTGATTTGCACGCCATAGTCTAAGTGACGCACACGGTTTTCTTCGACTCCGCGGTTGTTTTTCAGTACCAGTAGGCTTTCAACTTCAAGGTGCCACAACGGGTAAAACAGGGTGGCCGCGCCGCCGCGTACCCCACCTTGAGAGCAGGACTTCACGGCTGCTTGGAACAGCTTATAAAAAGGCAAGCAACCGGTATGCTGCGCTTCACCGCCACGGATTTCGCTGCCGACAGCGCGGATGCGGCCGCCGTTGATGCCAATGCCAGCACGTTGCGATACATAGCGAACAATCGCGCTGGTGGTAGCGTTGATGCTGTCTAGGCTGTCGTCGCTTTCAATCAGAACGCACGAGCTGAACTGGCGTGTAGGCGTGCGCACACCCGCCATGATGGGGGTCGGTAAGGAAATTTTGAATTGCGAGGCCGCATCGTAAAAGCGCTTGATGTAGTCCAAGCGGGTCTCGGCAGGGTACTTAGCAAACAAGCACATCGCCACCAGTACGTATAAAAACTGTGGGCTTTCGTAGATGTCCTTGGTGACGCGATTTTGCACCAAGTATTTGCCTTCGAGCTGCTCGACCGCGGCGTAGGAGAAATTCATATCGCGCCAGTGGTCGATGAAGTTATTGATCTGGTCGAATTCTTCGTGGCTGTAATCCTGCAGAATATGGGGGTCGTACTTGCCGATTTCCGTGACTTTTTTCACGTGATCGTACAAATGCGGGGGTTCGAACTGGCCGTAGGCAATTTTGCGCAGGTGGAAAATGGCTAGGCGTGCGGCGAGGTATTGGTAGTCGGGGGTGTCCTCGGAGATTAAATCCGCGGCCGACTTGATGATGGTCTCGTGGATATCACGGGTGCGGATCCCCTCGTAAAATTGAATGTGCGAACGCAGCTCCACTTGTGACACCGATACGTTGTCGAGACCCTCGGCCGCCCACTCCACTACGCGGTGGATTTTGTCCAGATCAATAGGTTCCGTGCGGCCATCCCGTTTCGTGACCATCATAATATCGGTTTTTGTCATGTCAGCTCTCAGAGTCTACGTGTCGCATGCGTGCGTTGCCCTAGCTTGAGCACGTCCGCAGCAAATATTGGGTGGAAAGTTGGCAGTAAAGCGCCATTGTGTGAGGTGTAAAACGCGCGAAGCCTGATGAAACCTAGGTTGCAGCGATATAAACGGTGAAATCCGCCTTAACACCACTGGTAGTGTACACGATAAAGCTAAACACCATATAGTGTGTTTTTGCATTGGCGTTGGACTAGACAAATCAGAAGTTTTCAGGCATAACCCTGACTAAAGCGCTGCATCAATACTCTAGCCGCGTCGAAACGGGGCTGAGCTGTGGCGGATCTATGTGTAGGAGCGCTTCTGTAGGGGCTTTATTAGGCAGGCAGTGCCGTAAAATTAGCTTAGAGGGCGTACCCCCTAAGCCAATTGCTTTGTAGTGGCTGTATGCGTCTAAAATAAAGTCCTGTACTGGTTTAAGCGTTGCCAAGTGCGAGACCGCCTGCTGGGTTTCACCGCCCGAGCCTTGAGGTAAGGGGGTAGAATGGGATTTGGGTTACGGACTATGTGGATGCGATGGGCTTATCTACGATGTTTAAAGACGTTTAATCCAACGATGGAACAACCAGCGCAAGCTGCTGTCCAGTAGAAAGCCTAAGAGCCCAATCACTAAAATCGCTGCCATGAGTTCGGCATACGCCATCCGATCCCGTGTATCCAGTACAAAATAGCCCAAGCCAGCGTCTACACCTAACATTTCGCTGGGTACCAGCACAATCCAGACAATGCCAACGGCCAGACGCAATCCGGTGAGCACGTGGCCAAGAATAGCGGGCAACACAATATGCAATAGGGTTTCGGTGCGCGTGGCGGCTAGGCTCTTGCCCAGCTCCAACCATTGTGGGTTGATGGCTTGCACGCCCGCTGTGGTGTTCAGGATGACGGGCCAGACGGCGGCAAAAGTCAGCAAGAAATAAATGGAGGCATCCCCAATTCCAAAGGCCATGACCGCAATCGGCATCCACGATAAGGGGGAAATCATGCGTAAAAACTGAAAGCTAGGGGTGAGCAGAGCGTTGAGACGCGGTAGAAAACCCATCAACAGGCCGAGCGGAACCCCCAAGATGATGGCCAGTCCCAGCCCCACTGCTACGCGCTTCAAACTTAGGGATATGTGCCACCAAATTTCCTCTTGGGTGAGTAGCTCCCAGGTGGTCTGGAGCGCCAGACCAGGAGAAAACTGTTGCGCTAGACGGCTGCCCCATAAATGAATGCCCATCCACCACAAGCCAATGAGTATCCCCAATCCGATTAGCCCATACAGCCCACGCAGACGGCTATCCATGGGTCCGACAAGTCGGTGGTTCGTTGGAGGCGGTGCCACCGACACGTTAGCGGGAGAGGATGGTGAGACGTCAGTCATTAGGGTGGTGGGTTTCATGCCTGAATGCTTTCGTTGCGGGTGTAGCGGTTGTTTTCCAGACCAAAGCGTTGTAAGCCACCTATTTTGTCAATGGCGGCTTTGACGAAGCGGTCGTCGACCAGATCCTGTGCTACCCAAGCTGGATCTAGGGCGTCCAAGAAGCCTCGATCGGCATCAATTTGGGTATTTTGAAGTAGCTTAACCAGCTCTTCGGTGTAGCTCGGGAAGGGATAGGGCTGGAAATCAATGCGCTTATCGTTCCAGTCTGGGTGCTGAATGGCGCCGGAGTCGATATAGGCCTGACGTGCTTCGGGCGCTGGGTTCAAAACCTTGACTAGGTTTTCATAGCTGTGTGGTGTGTAGCGATTGGCACCCTCGGACGACAAAATACGCGCCGTTTCATCACGGTTTTCCAAGGTCCAGAGTTGCGCCTTGACCAGTGCATCGACCACGCCCTGTGACCACTCAGGGCGATTCTCCAGATCATGCTCGTGCATGAACGTCACGCAGCAGGCGTGTTCACGCCACATGTCCCCTGTAAAGCGTAAAATTCGCCCAGCACCAAGCGTTTCAGCTGCCGCATTAAAGGGCTCGGCAACAGTAAACCCGGCAATGCGCTGACTGACTAAGGCAGGGGGCATGTCAGCAGGAGCCATAATGACCAAGGCAACCTCGTCATCGGCCAGCTTGCCACGACGTCGCGTTACCGGTTTCAAGCCATTGGCTCGCAGCAGATGCTGCAGCATCACATTGTGAATGGAGTACCAAAACGGCACCGCTACAGTTTTCCCGCCTAGGTCTTGAACGCTCTGAATGTCGTGGCCCACAGTGATGGCAGATCCACTCATGTGGTTCCAAGCCACGACCTTGGCAGGCGCTTGGCTGCCGTAGCGGCCCCAGATGGTCATGGGGGTTAACAAATGCACCACATTCACCTGACCGGCCAAAAAGCTTTCAATCAGTTGGGCCCAGCTGCGCACCATTACGGGTTTTTCCGCTACCACACCGGCTTCTTCAAAATAACCATTGTTGTGCGCTACCAGAAGGGGGGTGGCATCGGTGATGGGTAAATATCCAATACGTAATGGTGCATTGGGCTCAGCGTGTACGCGTTGGCTGAAGCTGGATAGCAGCGGTAGCGCACCGCCTAGGCTGAACAAGCCAGCCAGTTTGAGTAAGTCACGGCGCGTTTTTGAGGTTGAGGCATTCATGGATACTGAGCCTATTAAGGCGCGCTTTGGGTGAGCGCGTAATGATTAAGAAGGGTGAGGATGTCTTGCTTGATCGTTTGATGCTGGGCGGTGATGGCTTGGCTGCCGTCTGCAGCCAAGGTAGGAGTAAGCGCCCACTCAGCGACCAAATTGGCTGGCCGACCTGCAATAACTAGCAACCGTGTAGCAAGGGCCAGCGCTTCGTCAATATCATGAGTAATCATGATGACCGTACATTGAAAATCCTTGCGGATGCGCTGCAGCAGACGTTGCATATCGTGGCGGGTAACGGCATCTAAGGCACCAAAGGGTTCGTCCAGCAGTAAAACCTCGGGTTGACGCGCTAAACAGCGAGCCAAGGCCACACGCTGCGCCATACCACCTGAGAGTTCGCTGGGGTACAGGTCGGGACAATGCGCCAGCCCGACTTCTGTTAGGGCACGTTGGACGCGTTGTGCACGTTCGTGTTTGCTGAGAGTGGGCTGACGGGAGAAATTTAAACCAAAGCCCACATTTTCTCTGACGGTTAGCCAAGGCAGTAACGCTGGGTCCTGAAAGGCGACGGCCAGTCGAGGGTGAACGCTTTTCAAAGGCTGCCCTTGATAATCAATGTGGCCCTCGGTGGGCGTAGCCAAACCAGCCAAGCAACGTAATAGCGTGGACTTTCCAACCCCGCTGGGGCCTAGAATCACGACGCACTCCTGTGCCTGAATGCGCATGTTTAGGTTCGCCAGCACTGGACCCTGACCGAACCGCAAGCCAATATTGTGTGCACGTAGCAAAATAGAGTGAGTCGATACCGTCACATGAGTTCCTAGAGAGAGTCCGCAATAGCCGTTTGCAGTTGGGCAACTGTGGGGGAGACTAAAGGGACGAACAAGGATTCGCGCTGACGACGTTGAGTATGTGCCCGTGCTCCTGCGATAAAACTGACGCCCCCCTCGTTGCCCGCTTCAAGTGCGACGGCTTTAGCCGCCAACTCAGCCAGCTTAATACGTAAGCGAAACAATGCTTTGCTGTCTGTAGTGAATTGGTCTTGAGCCACCCCATGCAACAGATGGGCACGCAAGGTTTGTAATTGTTCCCAATAAGATAGTGCAGAAGCACGGATCACGGCCACTGGACGATGGTGGTAGATGATCTGGGCGAGACAGCGCTGGCTTAAACCGATGGTCATGGCGCATTGCAGTGCTAAAAACCGTGGGCGGACGTGCGTGATGAAGGTTGCCGCATTGAGACTGAGTAAACGCTCGTTGGGGTTTAGGTGTAGGTTGTGAAAGGCCAGCGCCGCTGTGTTGCTGCCTTGCAGGGCGACCAACGGCAAGTCGGTGCTGCGCTCTTGATCATGATCTTGGTGGTCAATGATGGCAATGGCAGGGGTTCCGTTAGGGGCATACAGGGCAGTAGCTACGGCATAGTTATTTGGCCGTAGGTTGGTGACCCAAGGTAGCCGTCCATTAAGAACCCAGTCATGGCCTGCTTGTTCGCTGTGAACTTGGAGCTCTTCGATTCCCCCAAGAAACTTAATGGCATTGGACAGTCCGGTGGCCCCAGCTAATGAGCCCTGTAGCACAGGCGCCAGGTATCGCTCCGAGGTGTCTGTGTGCTCGGTTTGTAGCAGGTATTCCACGAAGGTGCGTTGTCCCCACAGCACAAAGGCGGCCGTTAGGGAGTGGGCTGCCACCTGACTGATGCTGTCTACCGCGTCGGCAAAGGTGGTGCCTACTACACCGCCTAGTTCGGCCGGGACACCGATGGCAAACAGCTGCTCGTCAGCTAAGCGTGGCAACACCTCGTTGGCTAAGGTTGAGCTGCTGTCCAACGTGTGGGCGTGCTCGTCCAGCCAGTGCGCCAGAGTTTCGCCAACCCAGTGGTGAGTGGATGGATCCAGACTGGGCAGGGGAGCGTAGTTTATGGTGTGGCCCATGCGTGCTCCTGCAACTCGGGATTAATGGGAGTCTGGGCCAGATTGTTGGCAAAGTTGCAGATCGTGGCCAAGCCTACCCCTACGATAACCTCTAGAGCATGCTGTTGGGTAAAGCCAGCGTCAAAAAACGCCTGCAATTGAGCATCGCTGAGTTGGGCCTTCTGATCAATGATGTGTTGGGTGAAAAGGGCCAGTTCCAGCAAGCGCGCGTCCTCAATCGCGTGTGGTGCTTGGTTGCGCAGTGCCTCAATCGTGCCCGTGCTTAATGAGCTTTTCTTTTTAGCGATGGCCGTATGGCCTGCCACGCAAAATGCGCAACCGTTGTGTGTGGCCGCAACCAGCTGCACAATTTCTCGTTCGTCTAGACTTAAGCTGGCTGTAGCATTTAGCGCAGATAAGTCTTGGTAAGCGGCTAGGGCGATTGGGGCATTGGCCAGCACAGCAAGCAAGTTGGGCAAAAAGCCATTCGTTTGCACGGCTTTGACAAGACGATCGTGAGTGGCAGTGGGAGCGGAGTCCAGAGTTAGAACCGTTAAACGAGACATGGGAATAATACGCCTTTAGAGGAAATCAGTGTAAGTACAGCCAATTAGGCACTGT
>DWUQ01000145.1 GCA_019120675.1 Candidatus Paenalcaligenes intestinipullorum | reverse complement strand
TGGATGAGCAGGTCACTCGTATGTGTCAGGCTTTTTTCCGCTTGCCGTTTGATCGTCGTTCAACGATTACCCATGCGGACGCGGAGGAGTGGATTCGCCAGCCCCAACGTGCCCAAAGTATCGATGTGTTGATGGTGGATGTGTATGATGCCGAGGCACAAGGTCCGGTGTGTTCTTCCTTGGCGTTTTATGAAGCCTGCGCCCAGGCCTTACGCCCTGAGGGGATGGTGAGTATTAATTTATTTGGCTCTCATCCAAGCTATGAGGAAAATTTACGCCATATTAAAAAAGCCTTTCACGGGCGTGTGTTGGTGTTTCCTGAAATTGATGAAGGCAATGTGGTGGTGTTTGCTTTTGCCGATCAAAAACTGCTCAATATGAGTACTCAAGCGTTACTCGATCGTGCCACTCAGGTGGAAGTGCAAACCCGATTGCCAGCACGGCGTTGGGCAAAAATGCTGTTAGCCATGCGTCCAATTGATTCTACGTTTACAATCCCTTAATCCCATCGTTGTATGGGGCGTTTTTGCACGTATACTGGCGCGTTAAAGCGTCATCGCTTTGGAGTATTCCATGAAAAAACACACCTTTAAACTGCTGAGTGCCTTAACGCTGTCGTGTGGCTTATTGGCGCCCACTTTAGGTTTGGCACAAACAGTTTCCGTTTCCTCCATTGTTGAGCATCCGGCGTTAGATGCAATCAAGGATGGAGTCCATGAAGCCCTCCAAGAGGCCGGTATTACGGAGCGTCCCGATTTCAAATGGCAGTTTCAAACCGCTCAAGGCAATCCCGCTATTGCTTCGCAAATCGCACGTAAGTTTATTGGTGACAAATCCGATGTGATTGTGGCCATTTCCACGCCTTCTGCTCAAGCCGTGGTTGCCGGCACCCGCTCCATTCCCGTGGTGTATTCTGCGGTTACGGATCCCGTTGCAGCGCAGTTGGTCAAAGGCATGGAGGCAAGTGGTACGAATGTTACGGGCGTTTCCGATGCGTTATCACTTGAGGATCAATTAGCACTCATTAAGCAAATTGTGCCCAATGCCAAAAAAGTCGGGATGGTGTATAACCCAGGTGAAACCAACTCTGTGGTTGTGGTCAAACGTCTTGAAGAGCTTCTGGCCACGGAAGGCATGCAGTTGGTTACCGCCACGGCACCGCGTACCGTCGATGTCGGCGCGGCCGCTCGTAGTTTGGTCGGTAAAGTTGATGTGATTTATACGAATACCGACAATAACGTGGTGTCCGCCTACGAGTCCTTAGTACGTGTCGGTAACGAGGCCAAGATTCCCTTAGTTGCTTCCGATACCGACAGTGTGCCGCGTGGCGCGGTTGCGGCTTTAGGGATTAACTATTTTGATTTAGGCAAACAAACGGGTGCCATGGTGATCCGCATCTTAGAGGGTGAGAAACCTGGTGATATGGCCTCTGAAACCAGCTCTGAGCTGGAGTTGCACGTCAACCCAGCTGCCGCTAAAAAGCAAGGTATTGAGCTGAGCGCTGAGCTGGTGCAATCCGCTGCCAAAGTTATTGAGTAAACCCAAGCTGTGGGCGGCCTAATACGTTAGGCAGCTCGCTTTTTTATAAGCGTAGTCTTCGCATGTCGGCATATTCTTTTTGGGGCGCCATCGAGGTTGGCCTTGTTTTTGGATTGGTGGCCTTAGGGGTGCTGATCTCATTTCGTATTTTACGTTTTCCAGATTTAACCGTAGATGGGAGCTTTCCGCTCGGAGGAGCCTGTGCGGCCACCTTGATCAGTCAAGGAATGGATCCTTTTTTAGCGACTGTTATTGCGACCTTGATTGGCGCCGTAGCCGGGATGGTCACCGCTTGGCTGAATGTAAAGCTCAAAATTATGGATTTGTTGGCCAGTATATTAATGATGACGGCCTTATATTCCATTAATTTGCGCATAATGGGTGGCCCGAATGTACCCCTCATTATGGAGCCGACCGTGTTCAGTCAGCTTGAGCCGGCAAGCCTTGCTGATTGGTATCAATTTAAAACATTGGTGTTGTTGGTCGTGGTGCTCGCGGCCAAGTTTTTGCTGGATTGGTTTTTTTCAACCGAAACGGGGTTGGCCATGCGCGCCACCGGTTCCAATCCACGTATGGCGCGTGCGCAAGGAGTCGCTACTGGCACCATGATAGTAGCGGGTATGGCGATTTCCAACGCCCTAGTGGCGTTGGCTGGCGCCTTGTTCGCGCAAACACAGGGCAACGCCGACATTTCTATGGGGATTGGTACAATCGTCATTGGCTTGGCTGCCGTTATTATTGGTGAGCGGATTATGCCATCGCGTAAGCTTTATATTACGACTTTAGCCGTCATTATTGGCGCGGTGCTGTATCGTTTCTTTATTGCGCTCGCCTTAAACGCAGATTTTATTGGCTTAAAAGCACAAGATTTAAACCTCATCACCGCTGTGCTCGTGACCTTCGTATTGATACTTCCTTTGCTCAAACGTCGTCGCCGTCACGGGGCAAATGCAGATAACAAGGCGCTTTAATATGTTGCGTGCACAAAATCTACAGCTTACTTTTAATCCAGGTACGCCCATCGAAACACGGGCTTTGCGTGGGATGTCTTTGGAGATTCCTCAAGGTCAGTTTGTAACCGTGATTGGCTCGAATGGTGCGGGTAAATCTACTTTTTTAAATGCAATCTCAGGCGAGCAAACCGTTGATTCGGGCCAAGTGTTTATTGACGATAAGGACGTAACCCGCTTGCCGGTTTGGGGGCGTTCCGATCGTGTAGCGCGTGTCTTCCAAGACCCAATGGCGGGCACGTGTGAAGACCTATCCATCGAGGAAAACATGGCCTTAGCGGCGGCTCGAGGGCGAGGGCGCAAATTGTCACGTGCCGTGCAAGCCTCAATGCGTGATCATTTTCGAGAGCATTTGGAAATGCTTGGGCTTGGTTTGGAAAATCGCTTAACGGATCGTATTGGTTTGCTATCGGGGGGCCAACGCCAAGCTGTGAGTTTATTAATGGCTTCGTTGCAGCCTTCACGAATTTTACTTCTGGATGAGCACACCGCAGCCCTAGACCCTCGCACTGCAGATTTTGTGCTGCAGTTAACGGCCAAGTTGGTCGCACAACAATCCTTAACGACGATGATGGTCACGCATAGCATGCGCCAAGCGCTCGATGTTGGCGACCGTACGGTTATGTTGCACCAAGGTCGGGTGGTGCTGGATATCAGTGGCGAGGACCGCAAAGGTTTAGAGGTCACCGATTTGCTCGCCATGTTTGAAAAAGTGCGCGGGGAAAAAATCGAAGACGATGCGTTGCTGCTTAGTTAAGCCTTAGGGGCGATAGAGCGTTTTTTCATTATGCTGTTCCGATCTGTGACGTTTCCAATGCGGTACAAAATTGTACATTTTTTGTAAATAAACAGCATAAGCACTTTGAAACTCTGCTGTTTTCCCCCTATACTTTCTTTCTTTACTGTGTTTCCTTTTATGCTTAGCTGACTGCTAGTCATAATTTTCTCGGAGCTTTCTATGCAAACCTACCGATCGCTCGGACAGCGTTCGCTGCAGCTGTTGATGTGTTCAGGCTTAGTGCTTATGGCCGCCTGCGGCAAAAAAGAACCCGAAGCCGATCAGGCCAAAGGGCCGCCCGCTATGCCCGTTAATTTTGTTACCGTAGAAACCAAGCCAGTGGTGCTGTTCGATGAGTTGCCTGGACGAGTAGACGCCATTAAATCAGCGGAAATTCGTGCGCGAGTGGATGGGATTGTTGAGGAAATTAATTTTAGCCAAGGTAGCGATGTCAAGGAAGGCCAGCTGCTGTTCACCATTGATCCTGACACGTATCAAGCGCAACGCAATCAGATGGCCGCACAGTTACAAAATGCCCAAGCGGATGCCCGTGCAGCGGCTTCTTTGGCCAAGCGTTACACCACATTAATTAAAGAAAATGCGGTGAGCCGCCAAGAGTACGAAAATGCAATTGCTCAGAGCGAGCAAGCCAAAGCTGGGGTGGCTGCGGCCAAAGCGAACTTAGAAAGCTCCGAAATTAATTTGGGCTACACCAAGGTAAAAGCACCGATTAGTGGCCGTATTGGACGGGCGGAGATAACCGAAGGGGCGTTAGTAAGTGGGACTTCCGGGACACATTTAGCCACCATCCACCAGCTGGATAAGGTGTATATCGATATTACACGTCCTGCCAGTGAGCTGATGGCCTTACGTCAGGCGATTGCAGATGGTAGCTTAAAGCAAGGCGAGAATGGGCCCGCCGTGCGCGTGTTTTTCGATAATGGTTACGAGTACGAGCAAGAAGGGCGCTTGTTGTTCTCGGGGGTTGCGGTGGATCCTTCGACTGGACAAATTAGCTTGCGTGCTGAAATTGACAACCCAGATGAGTTGTTACTCCCGGGCATGTTTGTCCGTGCTCGCGTTGAGCGCGGTACCAGCGACAATGCGATTGTCGTGCCAGCACAAGCTGTGCAATTCTCTAACTCAGGCGAACGCTCGGTCATGATTATTGACGAGGACAACAAAGTTCAACCTGTCAAAGTGGTGACGGGTTCTACACTGGGTGGAGAAATCCAAATCGTTGAAGGGTTAAAGGGCGGTGAAAAACTCATCGTCACTGGTTTCCAAAAAATTGGTCCTGGTTCGCCTGTTACACCTGTGCCGTGGAGCGATGCTGAGCGCGCTGAAAAAGCGTCTGAGCAAGAGCAAGCCGCAGAGTATGGGGCTCACAACGAGGAAGCAAGCGCTTCCGATACCGACACGTCAACGAACGTATCCGCTGGCGAATCTAAAGCGGATGCAGGCGATGCTGAAAATACGACGCCTGCTGCCGAGTCTACCCACGAGTAAACTACTATGCCTCAGTTTTTTATTGAACGACCTATTTTTGCATGGGTGGTGGCGCTAGGGATTACCTTATTAGGTTTATTGTCATTGCCGACGATGCCCATTGCGCAGTACCCAAATGTGGCCCCCCCTACCGTTACCATTAGTGCGACCTATCCTGGTGCTTCGGCCGAGGATGTGGCCAGTAATGTGGCTGGCGTT
>DWUQ01000144.1 GCA_019120675.1 Candidatus Paenalcaligenes intestinipullorum | reverse complement strand
GCCGTAAAAATTATGCTGGCGGATTTTTAAGGGGTCGAGATTTAAATGACGCCCCATATTGTCCAGCATGACTTCCATCACTAGTGCCCCTTGGGGACCACCAAAGCCACGGAACGCGGTATTGGATTGTGTGTTGGTGCGGCCGCAATAGGCTTGGATATCCACGTTTTCCAAGTAATAAGCGTTGTCAAAGTGGCAGACCGCACGCGTCGCGACTGGCCCAGACAAGTCTGCGGAGTAGCCCGAGTTCAGGGTCATTTCCACACGTGCACCGAGGATTTTCCCTTGGTCATCGAAACCAACTTCCCACTCGTAGTAAAAGCCATGGCGTTTACCAGCGATGGTCATGTCGTCTTCACGATCAAGACGAATTTTGATGGGGCGCTTTAGCTTATGCGCTGCAATGGCGGATAGGCATGCATACAGAGCGGATTGGGACTCTTTACCACCAAAGCCGCCACCCATACGACGGCAGGCCATTTCCACACGATGACTGGGCCAGTTCAGACAGCGCGCCACCAGGGTTTGCATTTCGCTGGGGTGCTGTGTCGAGGACCAGACCTTAATGGAGTCTTCGTCGTAGGGGATTGCGTAAGAAATTTGACCTTCAAGGTAAAAGTGCTCTTGACCGCCACATTCAAATTGGCCACTTAAACGATGGGGGGCGTTGGCAATGGCTTCGTCAGGATTGCCGCGTGCACGTTTAAAAGGCGGCAGCACATAGCTTTCGGCTTGACGTGCTTCCTGGGGGGTCAGAATAGGGTGGAGCTTTTCGTACTCGATGTTGCCCAGTTTGGCCGCTTTGCGTGCAGCCTCATGGCTTTCAGCAATGACCGCAAAAACGGGCTGGCCGACATAATGCACCACGCCATCGGCCAAGATCGGGTCATCTTCGATAATCGGCCCACAATTATTATTACCTGGGATGTCTTCTACCGTGAGGATGCCCACCACACCAGGGGCGTTACGGACGGCTTCTAAATCCATCGACAAAATCCGACCGTGCGCCACGCTAGAGAGGCCAAGCGCCATATGTAAAGTGCCTTGCTGCTCGGGCATGTCATCGGTGTAGATGGCTTTGCCCGTTAAGTGCAGATCGGCCGACTCGTGATAATAAGAGACGCCAACCCGCTCGGTTTCTTTGGCTTGAGTGGATAGATTCATGAAGTTTTCTGCTAATTTATTCATGATGGGCCTCCTCACGGGAATATTTAGCAACTTTAAACACGTTGAGCTGGTCCTCGCCCAGAGGTTGCTGCGGATTGGTTTGTAGATAGAAACGTTTTAAAAGATTCCGTGCAGACAGAGCACGATAGTCGTTACTGGCACGCATATCACTAAGCGGTTGGTAATCTTGGCTCAGCGCTTCTTGGGCCAGAGCAATCTGCTCTGCATTCCAAGCCTTACCTTGCAGTGCCGCTTCAGCGTGGCGAGCGCGTAAGGGAGTAGCCGCCATGCCACCATAAGCAATACGTATGGTTTTGACCAAGTTTTGCTCATCTAATTCCAGAGCAAAGGCCGCACAGACGGCAGAGATGTCTTGATCAAAGCGTTTAGAAAGTTTGTAGGTGCGGAAGGTTCGCGCTTTAGAGCTGAGTGGAATACGAATGCCTTGAACGAACTCACCGGGCTGCAAATCTTTTTGCTGATACCCCAAGTAAAAGTCTTCGAGTGGTAGGCTACGTACTTGATCACCTTTACGCAGTACTATTTCGGTGCCGAGGGTAATGAGAGCCGGCATGGAGTCACCAATCGGTGAGCCGTTGGCAATATTTCCGCCCAAGGTGCCCGCATTACGGATGGGGTAGGAGGCAAAACGCTGATGGAGCTCATGAAAATCAGGGAAGTGCTCGATGAGTGCGGTAAACGCCTGATTCAGCAACACCCCTGAGCCGATATACAGCTGATCATTCTCGACATAATGTGCTTTCAGTTCTTTGACACGGCCAATGTAAATCAAATGATTGAGCTCACGGAATTGCCGAGTGACCCACAAGCCGATATCCGTACACCCTGCCAAAATACGCGCTTCGGGGTATTGTTCGTATAGTTTCGCCAACGCATCAAGGCTTTGAGGGGCGTGAAAAAGCTGGCGTTCGTGTTGATAGCTGAAGGTGTCTTCACGCTGTAGCGATTCCAGTTTGGCCTTGAGCTCACCTTTTTTAAACTCAGCTTTGGGTAAGCTAAACATGGCTTCACACGCCTCAATAATAGGACGGTAGCCTGTGCAACGGCATAGATTTCCAGACAGTGCTTCGTTGATTTCCGAGCGGGTGGGGGGGTGGTCAGCGTGTTGATGTTTGAGGTATAGCCCCCACATCGACATAATAAACCCAGGTGTACAGAAGCCGCACTGCGAGCCGTGCTTTTCTAACATGGCTTGCTGCACAGGGTGTAAAGCGTTATTTTCCCCGGCTAAGTCTTCGACAGTAAAGATGGCTTTGCCATCTAGGCTTGGTAATAATTGAATACAGGCGTTGACCGCGCGCATTTCTAATTCGTTATTCGCGTTTAACTCTGCTACCATAATCGTACAAGCGCCACAGTCGCCTTCCGCGCAGCCCTCTTTGGTTCCTGTCTGATGCAGGTTTTCACGCAAGTGTTGCAGCACAGTGCGTGTAGTGGGAGCGTCCTGGACTTCATGGACTTTCGATTGGTAATAGAAACGTATTGCTTGTGTCTCCATTTTTATTCCTCGGCAAGATGTCAGTACAGTTTTAGAATAGCAGTCTCTTTACAGTTATACATTAGTTGTTAATGATGATGACTATTACTGACTATTCATGAGGGATAGACATACTAGACACGCAGCCAAAAGCTGCGATAGCGTTTACTAATGCAAAGAAAAAAAGACCCCATCGATACGTATTTATTACGTGTGCTACAAGCACTACTGACTGAACAAAGCGTTTCACGTACCGCCATTCTAATGGGGCAATCTCAGCCAGCCATTAGCAATGCTTTACGTCGTTTACGTGAAATCACAGGCGATCAAATCCTATTACGTGGCCAATCAGGCATGGTGCCGACAGCGCGTGGTGAAGAGCTTCTGCTGTTCGCTAACGAAGCGCTGGCGGCCATCGAGCGCATTGCGAACCCACCTGAAGCTTTTGACCCGGCTACGTCCGAGCGCGAGTTTCATATTGCGGCCCCAGATTACCTGGATGCCATCTTTTTGCCCTCTATTGCTCAGCAACTGCGTCGTCACGCCCCACATACCAAGCTCATTGTGCATCCTATTGGTCCAGACACCAGTTATGTGAAACAGCTCGAAGAAGGCGTATTGGACTTAGTGATTGCCAACTGGTTAGCGCCTCCCGAGCAGTTGCATATGTCGCGATTGTTTGATGATGAGGTGGTCTGTATGGTGGGGACGGAGCATCCCCTTGCGCGGCGTGGCATTGATATGAAGTGTTTTTTAGAAATGCCCCACTTAGCGCCTACCGTTTATGTGGCGCATCGCAAAAATTTTATCGATGGCAGCCTTGCCGAGCAGGGATTACGACGCAATATTCAAATGTCAGTGCCGTATTTTGGTTTGGTGCCGTATGTGCTGATACGCACGGATTTGGTGTTTACGACCGGGCGGCAGTTTGCCGAGCATTACGCCAAGGACTTACCCATCACTGTATTGCCGTCTCCCTTTAAGTTTCCACCTATGCGCTTCTACCAGCTATGGCATCGACGTACACACAAAGCGCCCGAGGTCATCTGGTTACGTAAGCGTGTTACTGAGGTGGCTAATCGTCTGGTGCGCCCCCGCGAGCCTCTAGCGCCCTTTGTCGCTGCGGATGAAAATTAAAAAAGCCAGCTTCGAACGCTAGCTTTTTGGGAGTTATAAAATCGGCTTGTCTAAACGTTTGGCGGGTGTTTCATGCATATGCTCACGCGTGGCATCCCATGAATAAAACTTTACGCCAATCTGGATGCGCTCACGTCCATTTTGGCGACGCCAACGGTTGGTGTCACGCAACGAATACACACAACCGCAGTATTCTTGCATATAGAACTCTTCGGTCTTACTGATATCGAGCATGCGCTGTGAGCCACCCCCTTTGCGCCAGTTATAGGTCCAGTACAGCATGCCATCATAGCGCGCGGCTGCGCGTTCACCACAGTCGTTGATTTGCTGCATGTCTTTCCAGCGAGAAATTCCTAATGAGCTGCTAATGGTGTCGTAACCATGCTCGTAGGCGTACAACGCGGTGCGCTCGAAGCGCATATCGAAGCATTCGGTGCAGCGGATACCGCGTTCGGGTTCGTTTTCCATACCCTTAACGCGATCAAACCAATTGTCGACATCGTAATCGGCATCGATAAACTCAATACCATGCTGTTCGGCATAGCGAATGTTTTCTTGTTTGCGGATTTCGTATTCGCGAACAGGATGGATGTTGGGATTATAAAAAAAGATCGCGTACTCAATACCCGAGGCGGTCATGGCTTCCATGACCTCGCCTGAACAGGGCGCACAGCACGAGTGCAACAGTACCTTTTTACGTTGATCGGGCAACGTTAAGACAGGACGAGTAAATTCTTTAGTAGACATAATAAATAGCAACCCTAAAAAACTGTGGGTGTGTGGACGCTCTTAGTTTACCGTTCAATCACTGTTTTCCAAAGCGCTTGCACGGCTTGTCGTTCGGACTGCAAGGGCAAAGGATCGGTGCGCGCCCATGGCTGAGCTTGCAAGCGCAAAGCATGTTGGAGCTTGCGGTAGCGTCGATACGCTTCGCGCACCGTTAGACTGAGTGAGGGATCGATGAGCCCATACTCAGCCGCTAATTGCAATAAGGTAAGGTTGCCTAGGTTATTTAACAGCAGTGGGTAGTCATGCGCATAAGCCAGCACCAAATACTGAGTGATAAATTCCACATCCACCATACCGCCGGCGTCGTGTTTTAAATCGAACAGTGCGCTGCGGTTAGGGTGAGCCTGACGAATGCGTGCGCGCATCAGTTTGATGTCGTGTTTAAGTGTATTCAGGTCTCGCTTTTGCAATAAGATATCTTGGCGCAATGCTTCAAAACGAGCCCCAAGTGACACATCGCCGGTCACAAAGCGAGCGCGTGTGAGGGCTTGATGCTCCCAGCTCCAGGCTTGATGACGTTGGTACTCCGCAAAGCCCTCAAAGCTGATGGCAATCAGGCCTGCATCCCCGTCAGGGCGCAAACGCATATCCACCTCGTATAAACGTCCTGATGAAGTGAGCGTAGAGAGCCAAGAAATCATACGTCGCCCTAAGCGTACATAGCGCTCAATGGTCGCGTCGAATTGGTTGTTGGGCTGGGGCTCATCATATAAAAACACCAAATCCAAATCCGAAGCATAGCCCAGCTCTTTGCCACCTAATTTGCCATAGGCAATGACGGCAAAGGCTGGGGGAGCGAGTGGGGCAGCAGGGTGGAGGCCTGGATGAGCTAAGGGCCAAGCGCGAGCTAAGGTTTCAGTAAGCATGAGATCGGCTAATGCCGATAATCGATCCGCCAACGCTTCCACACTATGCAGGCCTTCTAAGTCTTGGGCAATTAAGGCAAAGGTAAGCTGATGCTGCGTGTCGCGCATTAAGTTCATTTGTTGCTCGATATCTGGGCGCCCATCAGCCAAAATGCAAGCATCAAGCTCAATGCGTAATTGCAGGGCTTCGGCTTCAAAGTCAATATCTTGCATCAGCGCTTGCCACTGAATTAATCGATCCAGTACCAACGGATACTGCGCTAAATACTGCGCCGCCCAAGGGCTCGCCGCAACAATCTTGCTGAGTCGCGCCAAGGTTTCGGGATACTCCGTTAATAGGGCCACATAAGCGCTGCGTTGGGCAATGCTTTCAATCACATTGAGCAAACGTCTTAAACAGGCTTCGGCTGAGTCATGTTGAGCGGCAGCGTCTACTAGCAATGGCATGAGCTGTACCAAACGTCGTTGGCTTTTTTTACTTAAGCGCTTAAAACGTTGACTGGTTAAAAACTCCTCTTGTTGCTGTTGAGCATAATGAAGTAACCCTTCATTGTCGGAAAGCGGGTCTAGAGCAGGAGGCGGCGAGTGCGTCACTTCAGTAGTGGGGGGCTCGGACAAACCCGCTAAGCGAAACGCATCATGAAAGCGTTTTTGCACACAATGACGGTGTTGCTGCAATTGTTGCTCAAACTTTGCTAAGGTTAAGCCCATCGTTTGGGCTAAGGCGGTACGCATCGGCTCATCAACGGGCAACAAATGCGTTTGTTGATCTTCCTTGTACTGCAGCAAGTGCTCGACCCGTCGTAAAAAGCGATAAGCTTCTTTAAGCTCCGTACAGACATGAGGTGCGAGCACGCCAGCGCGATTTTGTGCATCAATCGCATCCAGAAGGTTACTAATTCGTAAAGAAGGCAATCGACCCGCTCGAATGAGTTGGTTTAACTGCACCACGAACTCAATTTCACGAATGCCCCCTTCGCCTAGTTTGATATTGTGCAGTGCATCGTGGCCATTTCTAGCTAAGACCCGTCGATTCCAATCTTGCCGGATGCGCTCACGTAATTCTCGTAATGCAGCCAAAGCTGTAAAATCAAAATATTGTCGATACACAAACGGGGTACGTAATCGTTCAAAATCTTGGATGAGTTGCGACAGATTGTTTGAGGGCGTGTCGTGTCGGCTCAGGTTTAAAGGCCGCGCTTTAATCCACGCATAACGTTCCCATTCACGACCTTGTTGTACTAAATATTGTTCCGTAGCCGATAGGCTCCATGCCAAGGGTCCCGAATCTCCGTCAGGCCGTAAGCGTAGGTCACACCGGAATACTTGACCGTATGCGTCTAAATCCGACAACACATGACACAGGCGTTGAGTTAAGCGACTAAAAAATTCATGATGGCTAAGGGGGCGCTGGCCCAGTGTCTGGCCTTCTTCGCTGTAAATGCAAATGAGATCGAGGTCTGACGAAACATTCAGCTCATAGCCACCCCATTTACCCATCGCTACAATCAAGAGCTCTAAGGGTTCTTGGGTTTGCGTATCCAGCGGTGTACCATGGCGGTGGGCAAGATATTGGTAGCTGGCGGCGTACGCTAAGGCCACCGACTGATCGGCCAAATAGCTCATCGCTTCGCCAACTTCAGTTAAACTTGCTGCACCAGTGAGTTCGCGTAAATACAACGTAAAAAACACCTGTTGACGCACTTTACGCAACTGTATTTTGATCGCAGACAGCTCCAGTTGCTCAGACTCAGGGCTCGAGGCATCAGAGAGCCAAGTATCAATGACCTCAGGTGTTACCGGACGCTTGCTGCTTTGCGAGATCAGTGCGGCAAACTCGGGCTGAGCGATTAAGTGCCTACGCAAGGCACCCGACCATTCTGTGGCTAATTTTAGAATAGAAGTTTTAGGCATAAGTAACTTAGAATGACCGATCCAGCACGATTAGACTTAACGAACCCAATGCTGCTGCTGGCTTTCAGTGTGGAAATTTAATCATCAGGACCTAGTTTGCGACGTTTTCTTTACTATGGAGGCTGTGCATTCATTAGCGTGGTGTTCGTCGCCATAGCGGGATTGCGTTGGCTGATATGGCCACATATAGGCTATTGGCAGGAATCGCTTCAGCTGCAACTGAGTCAGACTCTTGGACGGCCTGTGAGTATTCAGCAGCTCGAAGGCGATTGGCAAGGGTGGCAGCCTAGTTTACGTCTAACTGGGGTGCGTTTGGATTCGGCAAACGCCACGGATCCAGCCTTTTACGTAGAGCACATAACGGCTCAGCTACAGTGGCGTTCATTATGGCACAAGCAACCCCTATTCGAGCGCTTACGTATCCAAGGGGTCGAACTCCCGATCGATCAAAAAGGCACCAAGCAATGGGACATTGCAGGCTGGTCGGTATCGTTAGAGGATTTGACTGTGCCGCAAGCAAACGCTACGGGGGCACAGCATGAATGGTTGGTTTGGCTGCTACAACAATCCCATCTTAGTGTTCAAGATGTACACGTTTATGAGGTTAACAGCGATAGGGAAAAGCTTGCTAAACAATCGTGGGATATTGAAGCACAGCTGAGTAAACAGGGAGATCAGCATCAGCTGCAGATAGAGGTGACAGACACGTATACGGATGCCGCAGCGCTCGTATATGCGCAGATTCAACATCCCACCCCATATTCGACAGCTCTACAGGATGCGTCTGCGCAGTGGTATGCACAAATTAAGCAGCCTCATGCTTTGCTTGCAGGCTTGTCTTTCCCCGAGACGTCCTTTCAAGCAGAGCAAGCGCAGCTTGAACTTTGGGGCGGTTATGCTGAGCACTCTTGGGAGCCCTTAGCTCTAAAGTTGACTTTCCAGAAGCTAGTTTGGCAGACCAATGCTGCCTTTCAGGCGGCTTCTGATAAGCTGGAGGTGAATTGGCGTACGCCAATTCACGATTTACAGCATTGGTTTGACAGCCAATCTTTACAGAACTTGGGCGTAAATGATTTCGCCTTCCACGCTCAAGGCCTTAAACTACATCCTCTAGACGAATTGAGTGATCCAGTAAAATTAGATCACGTGCGCGCTCGGGGTCGTTGGGCGCAGCAGCAGTTAACCGTAGCGCTCGATCGTGTCGAAAATAATGCGGTGCAACTTGGCGCTTGGATGCGCTGGCGCCCAAATGACAATACCAAGGATGCTTTGCACGCCTATGCGCGTATTGACCGTTTTGATTTAACCGCTATTAGTGAATATTTTCCTACTTCTGTCGACGCCGAGGTCAAAGACTGGCTACAGTCTGGGCTCTTGGCAGGCCAATTAAAGCAGGGCGCTTTGGTCTGGCAAGGCGATCCTCAGCAATTTCCGTATCAGCATGATCCTAAAGCGGGTTATTTCTATGTAGGGGGCGCCATTGAACACGCCACCGTTGATTACGCACCGCCCGAGCCAAACTACAAAGGCTGGCCTGCCGTAAAGCACGCTTCTGGTTCGTTGTATATGGAGCGTGGCCAGCTCAAAGCAAGCTTTCCCACTGCACACTTAGCGATACCGCAACACGAGGCCGTAACGGTACACAATCTGCATTTTAGTATCCCTGATTTGACGCAGGATTCTACGTTACATTTGCAGGGCGACACACAAGGTTCTGCGCAAAGCTATACCGCTTTATTTCGTGAAAGCGATTTAGGGGCCTTGCTGGAGCACAGCCTAGATGACACCTATGCGCAAGGGTCATGGCAAGTCGGGTTACAGCTAATCGTCCCGTTAGCCCAAGCGGAAAATACCCAAGTGTCGGGGCGCATTCAACTTGCCCCAACACGCTTGCGTTTATTTACCGATTGGCCTCCTATTGAACAATTAACCGGTACACTTTTCTTTGATGAGTACGGTATACAGGCTGAGGCATTGCAGGGCGCATGGTTAGGTCGATCTATTCATGCCAAGGGGGTGCTGTCGACGCGGGTTGAGGCGCCCATAGAGCCCTTTACTATTCGCGGTACGTTCGACGCATCCGTGTTAAAGGATTGGGGTGCGACGTCTCAAGCTGCTTTGTTTACCGGGCATACACCCTTTAACGCAGTATTAAACCTCACTCCAGCAGGGGCCCTTAGCGCGCAAGTGCACTCTAGCCTACAGGGTTTAGAGGTAGCGTTGCCAGAGCCGTTACGCAAATCCGCTTCAGAATCGTGGCCATTAGCTTTGCACTGGGAGAGTGATCCGGATCGTCCCGAGCTGGAACGTTGGCGTATCCAGCTCAATAATCAATGGCATGCATTGTTAGAACATGATTCAGCTCAGGACAAAGCCAGCAGCTATTTTAATGCGGTCAGTCTTGCATTGAACCGCACCTTGCCTCCGCTACAAGCAGGGCTGCAACTCGATCTTCAGCAGGAGCACGTCAACTTTGATGCTTGGCGATCTTGGTTGATGCTCATGGATGACGAAAGCGATGCGACGAATTGGCTGCCCGCTTTGCGAAGTGCGCGCGTACAAAGCGCGTCCGCGCAAATTTTTGATTTGCCCTTAGAGCACTTTACACTTAGGCTCACTCAGCCCAAAGCGCACACGTGGACTGCCGATGTCAGTGCCTCAGAGCTGGCTGGGCGCGTGCTATGGCGTGAGCCGACTGTCAACCAAGACAGCGAAGTGCAAGCGCATTTTCAACGTGTGCGTTTACGTTCATCTCTGATGCAAGACGACCGTGCTCAGATCGAAGAAACCTTAGCGTCCGAGCTGAGTGATAACCATTCGTTACGCTTACCTCGGGTCGGGCTGCATATTGAGCAACTGCAGGTGGACAACAAGCAATTCGGTGAAATACATCTCCAGGCAATACCCAAGCAAGAAAACTCAGTCTGGCAGTTGCAAAATTTGCAGTGGCAAGCGCCTGGCATGACGGCTCAGGGCCAAGGTTACTGGCGTTTTGCTGGTGCTCAAGCGGGTTTACGTGTAGAGGTTCAGGCGGAGTTGGCGAATGTCGAAGAGTTTTTAGAGTTTTTTGGTGCACCGGGTCTCATTCATCAAGGCAAAGGTCATGCGCAACTTCAGCTGACCTGGTCGCAGCTGCCGGACCGAATACGCTTAAACGATATTGATGCTGAGTTACAGTTAACCTTAAAAAACGGCCGATTTAGTTCGATCCAGTCGCGCTCCGCTAAGCTCTTGGAGCTGCTCTCTATTTCCTCCTTGTCACGCTTAGCCCGTTTAGAGCTTGGTGTTGGCAAAGCCTTCAAAGAAGGGTTTCCTTTCGATCAGGTTGAGGGGCAATTCGCTCTACGCCAATCGCAACTGTACACCCAAAATTATGAGGTGCTGAGCCCAGTAGGGCGTATTCTGTTAAATGGTAAAGTCGCCCTAAAAGAAGAAACTCTAGATTTAGATGTGATGGTCTTTCCCAAGTTGGATATGAGCGGCGCAGCAATTGCAGCGGGCTTTGTGGTGAACCCTTTGGTTGGGGTCGGTGCGTTTTTAACACAATGGGTAATGCAACGCCCTCTGGCTGAAGCCATGCAGGTGCACTATCAGGTGCAAGGGCACTGGGACGATCCCGACATTCAGGCTTTGCCCACGAAAAAGGCGACAGAAACCAATCCGTCGCCCCAATTAAAACCAGAACGTTTTACTCCTCATCATGATGCGGAGTTGCCGTTAAGCTTGCCTTTACGGGTGTTGCCTTAGTACACCCCCTGTTGCAGCATCGCATCCGCTACCTTAACGAATCCGGCAATGTTTGCCCCTTTGACGTAATTTACATGTTTTGACTCGGGCACAGCACCGTACTGAACGCAGTTCGTGTGAATATGGCGCATGATGGCATGTAGGCGTTCGTCGACTTGAGCGTGTGTCCAGCTCAGGCGTTCGGCATTTTGACTGAGCTCTAAGCCAGAAACCGCTACGCCCCCCGCATTACTGGCTTTGCCAGGCGCATAAAGGATCTTAGCGTGCTCAAACACGTGAATCGCCTCAAGAGTGCAAGGCATATTGGCGCCCTCAGCAACACAACGCACCCCATTTTTAACCAACAGTTCGGCATCGTTGGCATCCAATTCGTTCTGGGTGGCGCAGGGCAGGGCAATATCAACGGGTACACGCCAAGGACGAGCATGAGGAAAGTACTCTAACCGTGTGGCTTGAGCGTAGGCTTCAAGACGTTCGTGGCGTTGGTTGCGGTATTCCATAAGCAAAGCGAGCTTATCGTGAGTAAACCCGTCTGGGTCGTACACAAATCCATGTGAATCCGACACCGTGACTACCTTGGCACCCAAATGCAAGCATTTTTCGATTGCGTATTGGGCAACATTGCCCGAGCCCGAAATGGAAACCGTTTGCCCTTCAATCGATAAGCCATGTCGTTTAAGCATTTCTTCGACAAAATAAACCGTGCCGTAGCCTGTGGCTTCGGGGCGTATTAAGCTGCCACCAAAGCTTAAACCTTTGCCTGTAAACACCCCAGCGGTAGAGTTAGAAAGCTTTTTCATCATGCCAGCCATATAGCCTACTTCGCGAGCCCCCACACCAATGTCACCGGCAGGAATATCGGTATCTGGTCCTAAGTGGCGATACAGCT
>DWUQ01000143.1 GCA_019120675.1 Candidatus Paenalcaligenes intestinipullorum | reverse complement strand
CTATGTCTACCTCAGCGCACGCGCCATGTTTGCCACCCAAGCTGCTAGCTTACTCGAAGCAGCACGCATTTTAGGAGAAAATGGCCAGTCGGTATTTTTCCGTGTGGCGCTACCCTTAGCCCGTCCGGCGGTGGCGGTGGGGCTAAGCCTAGCGCTACTGGAAACCCTAAATGACATTGGTGCGTCGGAGTTTCTCGGCATTTAAACCCTAACAGTTTCCATTTACTCCACTTGGGTCACGCGGTCCGACTTAGCGGGCGCAGCACAAATCGCCTTGTCAATGCTGGTGATCGTGGCGGGGCTCATTTATATCGAGCGCTTAGGCCGACGCCATCAACGCTACAGCAGCAATCAGCGCTCACGCCCTGTGCAACCCCAGCGATTAACCGGTTGGCGTGCTGCCGTAGTGGTGACATTGGGGTGGATACCCGTGGTGCTCGGCTTTGTAGTACCTGCCAGCTACTTAATCAATGAAAGCGTTAAATACTGGCACCTAACCGGTAGCGTATCCCAGCAATTATTTCAAAGTGCTGTCAACACCTTTAGCTTGGCACTGGTGGCCACCTTAGTGACCATCGTGGCTGGCATAGTGGTCGCGTGGGCAGCACGACGCACGTCGTTGCGCAGCCAAGACACGCGTTATACACGCGTGGTGGTCGGCGTGGCCTCGATGGGCTACGCGGTGCCAGGTACAGTATTAGGCATTGGCTTGCTGTCGTCCTTTGTGTTTGTGGATGGCTTCTTGAACCGCATCACCCACTTATGGGGCGCACCAGATCGGTTGATTCTCATGGGCTCGGCCGCTGCCCTAGTCATCGCGTACAGTATGCGCTTTTTAGCCATTGCCACCGGCGGTGTTCAGGCGGGCTTATCGCGCATTCCACCCTCCTTAGAGCAAGCGTCGCGCTTGTTAGGCGAAAGCCCCAGTCGCACCCTCTGGCGCGTTCATCTCCCCTTATTAAGACCTGCGGTGGCCGCTTCTGCTTTGTTGGTGTTTGTGGACGCCATGAAAGAATTGCCCGCCACCTTGCTACTACGTCCGATGAACTTCGATACCCTAGCAACGTGGCTGTACGCCGAAGCCGCGCGCGGCACCTACGAAGAAGGCTCCATTGCAGCCTTAATCATTGTATTGGTAGGGTTGGTTCCGGTCATTTTCCTAGCGCGCACTCAACTTAAAAGTCATTACTAATCGGGCAGGCTGTTATGGATTACTTAAATTTGCATGAAATCTGCCTCGCGTTTGACACACGCGATGGGCTGCAAGAGGTTATCTGCCACTTAAACTTGCAACTCAAGCAAGGCGAAATTGGTTGCCTACTGGGCGCCTCCGGCTGTGGTAAAACCACCGTGTTACGCGCTATTGCCGGTTTTGAGCCATTGCGCAGTGGAGAAATTCATTTAAATCAACGCTTGCTGTCGTCGGTGACTCAGCAAATCAAACCTGAACAGCGCAACGTAGGCATGATGTTTCAAGACTACGCTCTGTTTCCCCACCTTACGGTAGCGAAAAACATTGATTTTGGTTTGCGCCGCTGGCAAAAGTCCGAACGCGAGCAGCGCGTGGCGGAGATGCTTGCTCTGATTGATTTAGAAAACTGCGCCGACCGTTACCCTCACGAACTATCAGGCGGGCAGCAGCAGCGCATTGCTTTGGCACGGGCGCTCGCCCCCAAACCTAGCCTGTTGTTGCTGGACGAGCCGTTTTCAAATTTGGACGTGGACACGCGCGAACGCTTGGCCTTCGAGGTACGCGAGATTTTGCAAAAAACCGGCCTGACCGCCATTTTAGTCACCCATAACCAAGCCGAAGCCTTTGCCATTGCGGACCGCATTGGGGTGATGGATCAGGGCCGGATTGTGCAGTGGGCCACCCCCTATGCCTTGCATCATCAGCCTGTGAATCAATTCGTTGCTGACTTTATTCGCCGTGAGGCGCTCATGACACAACGCGCCCAAGCAATGATGCGAGGGCAGGATACCCCACAAAAAACTCCTTAGAGGTTGTAATACATATCAAACTCTACGGGGTGTGGTGTCATACGCAAGCGGTTAACCTCAGCGTGCTTCACCGCTATGTACGCATCAATAAACTCATTGCTGAACACACCACCGTGAGTCAGGAATTCGCGGTCCTGATCTAAAGCCTCTAAGGCTTGCTCTAAGGAGGAGCAAACGGTTGGGATTTTAGCGTCTTCCTCGGGCGGTAGATCGTACAAGTTTTTATCGGCCGCATCGCCCGGATGGATACGGTTTTGCACCCCATCCAGACCCGCCATCATCAAGGCGGCAAAAGCCAAATAAGGGTTTGCCATCGGATCAGGGAAACGCGCTTCGACGCGACGTGCCTTGGGGTTGGTCACATACGGAATACGGATCGACGCCGAGCGGTTACGTGCTGAATACGCCAGCTTTACAGGCGCTTCGTAGTGCGGCACCAAGCGCTTGTACGAGTTGGTGGTGGGGTTGGTGATGGCGTTGAGCGCCCGAGCGTGCTTGATGAGGCCGCCAATGTAAAACAGCGCGAACTCGGACAATCCACCGTAGCCATTGCCCGCAAATAAGTTCTGCCCATCCTTCCAAATGGACTGATGCACGTGCATACCCGAACCATTATCGCCCAGCATGGGCTTGGGCATAAAAGTGGCGGTTTTGCCGTAGACGTGCGCCACATTAGTAATGGTGTACTTCATGATTTGTGTCCAATCGGCACGCTGCACCAACGTAGAAAAACGGGTGCCGATTTCTTGCTGCCCCGCTCCGCCGACTTCGTGATGATGCACCTCGACCGGCACGCCCTGCTGCTCCAACAGTAGACACATCTCAGAGCGCATATCGTGAAACTGATCCACGGGTGGCACCGGCATATACCCACCCTTGATGGTGGGTCGCTTGCCCAAATTGCGACCGTTGAGCTCGCTGCCGCGCGACCACGGTGCGTGCTCGCCTCCGATCTCAACAAAACTGCCGGACATCTGATCGTCCCAGCGAATGCTGTCAAACACAAAAAACTCAGGCTCGGGACCAAAAAATGCCGTATCCCCTAAACCACTGGCCTGCAAATACGCTTCGGCACGCTTCGCAATGGAGCGGGGATCACGGTCGTAACCGTTTAAATCGCTGGGCTCGGCCACATCACAGCTGACAATTAATGTGGGCTCCTCGCGAAACACATCAAAACGCGCCGTGGAGGCATCCGGCATCAAGAGCATATCGGAGGCTTCGACCCCCTTCCAACCCGGTAAGGAGGAACCGTCAAAGGCCAAGCCGGTTTCAATTTTTTCCTCGTCGAAACTGTGCGCGGGCACGGTAATGTGATGCTCACGCCCCAATATATCGGTAAACCGACAATCGACAAAAGCGATGTCACGCTCGTTAATAAGCTCAATTAACTCTTCGGGGCTGTACATGATGACTCCATCGGGGGAAAGTAAAACTTGATGCATCGCTAAAACCGGGTGGGTGAGGTGAACGACCACTCACCTCAAGACGTGAAGACCAGCAAGCAAAGACGCTATTGTAAACTATCTGGCAAAAATTCAGCCTGCAAGTCGTTTAAAAAACGCCAGCCTAACTCACTGGCTCGAATGCGTTGTGGGTCGGCGGCCAATAAACCTTTATCAATGCAACGGCGAATCGTCGGCAACACATAACTTAGCGACTGCCCAGTGCGCTCCTCGTAGTAGCTGGCAGGCACCCCATCCTTTAAGCGCAACGCATTCAGCATAAACTCAAACGGCAACTCCTCAACCGCCACCGTGCGATCCTCCGCCAAATGGGAGGCATCACGCTTGACCGCGGCCTGCATCCACGCCTCCGGATTACGAGTGGTGGCACGACGCACGATTCGATCGGGAAAAGACAGCTTGCTGTGGGCGCCTGGGCCAATCCCTAAATAATCACCAAACTGCCAATAATTGCGATTGTGTCGGCTTTGTCCGCCAGGAAGGCTATAGGCGGAGATCTCATAGTGCTGATACCCCGCCTCGGCCGTACGCTCAATCAACCACTCTTGGATATCCAAAGCCAACTCATCATCGGGCAAACCTTGGGGCGGGTATTTCGCAAACACGGTATTGGGCTCTAAGGTGAGGTGATAGAGCGATAAATGCTCCGGCCCAAAGCTCAAAGCAGTGGCCAAATCCGCTTGCGCCAAGGCTAAACTTTGCCCTGGTAAGGCATACATTAGGTCTACATTCACTCGTTGCACCACCGACTGCGCCATCTCGATGGCTTGGCGAGCTTGCGCCCCGTCGTGTACACGACCGAGCTTTTGCAGCGCCTCGTCATGAAAGCTTTGCACCCCTAATGAAAAACGGTTCACACCACTGCGAGCGTAGTCTTTAAAACGCTGGGCTTCCGCGGTACCTGGGTTGGCTTCAAGCGTGATCTCGGCATCAGGCAACAGCGGTAAATACGCCCGAAACAAGGCCAGCATCGCATCCAAAGTGCCCGCCGACAACAAGCTGGGCGTGCCCCCACCGATAAACACCGACACCACCTGCCGCCCCCAAATTAAAGGCAGGCTTTGCTCTAAATCGGCTTTGAGCGCCTCTAGGTACTCGGCTTCGGGTAAGACCGCTGGCGCACGATGGGAATTGAAGTCGCAATAAGGGCATTTGCGCACGCACCACGGCACGTGCACATACAGGGATAAAGGGGGTAACGCTTGAAACTGCACCCGACTGGGATCACGTGGCTGCAGCCGTATAGGCTCAATACTGCTAAACATGCTCTTTGTGCCCTACTTTAGTGCTCAGCCGATAAGCGAGCCAGCAACTGCTGCAAGGCTTGAGCACGGTGGCTGAGCGCATTTTTACGCTCACTGCTCAGCTCAGCGGCTGTACAGCCTAAATCCGGCAAATAAAAATGAGGGTCATAACCAAAACCACCCTCACCACGCGGCTCGGCCACAATTTCCCCCTGCCAAAAGCCTTCGCAAATAATCGGACAGGGATCGTCGTGAGCGCGCACATACACCAACACCGCCACATAACGTGCCCGACGGTCAACCTGCTCCGCCAGCTGCTGCACTAAAAACTGGTTGTTGGCAGCGTCCGATTTTTCGAAACCATTCATGGCGGCATAGCGCGCCGAATACACCCCCGGCTGACCCTTTAAGGCCTCAACCGTTAAACCCGAATCGTCCGCCAAGGCAGGCAAGCCGGTATGCAAGCTAGCGTGACGCGCCTTGGCTAAGGCATTTTCCACAAAGGTGGGAAAAGGCTCCTCGGCCTCACTAACGCCTAACTGCGCCTGCGGCACCATGTCGATACCCAACGGCGCAAACATAGCACTGAATTCGCGCAGCTTGCCGGCATTGTTAGAGGCTAAAACAATTTGTTTACGCATTAGTCACCGCCTCACGTTGCGCTTGTTGTAAATCATGAATGGCCTGTTCGGCTAAATCCAATAAAGTATTCAGCTCAGTACGGCTAAAGGTATCGCCCTCAGCGGTGCCTTGAATTTCTACAATCTGCGCGTGATCGGCCATCACCACATTAATGTCCGCGTCGCAGGCGGAATCCTCGTGGTAATCCAAATCCACCAACAATTCGCCTTCGACCTTGCCCACCGACACCGCGGCCACTTGGCCTCGTAAGGGCGAGTCGGCCAGCTCACCCGAAGCTTGCAAACGTTTCACCGCAATCGCCAACGCAACCCACGCGCCCGTAATACTCGCACAACGCGTACCGCCATCGGCCTGCAACACATCGCAGTCGATCTGAATGGTGCGCTCGCCCAAGGTAGGCAAATCCACCACCGCACGCAAACTGCGACCGATCAGACGTTGAATTTCTTGGGTACGACCACTTTGCTTGCCACGCGCTGCCTCGCGGTCGCTACGGGTGTGGGTAGAGCGTGGCAACATGCCGTACTCCGCTGTCACCCACCCCTGCCCTTTGCCCTTTAAAAACGGCGGCACCTTATCGAGCACGCTGGCGTTACACAGCACATGCGTGTCGCCCGCCTTGATCAGCACCGAGCCCTCAGCGTGCTTGCTAAAGCCAGTAACCAACTCCAAACGACGCAAAGACGACGGCGAGCGATGATCCGAACGAGACAAAGAGGAACGAGAGGAAGCGGACAACGAAATCTCCTGA
>DWUQ01000142.1 GCA_019120675.1 Candidatus Paenalcaligenes intestinipullorum | reverse complement strand
TGCCGATTAGCAGGCCCGATTCTACAGCGTACCACGCAACGTGAATTACTTTCCGTAGCGGTATCGCCGGGCACCGTCCAAGTTCCACCCGACGGGCAACCCATTGTGTTGTTAGCGGATGCGCAAACCACCGGAGGCTACCCGCGTATTGCCCAAGTGATTAGTGTTGATTTACCCCGCTTTGCGCAACGTGCGCCGCAGGATATCGTACACATGGAATGGGTCGATATCGCCACGGCTCAAGTTCTGAGTTTGGCGCAACAGCAGGCCTTTGACCTGCTGACACATGCGCCAAGCTAGCGATTGTTCCGTTTGTCTTAAGTTAGTTGGTTGCGGCTAAGCGTTCTTTGACGAGATCGTCCGCTTGGTCAACCATACCTTGCAACGTGTAGGTATAAGTGGGGCTAACAATATAACGGCCATCCACAGCCATCGAGGGGGTGGATTCAATGTGATAGGTTTTCGCTAACTGATTGGCTTGGTCAACACGAGTATTCACCCCAAAGGAATGAAAGGTAGCGTTGAATTTTTTAGGATCAATGCCTTGGTCTTTGGCCCACTGAGTAATGGCTTTTTCATCAAATAACCGTTGCTGATCTTTGTGAATGGCATCAAAGAACGCTTGATGTAAATCCATACGATCTAAGGATTCAAACGTGAAATAAGCACGCTGTAAATCAGTCATGCCACGATTGAACGCAATGGGCACACGCTGTAGTTTGACGTTTTCTGGTTGCGTTTCAATCCAAGCTGCCAAAATAGGCTCTGCATTCGCGCAATGCACGCAGCTGTAGGCAAAGAACTCCAGCACTTCGACTTCACCCTCTTGAGTGGCGGTGGCCTGAGGATTGTCTAAGGTGACGTAACGAGGGGCTTGGGCGCTTTGTTCGGCATTGGGAGCTGCTTGGGCGTGTACGCCGACGCTACCTAAAGCGCCGAGTACTAAACTGCTGAGCAGTGCGAACGAAGCGATGGTTTTTTTTGTCATCCGTAAAACTTCCTTGAAAGCGTAGCAATATATAAAAACCTAGGGCCAAAAAGCCAAGATGCTAATCTAGCGGCTGGCTTTAGCATTGACCACAGAGGTGGTGATTTGTTCCTGACTGAGGCGAGTTTGTGCTTCCTTGAGCGCTTGATCACCTTTGAAGGGACCCACCCGCACTCGATTGATGGCGCTACCGTCTAAGGTGGCCACCTGTACTTCGGCTGGCATACCTAAGAGTAAGATCTTTACTTTGGTGGCTTCGGCCACATCGGCTGAACGAAAGGCACCCGCTTGTAGATAATAGCTGCCTTGGTTATCGGCCTGCCCAGCAGGCTTAGCAGCTTGGTTGGGTGTGGATGCGGAGGCCGCGGTATTGGCACTGCTTTTGGCGGACGAGACGGTGCCAGAGGTTGAGGCAGGATCAGCTTTGGCAGAGACAGCGGGCGCTGTGGGGGACGGGCGCGGCTCCAAAGACGCAATTAAGGAACCCAGTTCGTCAGAGTGTGCCTCGGGCTTCGAGGTGGATGCCGCTGTGGCAGGCCGGGCACCATCTTGGTAAAGCTCAGCCGGAGCCGGTAAAGGCGTGCCCGCTAAGGAAGCGGGTGGGCCGCTGGGCTGAGCAGTGGGGGCTTGAGTGGTAGGCCGTAAATCAAAGGGCGGTGTTTTGGCGCCCTCGCGAAACGGCGAAGGGGAATTATGCATATACCACGTCACCCCTACCGCTGCCGCTAAGCCGATGAGGACACCAATAAAAACACTAAACAAAGCGCTACGTGGCTTTTTAGCAGAGCGAGAGGAACGACGTCGTGTTGCCATAATTACATTTTATCGGGAGCGGAGACCCCTAAGATTGCTAAACCATTCTTTAGAACTTGGGCGCACGCGTGCGCCAAAGCCAAGCGAGCATGTTTGAGAGCGGTGTCTTCGACGTTGACCCGTTCCGCGTTGTACCAGGTATGGAAGTCGGCGGCGCAATCGCGCAACCAGAACGCCACTTGGTGGGGCGCTAAGTCCTGCGCTGCCTGCGTTAGCATAGCGGGAAACTCAGCCAGACGTTGTAGCAAGATGAGCTCGGTCGGTGCAGTCAGTTGGGAAAAATCCGCTTGATGCAGCACCTCCGTGCTGAGCTCGGCCTGACGCAACATAGAATGAATGCGTGCGTGCGCGTATTGGATGTAATAGACGGGGTTTTCTTCGCTGCGTGAGCGTGCCAAATCAATATCAAAGACAAACTCAGAGTCGGCGCGGCGTTGGACGAGGAAGAAACGTACGGCATCACGACCGACCCATTCGATCAACTCACTCATGGTCACATAGCTGCCGGCTCGTTTGGAGATCTTGACCTCTGCGCCATCGCGCATCACCTTGACCATGCTGTGCAGCACATAGGCGGGATAGTCCTTGGGAATGCCGCGCTCGAGACCTTGCAAACCCGCGCGTACCCGAGCGATGGTGCCATGATGATCCGTACCTTGGATATTGATTGCACGGTGAAAGCCGCGCTCCCACTTGGTGATGTGGTAAGCCACATCGGGTACAAAGTAGGTATAGCCACCCTCACGCTTGCGCATCACGCGGTCTTTGTCGTCGCCTGTGCCCAGCTCGGTGGTGCGTAACCACAAGGCACCACCGTCCTCGTAAGTATGCCCCGCTTGAGTCAGCTCGTTGACGACTTCGTCGACGCGGCCGCTGGTATACAGCGAACTTTCAAGGTAGTAGGTGTCGAATTCCAAACCGAAGGCTTTGAGATCTGCGTCTTGTTCGCGACGTAAATAGGCCACGGCAAACTGTCGAATAGCGTCTAAATCAGAGGTGTCACCACTGCCTTGAATGGCTTCGACATCGGCGGCTTGAACAGTTTTTTGTTCGCGGAAGTCGTTGGCAATATCGACGATATAGTCACCACGATACCCATCAGCCGGGAAGCTGTCGTCATCGGGGTCAATGCCTTGGGCGCGAGCTTGGACACTGATGGCTAGGTTGTCGATTTGGTTGCCTGCATCGTTGTAGTAGAACTCACGGCTCACCTCAAAGCCTTGGCTGCTAAACAAATGACAAATGGCATCGCCTAATGCCGCTTGGCGGGCGTGCCCCACATGTAAGGGCCCAGTAGGGTTCGCAGAGACGAACTCCACCAGCACCTTGTCGTCACGGGCGGGCTGCTTGCCGAAGTTGTCCCCCTGCTGGGCAATGGCGGTCAGCACGGCCTGATGCGCGGCTGGTGTCAGCCGAAAATTAATAAAGCCTGGCCCCGCTACGTCAGCGTGAGCAATCAAGGTTTGGCTGTTAGGATTTTGGCTGATGTGCTCGACAATTGCTTGCGCCAGCTCACGGGGATTGCGTCGTGCAGGACGCGCCAGTTGCATGGCCACATTGGTGGCCACATCGCCATGAGCGGCTACATTGGGGCGTTCAAGAGTAATGGTGGGCGTCGCCTCGGGCACCACGGCCTGAACGGCTTGGGTAATGAGGTGAGTGAGCTGGTGTTGTTGCTCTGCAAGCATAGTCGTGTAAGGTCAAGAAATTTGGAACGAAAACAGGCGTGCCAAGCGCAAAACGCTGGCTGCGTAACACCCTACATGATACCGTGATTTAAGCCTTTAATCTTGGGCAGGTGCGTTATCTGTGCCGTAATGTTGGTGAATCCACGCTTGATAGCCCACCATATCTACGATCCCATATTCCGCCTCACTGTTTGTGGTGTCTTCGAACGACTCCGGCAACGGGTAGCGTGTAATAAACTGCTCCAACTCGTCACGTAACGCCTGACCAAGAGTAGGGTGGTCTGGTTGCAGCGGCTTTGAAGCGGTGACCGAAGGAGGGGGATTTTCCAAGGCGCGATCATCGGGTTTAATTTTGCCCCCGATCCAAAGCCCTCCATGCCCATTCAGGGTGCCCTGATCGGGTACGGTCAGGTATTTGTCATCCAATGGGGCAAGCTGTAAGCCGATGGCTTGCGCTTGCCACGCCATCCATTGTAACGGAATGCGTGAGGTCGCCAATTCGGCCTCGTTAGGAGTGTGATCCGCTTGTACCCCACCACCGATGTCGTTATGGGTACCAATAAAGCCCAGTTCAATGGTGTTGTCAGCGTTATGAGGGTAAAGCAAACTCAGCGGAAACAACCAGCGGTAATCGTGCATGGCCACCGCATGGGCCACCCACGTCCAAGCAGGGGATATCTCGAAATTATAATGAATATCGTTGTAGTACCCTTCTACGCCATACTGGGCGACTGTATCAAACAACCCCATAAAACGCGCGTTTAAACAGATGTCGTAGCGATTACCGTAGTGATCACTTTGTGAAAAAAAGCCATTGCGTGTGTGTTTAAGAAACTCATTACCAAAGTGACGCGCCAAAGCCGCCCCGCGTGAGTACCCCAATACATCTACTTGTAAAAGTGGCTTGCCTTGTTTCTGGTACTGGGCAATTTGGCTGCGCAGGTTCTCCATTTGCTTTTCTACTCGTTCTCGACCGGTATAACCAAACATAGCGTCCCAAGCGTTAATAGCTCCACCGATTGGATCAGGTGGGGGCTCATCTTTATAAGCTGGCCACGCAGCGACCATAGCGCCAATTTGAGCAGATACACGTAAGCTATTTTTTAATCTTTGAGAGAAACTTTGCTTTTGAGGAGGGGTGGAAGACGCTACACTGCTTTCGGTGTACATAGGCGTACCTGTGCCGCTCACATAATGCTGCTCATGTTGATCAGGCCAAATATCGGCCAAGATCATAATATTGCCGGTATCGCCTGCATTCATGTTGTAGGTGGCACCATCAAATAAAAACAAAGCCAGTCCCATAGGGTCCACATAATGGCGGGGCCGCTGTTGGGCATAGCCTAAAGGGCTGCTGTGGATATGTGGGCCTAACGGGTCAGGCTCTAGATAGTGGCCATATTCGGGCAAGTACACGCGGTACCAGTTGTGATGCCAACCCAAAACAGGGTCCTCGTATTGCCCCGGATAGCGTAAGGGCAGGTCAACCGTATTGATGAGTAGCTCAGCCTTGCCAAAGGGGGCGATCTGCGCGGACCATACTACGGTGCCCGTGTTGTCCGTCATCATAAACGGCGCCCCTAGAAAATCGTTGTGGATGGCGTACAGCTCAGGTGCTTGGTGGGGTCGATAACTCAGCATAGCTATGGCGAGCTCGTTGGCGTATACATAACGTCTTTCTTCGAGTACGGTGCCGTCTGGTGTGGTGCGCCGCTCGAATTGCAATTGATGACCAATGTAATAAAAATGCCGATGCTCGTGCTGGTATTCGGCTCGTAGCATTTGCCCCAAAGCGTTGTAACGGTATTGGGCTAGCAGCTGCTTGGAATCAACCTCCCACACCTGCTCGACTTGACGGCCCGGCCCATAATGCAGGGTGAAGTGCTGCTGCTCAGTCTCTAAACGCTGCGGTAAGCCGGAGGCATCCCGAATAATGGTAGGCGGTGTAATGTGATTATGAGCGGCCAAGCGCCCGTCGGGCTGCCACGCAAAGTACGTGGGCTGTGGTTGATCGGAGCGCTTGGCAACCACCAGTTGGTGTTGAGCGTTGTAACCGTAATCTTGGCGTAAAGCGCTCGGAACGGTAATGGTGTCAGGGCGATGGTGCACAGAAAAAGACGGATTGACGCTAGCGCTCGTAACAGGCTCCGTAGTGGCAGAAAGCTCCGAGCTTAACGGTGGCCGATGGGTGATTTCCGCACGTAAACGCTGTTGCTCCGTATAAAGACGCTCATTGCTGTACAGCAGCTGCTCGCCCTGCGTGAGCATCACTCGATGGGCTAAACCGTCTTGGTATTGCACATGCATCTGACTGCCATTGAAATGCGCATAGCCTGTGTCGGTGCCTTGTAAAAGCAGGTGCGACTGAGCCGAGCCCGCTGGGTGCCACCGTATCTGTTGTACTGTATTACCTTGCCACGTGTACTGCAGACTGCCCCCTTCGTACAGTTGGATGCGTTGGATTTTTTGTTGATCGTTGTAGTGAAACCGATCGGTAAATACCGCCCCATCCCGTTGGCTGTGCCAGCGGCTGAGCTTGCCGTCTGGGGTATAACGCAGTTGCAGCTGCTCGTTGGGATGATCCAATTGCAATTGGTGAGTGGATGCCCAGTGAAGTCGAGTGTGCAAACGTTGTTGGGCATTGCGTTGCTCCAAGGACTGTACGCGTCCCTGCGCTGAGTACTGCACGTGGTGCTCATCGCCATTGGCATAGCCAAGGGTGAACGTTTGCTTACCCTGATGCGTGAGAGTGGTCACTCCAGTTAGCGCAGTCCGCCATTGTTGCAACTGCTGGGTTTGTGCGTCATAACGCAACGTTAAACCCTGCCAAGGATGATGGGGGAGCGCCAACTCCAAAGAATTGTCGTGGCGGGTACTGTGGACGTACTGGGCGGTATGGACCTGGTTGGTGTTTGAGGGCTGTGAGGAAGCAGGAGTTTGAGGTGCCGCCACACTAAATTGATCGTCAGATAGGGATTGATACCCCACTGGAGGGCAGCCCGGACACGGTGCCCCCGTGACCGCAACCAGTTTGCCGTGGTCATTGAAGAACTGTTCTTGGGCGCCAGCCGCGCTGTGCACTCGGATCGGCTGACCCGCCTCGGTAGGGTACGACACACTTACCCAGTTTTCGTGGTTTTGTTGGGCGGAATATACCGCTCGCCCTTGAGGGTCATAGGCCCAATAGCGTAGCCGATGGGGAGCACTGCTTTCCGAGGCTTGAATGCTGACCCCCGTTAAGCTAAAGGGGTGCTTGTGTTGCTCGTAGTGATACATCAACTGTCGCTGATCGGGGTACAGCACTCGCATTAACCGCCGCTGGTCTGGATCATACTCAAAACGTACTGGCCCCCAAGGGCTATCGATCTGGGTTAAAAGTTGACGATCGTCATAATGAAAATGCAATTGCTGGGTGCCTGCACTGACGCGTTGCAGCAAGGCGTCGGGATGGGCATCGGTATAGTGTAAATAAATAGGTGGCTGCTGGGGGCGCTCAGAAATTTGTACTAAACGTTGCTGCTCAAAATGATAATGCTGGCCATCGGGCCGTACCCAGATGAGTGCCTTCGAGGCGCGCCTGATGTGCCCTTGTTTGGAGGGGGTACCGTTTAAGGTCATCCGTCGATCATCGGGTAAACGCAGGCGATACTGCCCGTCCGGTAATACGGAAAGCTGATAATCAAAATGGTGCCGCCATTGGTGTCCTAAGCTGGATGATTCGACCAAGTGGGACTGATAAAAACGATAAAACCCTAATCCGTGCCAACGTGAGTGGGCGTATAAATCCACATCCGTATGCAGCTTGGCCCCTGTAAGGGTATGAATGGGATTGCCCGCCAAGCCCTCGGCCTCAGGCAAAGATTGCGCCCCATCCAAATCAATAAGCGCTTGGCAACTACGACCGAGCGCGGCTTGATGGCAACTGTTGCCCCAAGCAGGGGCTATCAATATTAGTATAAAGGCTAGGCACAAAAAATCGATTCGGTTAAACACGAGTTTTCCTAGAAAGGGAAGACTCAGTTATAGTGAAGCAAAGAAAGATCACTATTCGGTGATCGTGACAATATTATCCATTAGAGGAACTACTCTATGTTATTAGCGTTTACTTCCAATGCTGCACCGAATGTACTCATGTTTGCTAGACATGCGTTGCCCGTGTTGCGCGCTGCAGGCCGACCGTTTACGACTGAGCTACCCGAACGCGGAGTGATTCCCCACGACCAAATGGCGCAATCGATTGCCCGCCTCGAAGCCGCAATTGGCAATATTCCCATGGATGAGCCGTATCCCGAAGAAATCATCAGCGAAGACGAAGACCGCGATGTGGATCCAGCTGCCGACAAACCCATCAATCTACGCCAGCGTGCCTTTCCGTTGCTGGATATGATGCGCAAATCTCTAGAGCAAGACACGGATATTCTTTGGGAACCGGCCAACACAGACTGGTAATCAACAAAGCTGTTTTAGTGGTTTTGTAGAAATAAAAAAACGCCCCGATCAGGGGCGTTTTCAATCTATCCTCAGCAGGATCGCTGCTGAGTCAATAATGGGG
>DWUQ01000141.1 GCA_019120675.1 Candidatus Paenalcaligenes intestinipullorum | reverse complement strand
GACCGCAACACTACTTTTACCATTGCTGGCAGCACCGCGCACCTTAGCCACTTAGACGCTCAGGGCCAAGTGCGTATGGTGGATGTCAGCCACAAACAGCTCAACCCACGTACGGCGATTGCACAAAGCCGAGTCAAACTTGGGAGTGAGGCCTATCGTTTATTATCGGCTCAGGCTAATGCCAAAGGAGAAGTGCTCAATACGGCCCGCATTGCTGGGGTTTTGGCCGCCAAGCGCTGCGCGGAGTTGATCCCCCTCTGCCATAGTTTGCCCTTGGATTTTGTAGGCATTGATTTTAGCCAAGACGATACGACTCATACGGTCACCATTGAAGCCACCTGCAAAACCACTCACAGCACCGGTGTAGAAATGGAAGCCATGATGGCGTGTAGTGTGGCCGCGCTCACCATTTATGACATGTGCAAAGCCGCCGACAAACACATTGTGATTGAACACAGCCGCCTATTGTATAAGTCCGGTGGCAAAAGCGGCACATGGCAAGCCCCTGACCTTGAGGAGCCCAGTGATCATGTCTAATTCCACAACGTTTACCGTTTTGTATTTTGCGCGTGTGGCCGAGCTGACAGGTCAACGCAGCGAGCAATGGTCTTTAGAGCCTGACTTATCGGTTGCCCAATGGCTCACTCAGCTGATCGCGCGTTACCCCGACTTAGCCTCAGCCGAGTCACGCCTCAAGGTGGCCGTAAACCAATTTTATGTGCCGCGTACGCACACCATTCAAGCCAACGACGAAGTGGCCGTATTTGAGCCCGTAACTGGAGGTTAATCATGACGCAGGTGCTGGTACAAACCGAGGATTTCGACGTCCAAGCGCTCAATCAATCGCTCGTGCAGGCTCACAAAGGTCAAGTGGGTGCATTGTTGAGCTTTGTGGGCTTTGTGCGCGACTTTAGCCCAACGGAGACCACGACGACTTTAGAGCTAGAGCACTATCCAGGCATGTGTGAACGTGAAATTCAACAGCTCTGTGACACCGCCCAGCAACGCTGGGATATCCTCGATGTCAAAGTCGTGCACCGCGTTGGTCGCTTGCATCGCGAAGAGCAAATTGTGTACGTCGGCGTATGCAGTGCGCACCGAGGACAGGCCTTTTTAGCGTGTGAATATATTATTGATGCGCTCAAAACACGCGCCCCATTTTGGAAACGTGAAATTCTCGAAGACGGTGGCCACTTTTGGGTTCAACAGCACGAGGCGGATGCTGAAAAGACCGCTCGCTGGGAAGACGATTCCGCGCCCACGAATGCCTAGCCTTCGTTTTGGCTATCACACTGCTCAAGCAAGCGGATGGCACCCCTCTCCCAATACACTGCCCAGTCCTTGTTCCTAACTTTATTGATTGAATGCCCTTATGTTAGATTTTGATGATGCCCAACAACGCTTAATGGGCGCAGCCATTCCTCCGAGCACTACTGAGCGTGTTCACTTAGCCGATGCGTTAGGCCGTGTACTGGCTCATGATTTGGTTGCTTTGATTGATATCCCCCCTGCCGACAACAGCGCCATGGATGGGTACGCTTTGCGTTTTGCGGATTATGACGCCGAGCGCACGTTGCCCGTGCAGCCGGCCGCCTATGCAGGCGATGTGCCCGAAGCGTTAAAGCCGGGCCACGCCATGCGTCTCTTTACCGGCAGCCTGATCCCAGACGATGCGGATACTGTAGTCATTCAAGAGGAGTGCGAGCTGGACGATAAACAAGCGCTCCGTATCCTAAACCCACCCACCAAAGGCCAGCATGTACGTTACCAAGGCGAGGACATGGCACAAGGCCGTACTATTCTGTACGCGGGTACGCTGCTCAGCAGCGGTCATGTGGCCATGCTCGCGGCGCAGGGGATGGCTGAGCTGGAGGTTTTTCCTAAGCCTAAAATCGGTATCCTTACTACAGGCAACGAATTAGTCGCCCCAGGCACACCACTTAAAGCAGGGCAAATTTACAACTCCAATGCACCAATGCTGGCGGCTTTAGTTGAGCAAATGCAGGCCGTCGTACATCGCTCCGTACAGGCCCAAGACGAACTCCCCGCCATCCAGGAGGCGCTACAACAGCTCACCCAAGAGTGCGATTTGGTGTTAACGGTAGGTGGCGTATCCGTCGGCGATAAAGACCTCGTCAAGCCCGCTATTGAAGCCGCAGGTGGTAGCATGAACTTGTGGCGAGTCAAAATGAAACCTGGCAAGCCCGTTGCCTTAGCCCACCTCAATGACACGCCCATTGTGGGCTTGCCTGGGAATCCCGTTTCCGCTTATGCCGTGTTTATTTTAATGGTGAGCCCTTTGCTACGTGCTTTGCAAGGCCGCACCGAGCTTTGCCCACCGATTCATCACTTTCCACTTGGGGGCGAACAACGCTTTTTGGGCTGGCGTGAAGATTTCCTGCGCACGCGTTTGCAAGCCAACGCAACAGGTCAGCTTGAAGCTGTGCCCCACTCCCAACAGTTTTCAAATATTATTAATTCTTTGGGTTGGGCCAGCGGTCTAGCGCGCATTCCTGCCGATGTGGATACGGGGCCAGGCGATCAAGTGGCTTTTTATGACTTTAACTTGTGGGCGTACTGATTCAGTAGTCGATAGTCGTCGGGTGTGTTGATGTTTTGAAACTCACTTTCAGCGTCGTCAAACGATACCACGCGGTGCGGCACACTTTCAATAAAGTGCCGCACGCGGCGATGCCCCTGATCTAAAAATTGCCCCAGCCCTGCCACCAGATCGCGATGAATGAGCGCGATCAACGGATGCGGCCGATCAGCGTGTACATACCAGTACTTAATGGTTGGCTCAGAGGCCGCACACATCATCAGTGCAGTTAAGGTTTCTGAACGTAGGCGTGGCACATCAATAGGCACACACAGCAGATAATCAGTCTGACAACTCAGTAAAGCACTGTATACCCCCGCCAACGGCCCAAGGTGCCCACGTACTCGTGGCGCATCGGGAATGACTGTTGCATAGCGGGCAAAGTGGGAGAGGTCTTGGTTGGCGCTGATGCGTACACGAGCCACCAAAGGCTGCAAGCGCGCCAGCATATGCACAACCAGCGGCTGCCCTTGGTAGTCGAGCCACGCCTTGTTGGCAATTAGGCTTTGCATGCGCGAGGATTGACCGCCCGCAAGCACCAGCCCCGATACCGACACGGTTGGGCTAACCACCGATATAGCTCATTTCGACTTTTTCAGACTCTGGGGCTACCCCTGCACTGCGCAGTTCTGAGTATTGATCCGTACGCTTACGCCACGTACCTGCCATAAATCCAGCCACTTCATCATCCGCCGCGTCGGAGCGCAGCACACTGCGTAGATCCACACCTTTGGAGCCGAACAAACAGAGAAACAGCTTGCCCTCAGGGGATAAGCGCATACGACTACAGTCGCCACAGAAAGGCTGTGACACACTGGTGATGAGACCGATCTCGCCTGCCCCATCCATAAAACGATACCGCCCAGCCACTTCGCCAGTGTAATGGGCCTTTAAGGGTTCTAAAGGATAGCAGGCATGAATGAGGTCGTGAATTTGTTTGCCAGTGACGACTTCTTGCATGTTCCAGCCATTGCTGTTGCCCACATCCATGTATTCAATAAAGCGCAAAATATGCGGACCATGGCGAAAGTGCTCCACCATAGGGAGAATTTGATCGTCGTTTAAGCCTTTACGCACCACCATGTTGACTTTTACAGGCTGCAGGCCGACTGCGGCAGCACGGTCGATACCGTTTAATACCTGCTCGACCGCGACTTTACTGTCACTGAGATGAGCAAAGCGAGCGCTATCGAGCGCATCCAGACTAACAGTAACGCGGTTTAATCCGGCGTCCTTGAGGGCTTGTGCCTTGGCGGCCAACAGTGTGCCATTGGTCGTGAGCGCAATTTCTGGCGCGTTGCCATCCGGTTTGCGTAGCGCTGCCAACATGGCCACCAGCTCTTCGATATTGCGGCGTAATAGCGGCTCGCCACCGGTTAGACGGAGTTTATTGACCCCTAATTGCAAAGCAATTTTAGCCACTCGGGTGATTTCTTCGAAGCTGAGTAATTGACTATGCTTTAAAAACTGATATTGTGCATCGAAGACCTCACGCGGCATACAGTACGTGCAACGAAAATTGCACTTATCGGTAACAGAAATGCGTAAGTCACGAAAAGGTCGATGGAGCTGATCGCGCACGCCTTCGTCGAGCATGGGTCGCACCCGTGGGCGCGATACCGAGCGGGTGTTAGACGAAGTCACTGATTTTGGGTCTTGACTAAGGACTGTACGCATCGTCCTCTCCTATCCGAAGCACCAAGTTTTTGCTGTGTGGCCGTCATCTGAGTCGTTCAACACGCTGGCGCAAACGCAACTAAACCCTCACTCAGATACTTTAATCTTATTGCTTCAACTTACCAGAAAACGCTGTTCTCCGACACCCGAACGCTTTTGTAAAAGCGCGGAAAGGCTGGTTTTTGCCGTGAATTACCTCTAAAGTTTTTAGTGGGCCACTGCTTTCGTTTCTTTCTCACCACCTATTGGGCTGTGCCATGGTTTCATTCTCCTCATCCTTCCATCCCGGTACTCACAATCAAACCATTTGGCGCTTTGCTCGAGATGGCGCTCAGCACCCGCCCCGTCATGAGGAGGACACCATTGCGGTTGAAGCGCCCATCGCGCTTGAGTTTAACGGCTTAAGCCATGCCGTATTGTTAGCCAGCCCTTGTGATTTGGCGGATTTAGCGGTGGGCTTTGCCTACACCGAAGGGGTTATTCGCCAAGCAAGTGATGTCTATGATGTTCAGGTTCATGCGCAAGCTCATGGATACGTGGTGGCGATTGAGGTGGCCAGCGCGTGCATGCAGCAATTAAAGCAACGGCGACGACAAATTGCTGGACGTACTGGCTGCGGATTGTGTGGTTTAGAAAGCCTGTCCGAAGTCATGCGTCCGCTTGAGGCCTTGGCGGAGCCTCATCACCGTGTACAGCCAGCGGCCATCTTTGCGGCCTTAGATGCGTTGCGTGAGCGCCAACCTTTGCATTTGCAAACTGGTGCAACGCATGCAGCCGCGCTAGCAACCGCTGAAGGGAGAATTGAGGTAGTACGCGAAGATGTGGGACGACATAATGCGTTGGACAAGCTCATCGGGCACTTGCTGCGCACCCAAAGCTTGGAAGCGTTATCAGAGCATATGGCAGTGGTGTCAAGCCGTGCGAGCTTTGAAATGGTACAAAAAACGGCAGCCGCAGGCTTAAGCACCTTGGTAGCGGTGTCCGCTCCCACCTCGTTGGCGATTGAGCTGGCCCAACAGCTGAACCTATTGCTGGTTGGCTTTGGTCGACAACAGCATTTTAGCGCTTACAGCCATGCACACCGCTTGGCCAAAGCGTAAGCGTAGGCTCAGAGGGTATAGGCCCTTAGTATTGAGTCAAATTGCCTATCTATAACAACGGCCTCCGCTTGACTGTTCTTTTTGAAAAGACAGCTGAACTGAGGCCGTTTGAAAACTCTGTATGCAATTTAGTCCGTGTCTTTGACGCGATACACCAGCGTGGTAATCCGTGCAATATTTAGGACCTTAATGGTGACACTGCCTAACAATAAACGCGATAAGCCACTACGACCGTGCGAACCAATAAAGATCAAATCGCACCCTTCCTCTTCGGCGGCCTTAGCTATACCATCGGCAACGTTAAAGTTCGATACCGAACGCGAGGTAGCATTGACGCCAGCAGTTTCGGCACGATCCAACACGGCGCGCAAGTATTTATTGGCTTGCTCAGCGGCGGTTTTCTCGTAATCCTCATCGGTAATGGCGTAGGCAGCGGCCATGCCATCAAAGCCTACGGTTGCCGCAAAGGGCTGTGTGACGTGCAAAGCCACCACATCGGCACCAATTTGTTTTGCAAAGCAAACGCCCTTGTTGGCCGCTTGGGCAGACAGCGCAGAGCCGTCTGTCGGGATAAGGATTTTTTTAAACATAGCGTCTCCTAATAAAGGATAAAAATTTGGCTGAGCCTAGTCTGTCAAAGAATAACTTATTTAAGAGCTTGAGCCATTAGAAAAAGTTTTTCGCAACGCGCACCGCTACGACAGTAGGCCAGCACAGGCTGTGCCGCGTCTTGAAGAATATTGAGCAGCTGCAGAGCATCGTCTGCCGATAAGGCACTGCCCACTACAGGTTGATAAAACACTTGCATGCCCGCCGCTTGGGCCGCAGCACTCACCTCGGTAGAAGTAGGCTGCTCGGCTCCGCCTTCGTGATCGGGGCGATTGATGATGACGGTTTTAAAGCCGGCTTCGGCGACCGCAGCCATGTCTTCAGAGCTTAGCTGAGGCGCCACGAAAAAATCTTCGGCTAACTGGCGGATTTCGATACTCATTATGGGTCACTCCTAGGAGGTAATTCGAGGTACAAGCTCAACTAAACACGGCACAAAAGCTTGTATTGTCCTTGGCCTAAGATTGAATTGAGGCAAGCTTTTACAATAACATTTATTGCACGCTTTCCGGTACTTCTCTGTGCTCAGGAAAACACCTAATCTTGTCCCTAATGTGTTGACGTCCCTCCCACCCTGTAGTCCGAGGACTGCTGCTGTGCTCAAAGCAGCGCTTGAGCTTCCTGAGGCAACCCAATCAACTTGCCTCGCACTTGACCCATGCACGACAGCACAATAAGATGCATTTTATAATCATCTTATTTGTGAGTATTGCCTCATGTCGTCCTTGCCTCTTTATACTCGCGACGAAATCCACCAGCTGGTACATGACTTTTATCGTGAAGTCCGTCAACACCCCACCCTTGGACCTATTTTTGATCAGCATATCCACGACTGGGACAGTCATCTGGATATTATGGTGAATTTTTGGTCCTCTTTGTTGTGTCGTGATGCGTCCTACAGCGGTTCACCGATGCAAAAGCACGCCCAACTCCCTCAGCTCAACGAAGCGCATTTTCAAATGTGGCTGGATTTGTTTCACACCACGTCCAGCCAGCACCCTAATCCGCAACTGGCTCAGCAAGCACAAGCCTATGCTCGACGTATTGCTCGCAGCTTATGGCTGGGCTACCAGTATCAGCAACAGCCGGATCAGCTCCCCAGTGAACTGCACTATGCCAAACACTCTGGGTAAATCGGAATTATGCGTCTAAATTTAAGCACCGACTACGCGTTGCGCTTACTGATGTATTTGGGCACGCACCCCGATCGCTTATGCACCATCCAAGAGGTGGCTGAGCGTTTTGATATCTCGCGTACTCACCTTATGAAAGTCGCCAATTTGCTGTCACAACGCGGCTGGGTGCGCTCGGTACGCGGTAAAAATGGCGGCTTGCAATTGGGCAAGGCCGCCGAGGCAATTAATGTGGGCGCGGTGGTACGCGACACCGAAGCGGATTTTCAATTAGTAGAGTGTATGGGTACACAGGGTGCTCACTGCCTACTGGATAACCGCTGCCAGCTGAAACGTTTGCTGCACCAAGCCACCTTGGCGTTTTTGGCGCATCTGGATGCCTACACTCTAGTCGACCTGCTCCAACCCGAGACGCGCCAAATTTTGTTAGAGTCCGCTTCGTAAACGCTCACAACGCAGCGTGCCGGGGAACGCGCGAAGCTTAGCCAGTAGCTCCTCGGACACAATACCGTCCACATCGGTAATGGCATAGCCTAGCTGATCACGGGTTTGCAGCTGCTGACCCACGATATTTAAACCATACTCGGCAAAAACATTGCTCAGTGCCGCCATGGTGCCGGGTACGTTTTTGTGTAAATGCAGTATACGTTCAGCGCCACTTGCTGGCATATAGGAGACCTCTGGGAAGTTCACCGCCCCTTTAGAGGCGCCACTGCGTAAATACAGCACGAGCTTTTCAGCGACTTCGCGACCGATGTTTTCTTGGGACTCCTGCGTGCTACCGCCAATATGCGGCGTCAGAATCACGTTGTTCATGCCAATAAGTGGGCTTTTGAGGGGCTCATTAGTGCCCTTGGGCTCTTCGGGAAAGACGTCCAAAGCCGCACCCGCCAAATGCCCTGACTGAAGATGCTCGTGTAACGCATCGATATCGACCACCGAACCTCGTGCGGCATTAATGAGCACGGCGCCTGGCTTCATTTGGGCTAAGGTGGTGCTGTTCATGATGTTTTCGGTGGTGGCTCCGCCTGGCACGTGTAAGGTCACGACATCGGACTGTTCGAGCAAACGCTTTAAGGAGGGACAGGCACGCGCATTGCTGAGCGGGAGCTTGGCCTCCACATCATGAAACAACACGCGCATACCTAAGGCTTCGGCTAAGGTGCCCACCTGTGAGCCGATATTACCGTAACCAATAATACCGAGGGTTTTGCCGCGAATTTCAAAAGCGCCCTCAGCGGTTTTATCCCAATGGCCTTGGTGGACGCGAGCGTTTTTCTCTGGGATGCGACGCAACAGCAAAATAGCTTCGCCTAACACCAGCTCGGCTACGGAGCGTGTGTTGGAAAACGGAGCGTTAAAAACGGGTAACCCGCTGTTGGCAGCTTTAAGCAAATCGACCTGATTGGTACCGATACAAAAACAGCCGATCGCTTCGAGGTCGGTGGCTGCTGCAATCGCGTCGGCATCGAACTGAGTGCGAGAGCGGATCCCGACCGCATGAGCGCCCTTTAAGGCCTCATGCAAGGCTGATCCAGTAAGGGCAGACTTGTATGTCACCACATCGGTATAACCAGCCGCCTCAAAAACCTCTGTGGCACTGGGGTGAATATTTTCAAAGAGAACGATCCGCTTCATGTGCTTTCCCAAAAATAGTATCGAATTGGTACTATTTAATGCTAAACCGCCCACGCAATTGCTGCAAGTAAAAAGGAGCCGTTAACGGCTCCTTTATGCACGGAAGATCTTAGTGCTTAATTAAACGGCGTGGGGCGTACGGTTTCGTCTGCGGAAGGTGGCAAAATTGGCAGAACGATTTCGGGCTGCTTACCGGTTAAGGTCTTTAAAAAAGCAACGATTTGAGCGTTTTCTTCTTTAGTGAAATGACGGCCTAACTGCAAACGACCCATAATATCGACCGCTTCGGTGAGCGTATCGACGGCCCCATCGTGGAAGTATGGATAGGTCATCTCTACGTTACGTAAGGTGGGCACTTTAAAGTTAAAACGATCCGCGTCCACACCTGTTACCGCTGCACGACCTTCGGCTTTGTTTTCTGTGGTGTAGGGCTCAACCACGCCCATCTTTTGGTAAGACGCACCGCCCACGTTCACCCCATTATGACAAGCCACACAGCCACTGGCTTTAAACAGCTGATAACCCGCGATTTCTTGTTTGGTCAGTGCGTTTTGATCACCGTTGAGCCACAAATCAAAACGTGAGTCGGGCGTCACCAAGGTTTCCTCAAAGGCTGCGATGGCATCCGTCACCTCATCAATAGTGATTTCTTTTGTGCCATAGACCGTTTCAAACTCTTCCACATAGGCAGGAATCGACGTGAGCAAACCAATCGCCAGCTCGTGAGTAAAAGCCATTTCCATAGGGTTAGCAATCGGCCCACCCGCTTGCTCTTGTAAATTCGCGGCACGACCATCCCAGAACTGCGCCAAGTTGAGGCTGGAGTTCAAGACCGTGGGTGAGTTGATGGGACCCTGCTGCCAGTTATCGCCAATGGAGGTAGGCAAGTTGTCGGACCCACCACGGCTTAGGTTGTGGCAGGAGTTACAGGAAATAAAGCCAGACTTGGACAGACGCGGCTCAAAGAACAGCTTTTTGCCAAGCTCGACTTTGGCTTTATCGGTGACTTCTGCGGGTGGGATGGGCTTGATGGGTTCATTTTGCTGAGCGGTGGTGGCTCCCGCAAAACCAACGCTCAGCGCCACAGCTAAAAAGGTCGCTTTAAAGGCTTTCATCTTTATATCCTTAAAGATTATTGAGGGAGAAAAAGACAATCTACATTTCTTAATATCAGATTACCTTTGATTACCCCTACACTCTTTGCGGAAACTCAAACCTTTGACTAAAGAATGTGCCTGGCTCTGTTTTAGCGCACCACCTCAGCTAAAGCGTCAGTAAAGTACGACACATTTTCTGTATTTAACCCAGGCACACTTATACGCCCTGACGCCAGCAAATAAACCGCGAACTCCTCACGCAAACGGGTCACCTGTTCTGAGCTTAAACCGGTATAGCAAAACATGCCCTGCTGTCGAATAAAATGGCTGGCATCGTAGTGTGGGGCTTTAGTTTGCAGTTGGTCGTAAACGGCTTGGCGCATCGTGGCGATGCGTTGGCGCATCTGGCCTACCTCGGCTTGCCATTGAGCAAACAAACCATCTGAATGTAAAACCTCGCTAATGGCTTGGGCGCCATGTACGGGGGGGTTTGAATACACGCGACGCACCGCAGCACGCAATTGACCCAATACACGCTCCGCTTCTGCAGCATTCTGACATACGATATGCAGGCCACCACAGCGCTCAGAGTAGTAAGAAAAATTCTTAGAAAATGAATTGGCGACTAAAAAAGTCAATCCCGCGCGGGCCATAGCACGTACCGCGTACGCGTCTTCGGCCAACCCTTGGCCAAAGCCTTGATAGGCCATATCTAGAAATGGGATCAACTGCTGACGCTGTAAAAGGTCAATGACTTGATCCCACTGAGCGGGCGTTAAATCCACTCCTGTGGGGTTGTGACAGCAGGGGTGCAACAACACAATACTGTGGCGGGGCAACGCACTCAGATCCGCCACCAAGCCCTCAAAATCCAACCCTCGGGTGGCCGCATCGTAATAGCGGTAACTGTGGGTAGGGACCCTCGCCCCCTGAAAGATCGCGTGATGGTTATCCCAAGCGGGGTCGCTGATCCACATCTCAGCATCGGGATAGGCCAAATGCAAGAAGTCGCCACCAATTTTTAAGGCGCCCGTGCCCCCTAGGGTTTGAATGGACGCCACACGACCCTCGGCTAATGCAGGGCAATCCTCGCCAAAGACCAAGCGTTGCACAGCGTCGTTGTAGGTCGCTAGGCCTTCCATAGGCAAATACGTGCGTGGCTGCTTGCGTTGGGCGCACAGTTGCTCAGCACTCAGCACCGAAGGCAAAAGCGGCACTCGGCCGTTTCCATCGCAATACAAACCAATGGTCAGATTGACCTTGGGCTGGCGGGCATCCGCTTGGTATTGCTCATTTAAGCGAAAAATGGGGTCGCCCCCGTAAAGTTCTAAGTGTGTAAACATAAAGACTCAAGACTAAAAATTTTCTAAAAAACCATACTATTCTAATTCGGTAGCCAATTAGTTTGGGCACGCGTCATATCCCCCATCACAAAGGCCAGATTCGCTGCGGCCACCCGTGCGGCATGATAGCTGTCACTCTGCGCACGCTGTGCCACCAATACCCCATTGGCGGTTTCATGCACCACCGTGATGGTGCCCACACCCTGTTTGAACGCTTCGTAAGCACCTTGGTAGGCCGTGTCTGCGGTCACGACCAGTTCGCTGGCTGCTTGATAGGCCTCTAAGGCCGAATTTAAAACCGTTTCTGCCGCCACCACCTCACGCAACGCATCGTAGTGCAATTGTTGTAACGTATCTTGGCTTTGTGTACGTTTAAGCTCGGCTTGCTGCACCGCCGCCCGACGCAACCCACCATCAAACAAAGGCAAATGCACCCCAATCATTACCCCTGTAGCGGCCGACTGATGTTGTAGCTCAGGTAGGGGCAAGCTGGAGGTGCTAAAACGTGAATGGTGCTTCCCCATCGCAGCGCCCAAGTAGACTTTTGGATAAAACTGCGCCTCAGCGGCCTGCACTCCTGCGTCTGCAGCCTTGACTGCGGCATAGGCCGCCACCAGATCAGCACGCCCACTGAGCGCTTCATGAATACGCTGTTCAGTCAGGGCCTCGGCAGGCGCTGGCAATGGTACTGGAGGTGCGTCAGCCACCTGCAAACGTGTGGTCGCCGGCAACCCTAAGGCGGACAAGAGACTTAAATACGTGTTGCGCACCATTCCTTGAGCGTTCACGAGATGCAGCTTTGCTTGCGCAACGCCTTGTTTCGCAAGGGCTAATTCTATCTTAGTGCCCAACTCCGCTTGCCAGCGCGCCTCAGCCGCTTGCAAAATTTCTTGCTGATGCTGTAAAGCTTGCTCTTGCAAGAGCAGATTTTGGCGGGCCGCATCGTATTGATAATAAAAATCCGTGACATCACGAATCAGCTTTTGGTGACTGGCGTTAAACAACACATTCGCAGCAAAGGAAGCCTGTTCGGCAGCCTCGACGACCGCAGCTCGGCCCCCAAAATCAAACAACAACCAGCTGAGACTTAAAAACGGGATTGCTCCGCGCGCAGTGGCGCTGAGTCGATCCGGTCCAATTAACCCAGCCAACGGTGCAGGCGTAGACACGCGCTGCACGCCTCCCACCACGTTCGCAGACAAAATCGGCAAAAACGTTGCTTCAGCCATGCCGACCGCCAACGCCGCTTCACGCGCCCGATTCCAAGCCATACGGGTATGAGGGTTTTGTCGTTGTGCAAGGTCGATTAACCCCAGCAAATCGTAAGACTGTGTGGGATCAATGAGCGTTGTAGTCGTATCTTCTGGCTGCCAAGCTGTGGGCAACGGCACCTTGGGTACAGCATAAGACGGCTCAGAGTTATTAGCAGCCGTAAGTGATGGCATGCGTTCTGATGCTCCCACTTCTGTACTGGGCTGCCAAGGCTGCACCGCATTGTCCGGGGCTCGATCCAGTGCTTGACTGGCACATCCTGCCAACGTAAGGCTGAGTGCAGGCAGCAGTCGCTGAGCGAGCTTGTGCAGAATGCCAACTGAAAAACGAACCCTAGACAAAAACAAAGCATTCATAAATCAACGCTCAAGAAGAGGAGGTAGGTTGTAAGGTGGCCAGACTGTTTTCGAGCTGAGTGAGCGCGTCATCCAGTTGGTTGAACGCTGTTGTTGGGCCGTGGTCACTCGGAAACGCGGCACGCTGGTACGCGTGTTCCATTTGTTCGGGCACTTGTACGTAAGCGTGCAAATCGGGAATGGCTCGACGCAAGCTCTGAGGCTCAAACCAAATGTAATCCATTTGCTCACGCACCGTCTGTAATTGCCCCCACACATAGGGCGCTAGACTTTGTAGCTGCGCAGCCTCCAAGGTCGGCAGGCAATGCTGGCGCCCATACTGAGACAGTTGTGCCAGCCCACGGTAGGTAGCCTCTAAGGTGGTGTAGGTCCAGACACGGGTAAACAGCAGATACATCGCTGCATTTCCCAGCAAAATACCAACGATACGATCTCGTGCCACATCAATATTCACATCGGGGCCAAAGCCTTGCAACACCGTTAACAAAAACGCTAAGCCGACCTGCACACCCGCATACGCAATACGCTCTGAGCCTGTCGACACCCAACCTGCCACCAATACGCCCGCAAAGACCAGAAGCATGAGCTCGCCAATTGACGTCATCCTAGGCATCAACCACGTTACCGCCGCAATGCCCATCGCTGCCCCTACTAAGCACCCCAATATACGCAACGTCAGCTTATGAATGGTTTCACCCGACGTGCCCAAGGCAACGATATAGCAGGTAATCATTGCGGTATGAATGCCATCCCATTGCAACGTGGTATAGGTTACGTAGCAAAAAACCGCTGCCAAGGTGGTTTTGATGGCGTAATACTGATAATTGGGATTGGTTAGAGCATCAGTAAAAAAGAACCCATCTTTGGGGGGCTGTGCGCTTTGCTGCAAAGCATTAGGAAGCTGCACTGCGCATTCCACTAAACGAGCAGCAGCACCATCCGGCTTTAAAGGCCACGCAGTCAAATCCCTTGCGGCAGACGGGGCGGTTTGACCTTGTGCATAGGCGTGAGCTAAGTCTTGATAGCGTGATGCTAAGGCGTGTCGTTGTGCATCCGATAGCGCACCCTCAGGTAACGCTGTAGCGGCGAACAGCGCTTGCCAACTGCCCTCTAAGCCCGCTTGCAAACGCTGCTGCTCGGCTCGATTGGTCACATAGAAGGCTTTGGTGAAAATCGTGTACAACCCAAACGGTGCGTTCCCTTCTTGCAAAGCGTGTTGCAAGGTATCTAATGAAGCTTGACCAGTTAAATGGTTGGCGATCAGCTCAAAACGGCGCTGAATAACCGCTCGAAGCTTTTTGACGGGCGATGGCGCCGTAAACGCTAAAAAGCTAATGAGCACCCCCATAGGGATGAGTACCATCAGCCACGCATACAGAATTCCCCGAGTAGCCAGCTCACCCTCAGGAACCATGCCAAGCAAGGTCATGATAAAGGCAATCACCAGGCCGACAATTCCCCCTAAAGGGCCGACTTTACTGGCTGCACCTAAATACAAAAACAAAAACGAGGCCACAGCAATGATCACCATACGCCACAAGGCTGAGTTGATCCCAATCTGGGTGAGGAGCACCAGCAACGGCACAATCAAGGCCACTAATATGCAGATTGCTAGCCCCATCAATAGGCTTTCAGTGAGGTTTGTGCGGATGAGAAACAGCACCAAATAACAGCCAATCGCCACCAACGGCACTTGGTAGACCATAAACAGCATGGCCGACAAGGCACAAATTGCGGCCACCCGCCACGTCGCACCCAAACGCCCCTCGATAGGTTGTAGCTCGGCTTTTAATAACCTTGCTATCGAGGCGATAGAAGGAACGTTAGTGCGTGGCATGAGCCGACGTATTGGTACATTGGTCAGACGGCCGTACCACGACCGTAGCGGAAGCTCCGACTCGCATCAATTCCGCAGGCGGATTATCCAACTGGATGCGAACTGGGAAGCGTTGTGCCACCCGCACCCAATTAAGCGATTTTTGCACATAGGGCAAGGAGCGCGGCAAGTTAATCATCTCGGTGTCCGTTACCCCCCAACCAATGTTGTCAACCGTACCCCTCATTACCTGCTTGGGTGCCATTAGGGTATAGACTTCGGCGCAGCGGCCTAGCGCGAGCGCAGGGAGATCCGTCTCGCGATAAAAAGCGGTGGCGTACCAATTCTGGGTATCAATAAGCGTAAATAAAGACTGATCAGGAATTAACCGTTCACCTGTTGTGACTTTTAGCCCCACGACCAAACCATCCACCGGTGCGCGAACAATCGTATCGTCCAACGCCTTTTCAGCCAGTGCCAAAGCGATTTGCGCGATGGTTAGGGTGGCCAAGGCGGCCTGATCATCGCCCACCAAGTCTTTCGCCGCACTGGCTTGAGCTAAAGCCTGCGCCAAACTCACCTGAGCGTCCTGCTCAAGCGTGATGGCGCTGTCGAGTTCTTGCTTTGCCACATAGCCCTGTTGCGCTAAAGGCCGCAAACGCTGTACGGTTTTTTGCGCCATTGCTAAGTTTTGGCGGGCGCGTGAAATTTGCTGATTTGCAATATCCGCATTCGAGCTTTCCGCTCGCGTATGGCGCTGATTGGCCGACACAGCGGCCTCGGCCACCGCCACCTCGGCACGAGCTTGCTGCACACGTAGCTGATAAGCGTAGTTATCTAAGCGAAAGAGCACATCACCACGCGCAACCCGCTCGCCCTCTTGTACCAAGAGCTCAGAAATTTTCCCCGGCACCGCCGCGCTAATGTGAACCACATTGGCGCCGATCACGGCCTCCTCGGAGCTTGGGTTGCGATGCTCATGGCGGCTATAGAGCCACCCCACCACCACAGCAGCCAATACAATAATCAGCGCGAATATACTGCCGAGTAAGCGCTTAGTTTTCGAAATTGAAGCGTCAGTAGTCATGGCTTAACGTGGAGAAAAAATATAAGCAAAACCCATGGTCAATAACACAAACAGTGCGGTATAGACAAACAAACGGGCAGGCATGGCCTCTTCTAGGCCGATACGTATCACCATCCACCGCACCAACAAGGTAAGCGGCAAGGTCACGACCGTGCCCACCAGCCAATTAGGAAAATACGAACCAAAGACTAGAAAGTCCGGGGCACGTGCAGCACGACAACCCATAAGGCTCAGCATGCTGCTCAGAACCACTGCTGTTTTTAAGCCTTGTCGCGCGGCTTTCAGAGATTGTTGCCACATAAAAAGCATCACTTTTAAAGCAAAAGGTAACTAAGGTTACTATACGCACTAAACCATCCAAAGCTATAGTACGACAATGCTGCGCGTGTACCCAGCAAAAGCCGAACCACCCTACCAAATTTAACTTCAACACTTCAAGGACAATCGTGTGGACACTGTGGGTTTACTTCTCGTCATTATGGGTGCTGTGTTGCTCAGTCGTAGTGTGCAACTCGCCCTCCCTGTGTCGATACCTTTGCCGCTCATCCAGATTGCGTTTGGTGCGTTGATTGCCGTCGGTTTCGAGCAAAGTTTACACCTTGAACCTGATGTGTTCTTTTTTGTATTTTTACCACCTTTACTCTTTATGGATGGCTGGCGTATCCCTAAAGATGCCTTAAAGCAAGACTCCATGGGGATTTTTGTTCTCTCGGTGGTTCTGGTGATCCTAACGGTTATCGGTCTTGGTTATTTATTGCATTGGTTGATTCCTGTTATGCCATTGCCGGTGGCGTTTGCTCTGGCAGCAATTGTGTCGCCCACTGATGTGGTCGCTTTTTCAAGCATCACACAAAAGCTGCCTGTGCCGCCACGGGCTTTGGCGATCTTAGAAGGAGAAGCTTTATTTAACGATGCCAGTGGTCTCGTGGCCTTTCAATTAGCGGTGGCCGCTATGGTGACGGGCCTGTTTAGCTTTACGCATGCAATCCAATCTTTTCTATGGGTAGCGCTGGTGGGCCTACTGACGGGCTACATTGTGGTGCGTGTCTTGGTGGGAGTACGCGATACGTTTACCCGCTTTTATGGTGAAGACACCGGCTCAGAGATTTTATTTAGCTTGCTGATGCCCTTTGTGGCGTATTTGGTGGCGGAGCAAGTGGACGCTTCGGGTATTTTAGCCGCAGTGATGGCCGGTATTACGATGAGTCGTTCCGAGCTGTCTGCCCGTGAATCCTCCAGCACACGGGTGCAACGTCGTGTTATTTTTGATGCGCTGCAGCTCACGCTAAATGGCATGATGTTTGTACTGCTGGGTGAGCAGCTGCCTAAGCTTTTAGCCGGCGCCACCACAGCGGTGCAAGAGTCACAGCACGATAGCGCTTGGTGGCTGCTAATCTATACCTTGGTAATCTGCACCTGTTTGGTGATCATGCGTTTTGCGCTGATTAGCGGCTACTTATTTATGATTAAACGGGTCCCGCGTTATCACGCTCAACTACCGACGCATATTAATCTAGCGGCCGTTAGCATTTTGACATTGGGCGGGGTGCGGGGTGCTTTGACCTTGGCTGGTGTGCTCACTTTGCCTTTATTGCTCGGTGAGGCCCCCTTTCCAGCACGTGATTTAACGATCTTTCTGGCTGCAGCGGTCATTATTGTGTCGTTGCTGATTGCGACTTTTGGATTGCCTTTTGCTTTAAAGCGTTATTTGCAGGGTAAAACACCCCGGCAGCTACACAGCTCAGAAGCGGTGCAACACGCAAAAACCATTGCCTACGACGCCGCGCGGGCGTCCTTGCATGAACAACTTGCTGAGTGGAAACAAAACCCAGCCAACGAAAATGCGGTGTATGCCGAGCAGCACCCTGTCATTTTAAGGCGTGTATTGGCTCAGTTAGAGGCGTCGTTGGGGCTGTTGGAGTCGCACGATAGCCTGAATGAGGTGCATCAGGCGTATGTGCTGGAGTGTGAGTTGCTGCAGAGCGCGATTGAGAGTGCGCGGGTGACGATTTTCCAGCTGGCGCGGGATAAAACGATTTCAGATGAGGTGGCGCGGGCGCTGATCCACCGGTTGGATCTGCAGGAGACGCCGCTTAGGGAGTGAGGGGAGTGTAGCGAACACGACCATTGGCATGAAGAATAACTTTGACGCTTACTCCCCCACGTTAAGCTGGCTCGTAATATCCAGCTCATTGGCCTCGGCCGCATCGCTGAGCTTAATTGCGCTCGACGCCCCTCCTTTGAGCTGGCTGAGGTCAATTTTGCTGTAGTGCATGCCGTTTTTATAGGTGCGCACATAATAGTGCTTTTGCTTTAAATCGCGCAGGCTGGTCCAGGTGGTGTATTCCGAAATGTAGCCAGGGTGGCCAACAACTTCGGGGGCTACGGCGTTGGCGGCTCCGCTGTCAAAGCGCGAGTCCATGGTGATGCCGCGTGGGCGATCAAAGTTGTTCATGACGTGCGCTAAGGTTGTCACAGCTTCGGTGGGTGTTTTGGCTTGCTCAGCGTATTGGCTGTAGTACGTCGCGCGCACAAAGCGTCCTACTGCGGTATTGGAAGCCGGTAACGCAACGGTCGCAATACCGGTGTCAGGTTGCGAAAAATGCTGACCACGGAAGCTGGAGGTGGACACGTCTTTATTATTTAAAAAGGTGTAGTTGTCCAAGTTTTTTAGATGCCAGGGGAACTCTGGACCGTTGGTCATGACGCCGATAGGGTTATCGTAGACATTTTGCTGGCCATCCGCGTATTCGATCACAATGGAGGCCCCGGTGGCATCGTGCAAAATATAGTGAAACGGTGTGTCCAGCACATCAAATGGCAGCAGCTCGGTGACTTGAGTGGGCTGAGTCTCTAGGGCTTTTTTCACTTCTGCAACAGTGGCAAATTGCGCAAGGCTCCATGCACCTAGATCAATCGCAGCCAGTACAGCTTGGGTTTTGTTGGCGCTATCGATGGGCCCTTTGGTGGCTGGAAAGGCCAACAAGCTAAAAGCCAAGCCTTGGTCGTTAATACCATCAATGACTTTTAGATCTTTAACACTAAAATCGGGCAGACCAATGGATACAAAGTCGTATTTAGCTGTAAAAGTTAACGGGTGATGATGATCGGCCTCAGAACCAAAACTGGTGCCCACTGGGGAGTACGCCAAGTAATACGGCAGCTCCATGGGCAGCTCTAAGGTGCGGCCTACGTAGCTGTTGCCCTGCTTGTCGTTGTAAAGCAAAGCGGTACACGCTTGCGCTAAGGGGCTTAAGGCCATGGAGGCTACTGCTACACTTAAAGCCAGACGCTGAACTTTTTTCCGCATATAATTCCTTTTTCTAGTTAAAAATCGCCCTTTCAGTGACCACATTCCAATCAGGGTTACGTCTGTTTAATTTGCGTAACTCATCGACAATATAACCCCATACTTCTCTTACACAAAGCTAAGTTATGTGAGCAAGGCTCGCCACGCATGGCGTCAGCCTGCTTTGAAGCAGTAGTCCAAGGACCTCAGATGAAAGCAATAATCGAAGGCTTTTTAAAATTTCAAAAAGAAGCCTATCCACAACGCGAGAATCTTTTCAAAAATCTCGCTACCAACCAAAATCCCCGCGCTCTATTTATTTCCTGCTCCGACAGCCGTATCGTGCCCGAGCTGGTCACGCAGCGCGAGCCTGGTGAGCTGTTTGTGATTCGCAATGCGGGAAATATCGTGCCCTCGTATGGGCCAGAGCCAGGCGGGGTGACAGCATCGGTGGAGTACGCGGTGTCAAAGCTAGGCGTACGCGATGTGGTGATTTGCGGCCATTCTGACTGTGGGGCGATGACTGCCATTGCCACCTGTCAATGCCTAGGCCATATGCCTGCGGTGGAGCATTGGTTACGCTATGCGGATTCGGCACGTTTAGTAAACGAAGCCCGCGAGCACGCCAACGAGCAAGAGCGCATCGCGTCGATGGTGCGCGAAAATGTCATTGCCCAGTTAGCAAATATCCAGACCCACCCATCGGTGCGCTTGGCGTTGTCCGAAGCTCGTTTGAACTTACACGGCTGGGTGTTTGATATTGAAAGCGGCACCATCGAAGCCTACGACGGCGCCTCCATGAAGTTTGTGCAACTGGCGGAGCACCCCGATACGACGGCTGCGCCGGTGTGTTGGCTCCCTAAAGACTAGGTTGTTAAGTGAGGTAGGCTTAAGCCCCAGCAATGGCTACATGAAGCTGTAGGCCTAAAGCACGAATTACTTTCATTATGGTACTAAACTCTGGATTACCGGTTTTAGAAAGCGCCTTGCCCCTCGGCCCGGAACCCAAACTAAGGGACAAGGCGCACTGCAGTTAGGATGGCGTGATTAATCGTGTGTATAAACCGGCCATCCCCTGCTAATGCTGTAGAGCCAAACTTTGAGTTACTGGGCTTTTTAGTGCTTCTCCGAACAAGATGAACGGAGTTAGTTATTTACACATTAAACAAGAAATTCAACACATCCCCGTCTTTGACGATGTAGTCTTTGCCTTCGGCACGCATCTTGCCGGCTTCTTTAGCGCCTTGCTCGCCTTTGAATTGCACGAAGTCTTCGTAGGCGATGGTTTGCGCACGAATAAAGCCCCGCTCAAAGTCGGTATGAATCACACCTGCTGCTTGGGGAGCTGTAGCACCCACGGGCACAGTCCATGCACGGACTTCTTTCACCCCAGCGGTAAAGTACGTCTGCAAGCCTAGGAGCTTATAACCGGCCCGAATGACACGATTCAAGCCTGGCTCAGTCATGCCCATATCTTCGAGGAAAACAGCTTTGTCCTCGTCATCCAGCTGCGCAATTTCCGCTTCGACTGCCGCACACACGGCGACGACAGGGGAACCTTCCTTAGCAGCGTAGGCTTGAACCTTTTCAAGATGTGGGTTGTTGTCAAAGCCGTCTTCTTTGACGTTGGCCACATACATAGTGGGTTTGGCGGTAATAAAGTGGAATTGTTTGAGGGCCTCTTGCTCGGCCTCATCAAAGTCCAAACTGCGTACTGCATCGCCTTTGTTGAGTGCAGCGATCACTTTTTCGAGGGCACCACACAAGCGAATGGAATCTTTGTCGCCCGAGCGCGCGGAGCGAGCATGGCGCTGCAAGGCACGTTCGGCACTGGCTAAGTCAGCCAAGGCTAATTCGGTATGGATCACCTCAATGTCCGAGATCGGGTCGACCTGACCAGAGACGTGCACCACGTTGTCGTCTTCAAAGCAGCGCACCACATGCACGATGGCGTCTGTCTCGCGGATATTACCTAAAAACTGGTTGCCTAAGCCTTCACCTTCGGACGCGCCAGCGACTAAACCAGCAATGTCCACAAACTCAACCACTGCGGGCAGCACACGCTCAGGTTTTACAATTTCAGCTAGAGGATTAAGGCGCTCATCGGGCACTTCGACGACGCCCACATTAGGCTCGATGGTGCAAAAGGGGTAGTTCTCAGCGGCGATGCCCGCTTTGGTTAATGCATTAAAAAGCGTAGACTTACCCACGTTAGGTAAGCCGACAATGCCACATTGAAGAGACATAACGTTCCTGATATAAAAACATAGGCTCGCACCCTAGCCTAAACTAAGTGAGAGCTAAAAATAAAAACCGTGGTCTACGATGCCTTTAAGGCCGCTTCGCCTACCAGCTGCAAAATGACCCAAACAATGAGCACAGGGCCACCATTAAATACCGCATGCAACAACACCGCACTGCCCATACCGCGTCGTATGCGCAGCCATGCCAACACCAAGCCGGTACAAAACTGCGGCAAGACCAGCATCAGTGCCACCATCAAACCGACTGAGCCCGAGGCAAAGTTAAAATTATATAAATGCAGCGCGGCAAAAGCGACCGCTGACAGCCAAAACACCACACTAAAGTAACGACGATAGATCCGCCCTGCTGCCAAGGGCATAGGTGCTAAACCAATTAACCAATACCAGTTGTGTACAACAGGCGCTGAAGCGCTAGAATGCGAAGGCTTACGAGCACTTAACCACGCGGGTGGCGCTAGCAAAAGCCCCAACAACAATGCCAGACACACCATCACCAGCGGCTGTCCCGGACCGCTGACCATCATCCAAGCGGCCAAAGGCAGCAGCCAAAGTATTTGTGTGGGTCGTCGTAGTCCATAACGAAACACCAACTCCTCCACCAGCGGGGCCCAGAACACGACCAATAGCCAAGGAATGCGCGTTAAATCCAACCGATGCTCAGCTCCTGAGCTTTGCATCGCGGCCATGGCTAAAGGGGCCAGCACAAAAATGTTGACCACCCACAAGCAAATGGCCCATTTCCATACATGTGCCAATCGAAAGCATCCCCACCAATCCACCGCAATCGCAGACGTCGACACAGGCGGCTTGGCTCGTGGCACACGACGAAAATTCGGGGCACGCAGAAACTGAGCAAAGTCTTTGAGCTCGGCTCTAAAGGTCATAGGACGTGTAGAATTTGGCATGCTTGAACAAGGTAACGCTAAAGGATTGGCTTTATTTGGGTGGATCAGTATGCAAAGCCATAGTCACCGCCTCCACTTGGCCATCCAACAAACGCGGCAATTGATGATAGCACCGATCGAGCATTTCATTGATGGCTTGAAGCTCGGCATTCTGGGGCATGGACAATACAAAATTCGCCACGTCATGCGGTAAACCTAGGGTTCTAGGATGACCGATGCCTAAACGCAAGCGCCAATAGGCAGGGGTACCCAATACTCGTTGAATATCGCGTAAGCCGTTATGCCCCGCATGACCTCCACCCAATTTTAAACGAACTTGGCCGGGCATTAGGTCCAGCTCGTCGTGCAAGACCAGCAGCTGTTCGGGTGCGAATTTAAAAAACCGCATCAACGGCCCTACCGCCTACCCCGAACGATTCATATAGGTGGTCGGTTTAGCAATAATAATTACTTCATTTTTATGGCGAGCTTTAGCGACCCAAGCGTTGAAGTTTTTATCAAGTGTAAAGCTGGCGCCCAGTTGATCGGCCAACTGATCTGCCAACCAAAACCCAGCATTATGACGGGTCAGTTCATATTTGGCACCGGGGTTTCCTAGCCCCACCACTAAGCGTATTGGTTCCATAATGGGCACTCATTATTAACTCTGTACAGCCTGCACCGCACACTGCACTGTATACAACAAACCCCTGAAGGTACGAGACCCTCAGGGGTTGTTTGCTCAACGAACCCGCCTGACTAAAGATCGACAGCGGGTACAGAAGCGCGATTACTCAGCGGCGGCTTCTTCGCCTTCAGCGTCGTCTTCGCCTTCGTCTGCAGCGGCGCTACCACGTACGGCTAATGCAGCGGCTAACAGTGGGTCTTCCTCGGTACCAACGTACTCCACACCGGCGGGCAGCTCAAGCTGTGCCAAAGTGAAGTTCATACCCGCTTCGAGATTTGCCAAATCAACTTCGATGCTGACAGGCAAGTCTTTGGGCAAGCACGTAATTTCTAAATCTACCGCAACGTGGCTAATAACTTGGCTGTGCAACTTCACTGCAGGTGAGTCATCACCGTTGATGTAGTTGAGGGGTACGCGAGTGGTGATCTTTTCGCCAGCGCGTACACGCTGGAAGTCAACGTGCAACACTTGCTGCTTGTAGGGGTGCCACTGTACAGCACGCAATAAAACTTGCTGGCCTTTGCCGTCCACATCAATTGTCAAAATTGAGGAGTGGAAAGCGTCTTTGCGCAAATCGTGATAGATCTGGTTGTGATCAAGAGCAATCACTTGAGGCTCTTTGTCGCCACCGTAGATAATGGCAGGAACTTGGCCAGCACGACGCAGGCGGCGGCTCGCACCCGAACCCTGTACGTCACGTGTAGAAGCTGAAAATTTCATGAATAAACTCCGAAATGGTCTAATGACCGAAACTCGTGCTTGACACCAAGCACGACAAAAAGGCCTGCCGCGACCAGCAGGCCTGAAAACTTAATCGACAAACAAAGAGCTGACGGATTCTGCATTAGAAATACGTAGCATGGTCTCGCCTAATAGCGATGCACAAGAGAGCTGACGGATTTTGTCGCATTCACGCGCCGCAGCCGATAACGGAATGGTGTCGGTGACGACCAACTCGTTGAGCTGAGAGTTTGAAATACGCTCAACCGCTTCGCCCGACAATACGGGGTGGGTGCAATAAGCGTAGACTGCAATCGCGCCGCGCTCTTTGAGGGCCTCGGCGGCCTTACACAAGGTGCCCGCAGTATCGACCATATCGTCCATGAGGATGCACGTCCGGCCTTTGACGTCACCGATCAGGTTCATCACCTCGGACACATTGGCACGGGGCCGACGCTTGTCGATGATGGCTAAATCGGCTTCGAGCTGCTTGGCCAGCGCTCGCGCACGCACTACCCCACCGATATCAGGGGATACGACGACCATGTCTTTGTAATTGCAGCGCCAGATGTCGCCCAACAAAATGGGAGAAGCGTAGATGTTATCGACGGGGATATCGAAAAAACCCTGAATCTGATCCGCGTGCAAGTCCATGGTCATGACACGGTGTACACCAGCGACTTGGAGCATGTTGGCCACAACCTTAGCGGAAATAGAGACCCGTGCTGAACGTGGGCGACGGTCTTGGCGGGCATAACCAAAATAAGGGATGGCGGCGGTAATACGACCTGCAGAAGCGCGGCGCAGCGCATCCACCATCACCATAATTTCCATTAGATTGTCATTGGTGGGCGCACAGGTAGGCTGAAGCACAAACACATCGCGACCGCGGACGTTTTCGTTGATTTCAACCATGACTTCGCCGTCAGAGAATCGGCCGACAGTCATTTTACCCAAGGACATGTCAAGGTGATTAACCACATCTACCGCCAAACGAGGGTTGGCAGTGCCAGTGAAAATCTTGAAACGGTCTTGTGCCATGAGGAGAGGACTTTGAGAGGCTTAATAAAAAACAAAGCTGTTGGCCGAAGCCCCTGGGGGACGACTCAACAGCTTTGCAGTGTTCGAACGCTATGTCGAAGTAGATGGCTGGGGAAGAAGGATTC
>DWUQ01000014.1 GCA_019120675.1 Candidatus Paenalcaligenes intestinipullorum | reverse complement strand
GCTGGGCGACTTCTTCGCGTCGCAAGCCCGGTGTGCGACGGCGCACCCCCATGGGTAATCCCACCGATTGCGGACTGATGCGGGCACGCGCGCTACGCAGAAAATCCCCCAGCGCTTGGCGCCGCAACGCTGCGGCTTCCTGAGAGCCGGGTCGTGAAGGCGTTGCTTTGCTCATGCCCATCACCGCCTATAAAGCGCGCAGCACGCTGGCTAAGCTGCGGCGGACGTCGTCTTCGTCACGTCCAGAGCGACGAATATAGTCCTCCAGCTGATCCGGCCCAATATGGCCTAGATTGAAATATTGCGATTGAGGGTGGCTAATATAAAAACCCGACACACTGGAGGCGGGGTACATGGCGTCGCCTTCGGTGAGGTGCATGTCGATGTCCTCACACTGCATCACACGGAACATGTCGCTTTTGACGGTGTGCTCTGGGCAAGCGGGGTAGCCCGGTGCTGGGCGAATACCTTGGTATTTCTCGTCGATAATTTCATCGTCCGTCAGGGATTCATCCGGAATATAACCCCATAAATCACGACGAACCCGTGCATGCAGGCACTCGGCAAAGCCTTCCGCAAAACGATCCGCTAGGGCTTTGAGCATAATATCGGAATAATCGTCCCCTGCTTCTTGGAAGCGCTGGGAGTGTTTTTCAATATTTAAGCCCCCTGTGACGGCGAACATCCCAATGTAGTCTTTGACACCACTGTCTTTGGGCGCGATGTAGTCAGCAAGTGACTTACTGTCGACTCCAGCGCGTTTTTCAGTTTGTTGACGTAAATTACGCCACGTCAGCAGCACCTCACTACGGCTTTCATCGGTATACAGCTCAATGTCTTCACCATTAACCGTATTAGCAGGGTAAAAGGCAATTACGCCATTGGCTTGCAACCAGCGTCCATCAATGATTTTCTTGAGCATGGCTTGGCCCTCAGCAAACAGCTCACGAGCCTGCTCGCCCACCACTTCGTCATCTAGAATACGTGGGTAGCGACCAAATAGACTCCATGTTTGGAAAAAGGGTGTCCAGTCGATAAATTTGGCGATTTCCGCCAAATCGTAATTAATAAAGGTACGACGGCCCAAGAACTTTGGCTTCGGCGGCGTGTAGTTCGCCCAATCAATGGCGGGCGCGTCGGCGCGTGCCTGCTCCAAACTAATAAGCGGTGTTTCTTTGCGGTTGGCGTGACGCGTGCGCACCAGCTCATATTCGTCAGCGACCTCCTTCAGGTACACATCACGATTATCAGACATCAAGTTCGTGGCGACCCCAACCGAGCGGCTGGCATCCGGCACGTAAATCACTGGACCATCGTAATTGGGCGCGATTTTGACCGCCGTGTGCACACGACTGGTGGTGGCACCACCAATGAGTAGGGGGATTTGCTTGTCACGGAAATACGGATCACGCTGCATTTCAGAGGCCACATAGCTCATTTCCTCAAGGCTGGGCGTAATCAGCCCCGACAAACCAATCATATCGGCATTGACCTCTTTGGCTTTCTCTAGAATCTGCGCACAGGGCACCATTACACCCATGTTCTCGATTTCGAAGTTATTGCACTGCAACACCACCGACACAATGTTTTTACCAATATCGTGCACATCGCCCTTGATGGTTGCGATGACCATCTTGCCTTTGGAGCGTACATCGCCCCCTGCGGCTTCGATTTGGCGCTTTTCTTCCTCGATAAACGGCACAAGATGCGATACGGCTTGCTTCATAACGCGGGCAGACTTCACCACTTGGGGCAGGAACATTTTGCCCTGTCCGAACAAATCGCCCACCACGTTCATGCCGTCCATTAAGGGCCCTTCGATCACCTCAATGGGACGCCCCCCTTGATCGGCGATTTCTTGGCGGACCTCCTCAGTGTCTTCCACAATAAAGGTGGTGATGCCATGCACCAAGGCGTGTACCAAACGCTCACGTACCGTGCCTTCGCGCCAAGTTAAGTCCTCCTCGCGCTTGGTGCCTGAGCCTTTGACGCTGTCCGCAAACTCCACCAAACGCTCGGTGGGGCTGCGCTCATCGTTGGGATAGGTTTTCCCTACGGGGGGCTCGCGGTTGAGGATGACGTCCTCAACCAAATCACGCAATTTAGGGTCCAGATCCGCGTACACACCCAGCTGCCCCGCATTGACGATCCCCATGGTCAGGCCTTCACGAATGGCGTAGTACAAAAACACCGTGTGAATGGCTTCACGCATGGCTTCATTACCACGGAAGGAAAAACTCACGTTGGAGATCCCACCGGACAACCGTGCATGAGGAAGGTTTTCCCGAATCCACTGCACGCCTTTAATAAAGTCTAAGGCGTAGTTATTGTGCTCTTCGATACCGGTAGCCACCGCAAAGACGTTCGGGTCAAAAATAATATCTTCAGGCGGAAAGCCGACCTCGTTCACGAGAATGTTGTACGCGCGAGCACAGATCTCCTTGCGGCGCTCTAGATTATCGGCCTGCCCAGTTTCATCAAAGGCCATCACCACCGCTGCCGCGCCGTATTTGCGGCACAAACGCGCGTGTTTTAGAAACTCTTCCTCACCCTCTTTAAGGGAAATGGAGTTCACCACAGCCTTGCCTTGAATGCAGCGCAAGCCGGTTTCCAGCACCTCCCACTTTGAACTATCCACCATAATGGGCACGCGAGAAATATCCGGCTCGGAGGCAATCAGGTTTAAGAATTTACGCATGCTGGCAACGGAATCCAGCATGGCCTCATCCATATTGATGTCGATGATTTGCGCGCCGTTTTCCACTTGCTGACGCGCCACCGACAAGGCCTCCTCGAACTGCTCTTCGCGAATTAAACGTAAAAAGGCCTTGCTGCCGGTGACGTTGGTGCGCTCACCGACGTTAATAAACAGTGTGTCTTCGTCAAAATTCAGCGCCTCCAAACCCGAAAGACGGGTTTTTACCGGAATGCTTGGCACCTGTCGAATGGGTAAATCTTTAACCACATTAACAATGGCTTGAATGTGCTCAGGTGTGGTGCCGCAGCAGCCCCCCACCATATTGACTAAGCCCGATTGGGCAAATTCGTGCAGCAAGCTGGACGTGATATCGGGGGTCTCATCAAAGCCCGTTTCCGCCATCGGATTGGGCAAGCCCGCGTTGGGGTACACACACAGGTAGCTGTCGCAGATTTTGGCGAGCTCGGCCACATAGGGGCGCATGAGCGCTGCGCCCAATGCACAGTTCAAGCCAATGGTCACTGGACGGGCATGACGCACCGAATTCCAGAAAGCCTCGACAGTCTGCCCAGACAAAATACGCCCCGACGCATCCGTCACCGTACCCGACACCATGACCGGCAAACGAATGCCCTGCTCTTCAAAAATTGTTTCTAGCGCAAAAATCGCGGCCTTAGCATTCAGCGTATCGAAGATTGTCTCGATTAAAATAATGTCCACACCGCCATCAATCAAACCCTGCATTTGCTCGGTGTAGGCATCGCGCAATTGTTCAAACGTAATATTACGCACAGAGGGGTCATTCACATCGGGGGAAATGGAAGCGGTTTTTGGCTGTGGGCCGACAACTCCCGCCACAAAACGCTGCGTGCCATGCTGCTGATTGAAGGCATCACAGACCTCGCGTGCGATCTTGGCAGACTCAAGATTCAACTCGTACGCAATCCCATAGAGCTCATAATCACCTTGCGCCACTTCGGTGGCACCAAAAGTATTGGTGCTAATCACATCCGCACCGGCTTCTAAATATTGACGGTGAATGTCCGCAATAATATCCGGCCGCACGATGGATAACAGCTCGTTATCACCGCGCACATCTTTGTGGTGATCTTTAAAGCGCTCGCCACGGAACTGCTCCTCGGTGAGCTTGTACTGCTGAATCATGGTACCCATCGCACCGTCCAGCACGACGATTTTTTGAGCCAACAAGCGCACAAAATCACTGGCACGCGTATAAGAAGAAAGCGGGTAAGGCTGAGCGGGATAGGACACGAGCAATTCCTGAATAAAAGCACAAACAATCGGTTTACACACTTAAGCCTTAGTTTGCGTCAAAGACCGCGCAAAAAAAGGAAAAAGCACCAGAAAACCACAATTTACACTAGCCATTGTAACCTTGCGTGTCAGACGTGCTAAATTCTGTGTGCGCATAAAGGTGCACAACCACCACACTTTGGTGGTGAACGAGCCAGACTTGTCTCTGGGCCCTCGTTTCAGGAAAGCTACGGCGATCATCGCCTAAACAGTGCTGCCCCCGCAACGGTACCCATATTCTTATGGAAGCCCGACACTGACCCTTTACGCCACCTGGTTTTTGGTTGCTGTGCTCAGCAGCCAGTTTTGTTTATCGGCATGCGGGGTCGCGTGCCATTCAGGATTTATTCATGTCGTTTACTCTCCATCCGCGCGCCTTGGCCGTGCTGGCCTGTTTTATTCCCCTTGCCGTCGCCGCGCAACCTACCACCTCTCCAGAGCTGGAACCCATCGTCGTTACCCCCAGCCGCATCGCTCAACTTAAAAGCGAAGTCGTGGGTGACGTCAGTGTGATTGATCAAGATACCCTTGCCCGCGCGGTGCAAAGCAGTGTGGCGGAGTTGTTGTCGCGGGTGCCGGGAATTCAAATTAGTAATAATGGTGGGCCGCAAACTCAAACCTCTATCTTTATTCGCGGCAATGAAAGTAAGCATACATTGGTGCTCATTGACGGCATTCGAATTAATAGCAGCGTATCAAGCCTCTACAACCTAC
>DWUQ01000140.1 GCA_019120675.1 Candidatus Paenalcaligenes intestinipullorum | reverse complement strand
CCTCGGCTAATGGGCGTGACGGCAAGCTCCTCCAACAACACCTGTGCCTTGCGAGCTTGTGGGCTATCCAGATCATAATGAACGGGAAGCTCGGCCATGTCCAGCATCAGCTCACGTGTGAGAGGTCGGATATTTAGCAACGCACATTGGCTGGGCAACATGGAGAGGGCATCGTTCACAAACACATAGCAAATTTGGGAGTGAGCGCTGGCGCGTATACGATGAGGAACCAGAGGTGGAATCCATAAGGCTTGGCCGGGTGCTAAGACCCACATCGCCTGTTTGGCATAACCAATCACATTGCCACGTATGATCAGCATCAATTGACCACGCGTATGGCTATGCGATGCCAGCTCGCTGCGGCTTTCTTGAAGCGTTGCGCGCATACCGACCACTGGCATTTCACCAGATTGCTGAGCGTAGCGCACTAATAATTCAGAAAGCTGCATAGAAGGATGCATTTGACCGTTTTTAGGGATAAATGGGCATTTTACCTAAATTTTGCCTTGGCGTTGACCGCTAAGCTTAGTTTATCCTTTAGTGTTCAACTTTTATTCTGAATGAGCCGTCTATGGCCTACGCTGCCGCCAACCCTCCAAATCGAGTGTTGTGGATTAATTTATTAGCGCTGTTATTTTTAGCGGGTAATTTACGGGCACCCATAACTGGTTTTCCTCCGGTGCTGGATCAAATTCAAGCCAGCTATATGCTGACCTCTGCGCAAGCGGGGCTACTCATGACGGTGCCATTGGTGCTGTTGGGCAGTGTCTCGCCGTTGGTGCCGCGAATGGCTTTAACGCTTGGCTATGGCCGTACGGTGGGCCTAGGGATTGGGTTAATTATTGTTGGCGTGAGTTTACGCCTCGTGCCGAGTGCCAGCGGGTTGTATTTGGGTACAGCCGTGGCCGCAGCAGGGATTGCCATTGGTAATGTGTTGTTGCCCAGTTTGGTAAAGCGTGATTTCCCACAAAAAATTCCGCTGTTAACGGGCTTTGCAGCCATTGCGATGGGTATTGGTGCTGCGCTGGCTTCGGCTACTGTGGTGCCGCTTAGTCATTGGTGGTCATGGCGCTGGGCGTTATTTTCCGTGATTTGGGTGGCGGTCATGGCGGCGCTCTTTCATACCTTGCAGCAAAGGCAGCAGCGTCGGTTAGCTCAAAATCAAACGGCTGCGAACCGCAGCGCTGCCCAAGCGAACACGAGTGCTCCAAAAGAAAAAATCGCCGCTTGGCGTTTTAGTATTGCGTGGCAAGTGACGATTTTTATGGGGATTAACTCCACCTTGTACTATGCCGTAGGAGCATGGTTGCCCACAATTTTGGCTGAACAAGGCATTGGTGCTGCCGAAGCGGGAACGGTACACGGTATTATGCAGTTTGCGACCGCGGTGCCCGGCTTAGTCATGGGGGCGATCATCGCACGTTTCAAAGACCAAGTTGGTATTGCCATGATTATGGCCTTAAGTATGGGCGGATCGCTGCTGGGGCTGTTGTGGTGGCCGCAATGGGCAAGCTTCTGGATGTTTATCTTTGGCGCGGCCTGCGGAGGCATTTTGATTACGGCCTTTACGTTTATGGGCTTACGTGTGGTCAGCATTCAACAATCGGCGGCTTTATCCGGTATGGCACAGGCAGTAGGCTATATGTTTGCGGCACTCGGACCATGGCTGGTGGGCAAGATCCAAGGTACTTGGGTGCAGTGGGACACAATCCTCATGGCTGGGGCGGTATTATCCATACTGATGGCGGTCTGTGGTGGGTTAGCTGGGCGGGATCGGCAAATTGATATGGCCGCTTAGGGGAAAAAGAAAACCCTCCCGAGTCAAGCGCCTCGGAAGGGTAGTCAGAGCCCCCTAGTCGGGGAGGCATTTCGATAAGGGGCTGCAAACCCTAGTCGTTGTCGGCGCCTAAATAACGCTTATAGGGCAGAGCATTCCATGTGCGACTGGCCAGCTTCTCGTCGCTGATGGTGCAGGGGATTTCCTCCAGCAAGTGCTGCGCAGATTGCAGCTCTTTTTCCACTTCCAAGCGATCTTGATACATAAATTCGTCAGAGGCTTCGGCGGGTGCTTGGTCGAGCTTTTCTTGCAGATCGCTAATAATGCGCTCTTGCTGACTAAACATGGCGCGGCGAGCGTCCTCCAGCCAAGCAGGCTGTAGGTGGCGGTTATGATCCACCACCGAGTGGTATTCCTCGTATACACCGTGGTAGATGTCCGTAGAATGCGTACGCGCATCGTGGCTGGCAATTTCTAGATCGCGAGCAGTGAGCTCCTCGGCCTTTAACGGCTGCTTGCGCTTCACGCCACCCAAGCGGCTGTATTCCATATAAAACGGGAACATGCTTTGGATAACCTTAGCGACGGGAAGGGTGCCGGCAGCATTGGTGTCCACGCCTTTGGGCTGAATACCTTGCATCGCGGCCAAAGCGGACTCGGGACGAACCACCTCTTTGGGCGGCATAATGCCATGGCGCAGCATTTCACGAATGCCAGTACCGGAGATGTTTAAACGATAACGCTCGTCGTGCGGGCACGTTTGCGTGCTGGCGTGGCTGGCGCATCGGGTGCAGTAAAACACCTCATGGAACAAACGTACATCAATGCCGAGTTCTTTGGGCGTAAACTGATCGAAAATGCTGTGGCTGGCGTATTTATCGTAGAAGCTGCCAATGCCCGCGTGGTCGCGCCCAATCAGGGCGTGCGTACACCCGTAGTTTTTCATAATTAACGCGTGCAGAACCGTTTCACGAGGGCCTGCAAAAATATAAGTTACCCGCAAAGGCGACAGAATGGCGCGGTCTTTGGGATAATAAGTTTCCAGCACATTGCGATACGCCAACATGCGGTACTCGTGACGGACGTACTCCCGCTTAGCCATTTCGACCAAGGGTTGCAACAAAACCGCATCCACTTCTTCGAGAGCATTACGGTGAATGTGCTCATGACCGCGGTGCAAGGGGTTGGCACCGGTAATAAAGCCCGCTACAGAGCGGTATTTTTTCTCTTCATAGAACATGCGCCACGTGTCGACTGGCTCGCGGCGTAGCTTTTCAAAGGGGCCCCAATCCACACGGTGTAGCAGATGCAAGGTACCGCCAAGCGCCACATCGCCCATACGGCGGTGAATGGAGTCTACCCCTGGGTGGTTGCGGTCGGTGGTGCCAAACAGCTGCTGGGCGCGCTGCTCTTTGTCGTAGGCAAAAATATCCTCAATGCTGAGAATGGCGACGGGTAAATTATCGCTATTGGTCAGCGCCACCTCATCACCGACTTTTAGTTGGGCAATAATTTGACTGTTGCGCTCGCCAATGGGGGCAAAGCTCAGCGGTACGGGCCAGACCACACCGCTGCTTAAACGACCCTCTTTAAGCACCGACTTGTAATCGGCCTCGTTCATAAAGCCCTTGTTGGGGGACAGCACACCCGTAGCAATCATCTCGATAGTGATGGCGGCCTCAAGGTCAACACGAATAGACAGTAAGCCACGCGCACGCTCGGTCTCGCTGTCTACGAGATGTTCGGGAACGACTTGGTTAATCAGCGTTCCGCCGTGGGGTTGCTGAGGGTATTGATCAAAATTTAGAGTGGTGTGCTCCATAGTGCCTCCTGGTTGTGGGCTAAAAGCAAGCGCTAAAAAAGCGGCCTAAGCGCACATGTTTTTGTCAGTAATAGCCACGGCCGATAAGGGCCAAATTGTAATTGCAACGAATCTTCTATCGTTTTAATACGTTTTGCATCGCTTCGTAAATACACCTTTAGGGTTAAGGGTAGCACCTAGGTAGCGAGTGGTTTAGAGTTGATATTTAAAGCGAACGCTTTGTAGCAGACGATACACTTGGCGTACGGAAGCCCTTAAAATGCGGCGCTCTAGCGGATTTAAGCTCACTAAATCCAATTGGTTGCTCAGTGGTTGCCCCGCCTGGAATTGCTCGCTGTGCAAGCTGAGGCGTAGACGCTGAATATAACTGTACGCATGCTGCAGGGCTTCATAGTCCGCATCACTCCAGAGCTTTTTTTCATGCAGCAAGCGTAATCGCTCCAGTGTGGAGGCCGCCTCAATATTATGAGACAGCGCCAAAATACGGGCAGCGTCCACAAAGGGGGTCAGGGCCTGGGCTTTTAAGTCTAAGGTAGTCTGGTGTAACCCGAGCCATGAGCCAAGCAGGGCTAAGGGGTTAGTAAAGGGTAAGCGATAGCTGAGGGCGTTGGTCGCCATCAAGCGCTCAAAGGGCGGGTGATCGTGTATGGTGCGAAGCATCGTAGGCAGTAAACGCGCCAAGCCTTCACAATTCCCCCAGACACCGCGCACATCAAAATAAATACTGGCTTTTAGAATATTGTTGGGATCAGGGCTGTGAATGATTCGACTAAAAAGTTGCTGCCACTCGTGTTCGGATCGGCAGAGCTCTGGATTGCTGGCCATAATGTTGCCGGGACAAAGAACCAAGCCACACGCATCTAAATCGTGATTAATGCGGTGCGCCAAAGGGAGCAAGCGTTGCCGACACGCTTCGGGGTCTTGGGTGTTAGCAGGGTAGAACAAAATCCCGTTGTCTTGGTCGGTCAGGATGCTCTGCTCGTGTCGGCCTTCGCTACCAAAAGCCAACCAGCAGAACTCCGGTAAAGGCTCCGTCCACGCATTGATGTTCAGCTCGATCACACGAGTGGTAGTGTGGTCGTTGAGTTGGGTGATCAAGCCGGTTACTTGAGGCGCATTGACGCCATTAACGAGCATGTTGCTGACCAGTGGCGCGATATGCTGACGCAGCGCTTGCAGCTCTTCGAGGCTTTCTGCATAGCGTAGAGCTCGCGATAGCCGTACTAAATCCACGCGTTGTAAGGAAAATAAGTCACGCTCAGACAATACCCCGAGCAGCTTCTCGTCTTCCACAATGCAAACATGGCCGATATGATAACGCGTCATCAACAAGGCGGCTTCAAAGGCGGTGCTGAGAGGGCTCAGAGAAAAAGGGGCCTCCGTCATAAACTGCCCAACTGGTTCGGTGCGCTTAATACTGGCGTCGGCAAACACACGACGCAGATCGCGTAGGGTAAAAATCCCCTCTAAGGTATGGTTGGGGTCGGTAATCGCTACGCTGCTAATATTATGGGTGTGCATCAGCTGCACGGCCTCTACCAGCGAAGTGTTGGCGCTGCAAACAATAGGGCCTTGGGTCAATAAATTTTGTAGCGGCGTGCTTAGGCTTTGTGCGCTACCATCCTCGACCCACGAGCTGGCGGAAATGGTGCTGTAAGGCGTGTCCATACGTTGTCCCCTCTGGTGTTTGTCTTATTATGGCGTACTTCCTCGTGAATACCGCCATGCGCGACCAAAGTCGCAGCGAAGAGCTCAGGTGACGCCTGCTACCGTACGTGGGTACAAAAAAAGGGCAAGCGAGCTTGCCCTTTGAGGTCGATGCCGCTTATTTGGCTAAGCGTTCGCGTTTGGTTTTGACGGACTCGCCCGCCACACCGAAGTCTTGGGTGGCAATGTCCTGCAAAATAATCCGCACCGTATCAGGAGCGACATCCAAAGCGCGTACACACGCCTCGGTAACTTCTTTGATCAGGGCTTCTTTTTGCTCGGGGGTGCGGCCTTCAATGAGACCAATGTTTAAAATCGGCATGGTTTCTCCTGTTAAAATTAGATTGATCATAACTGATCCTACCCGCCAAATGCCACCGCGTAGGACACCTGTTGGAGAGCTTCGCTATGATGCCCGCTTGGGTGATTTTAGCCTCAATACTGTATGCGGCCATCTTGTTTGCGATTGCGTGGCTGGGGGATCGTTACCCGTTATATCCGCAGCGTCCTTGGCTGCGCCCCTTAGTCTACAGCCTAGCGTTGGCGGTGTATTGCTCCTCATGGACGTTTTACGGGGCGGTGGGCTCCGCAGTACGTTATGGCATAGGCTTTTTGCCGATCTACTTGGGGCCACTGCTCATGTTTATCGTGGGTTGGCGTATTTTAGATCGGCTCGCCACCATCTCACAAAATCAAAACACCGTCTCCATTGCTGACTTTATGGCCAGTCGCTATGGGCGTTCGCAACGCTTAGCGGCTTGGGTGGCGATGATCGCTGTGTTGGCGGCCGTTCCCTATTTAGCGCTGCAATACAAGGCGGTCGCCCTAAGCCTGCGTGTGCTCGCGGGCACCAGCATTCATACGACTTTATTCGGTGATCCAGCGCTGTATGTGGCGGTGGGTATGGCTTTGTTTGCGATTTTATTTGGCACCCGCCAAGTGGATGCCACCGAGCACCGGCCTGGCTTAATGCTTGCGGTGGCTTTTGAGTCGATTGTGAAACTGCTCGCGTTGGTGGCGGTGGGGCTGTTTGCGGTGTTTTGGTTTCAAGATCAGCCTATCAATATGACGGGAGCCGTGAACACCTTATTTATGAACGCCACCCCGGTTGGTTTTGTCGGGCAGACGTTATTGGCTTTTACGGCCATTATTTGTTTGCCTCGTCAGTTTCACGTGGCCGTTGTGGAGTGCGGCGATACCCACGATGTTCGCCGTGCGCGGTGGTGGTTTGGCGGTTATTTGGCCATCGTAAGTGTGATGGTGTTGCCCATTGCAGCCGCTGGTGTGGCCTTGTTTGGCGCCGATGTGGGGATCGAGGCCGATACCTTAGTACTGGCGCTGCCTTTAGCCGAAAATCAGCTTGGTTTGGCTCTGATGGTGTATATCGGGGGGTTCTCGGCAGCCACGGGGATGGTGATTGTTACCAGCGTAGCTCTGTCGACAATGGTGAGTAATGATTTAGTCATGCCATTACTCTTACGCCGGCATGGGGGCGTGCAACCCGACAAGGCCAGCCTGGCTTCGACCGTATTGTGGGTGCGTCGTCTCGCAATTATGGCCGTAGCAGGAGCCGCCTATTTGTACTACGCCATGAGCGGTACCGACACTGCCTTGGCGGCCTATGGGTTGATGGCGTTTGTCGCTGTTGCGCAGTTCGCGCCGGGGCTGATTGGTGGCTTGTATTGGCGCGGAGCCAGCCGACAAGGGGTAGAGTTGGGCCTACTGCTTGGCTTTGGGCTATGGGTGTACACCTTGTTTTTACCGACACTTACCGAGGCCGGCCTCATCAATAACGCTTGGCTGAGCAATGGCCCGTGGGGCATTAGCTGGTTGCGTCCTTACCAGCTTTTCGGCTTGGCGCTGGGGGATCCGCTTACTCATGGCACCTTTTGGTCGTTATTAGCAAATATGATTGCTTTTTTCTGGGTGTCGATTTATCAGCGTCCAGGTTTAGGCGAGCGCTTACGTGCCGAAGCCTTTTTAAATCCCTACGATCAATATCGCTTACCCAGTGCCGATCTGTATGGGGACTTGCGTATCCAAGACCTCTTAGTCGTGGCCGGTAGCATTGTCGGTGAAAAAACCGCTCAGCGCGCTTTTGCTGAACAAGCTCAGCAGATGAATCAAGATCTCGACCTGCACGCTCGGGCGGACAGTGTGTGGGTGCATTTTACCGAGTTGCTGTTGGCGGCGGCGGTAGGGGCGGCATCCGCTCGATTGGTGATCACCAGTGCGTTACGCGGTTCGGGTCTGGAAGTGGCTGCGATTGTGGCGGTGCTGGATGAGGCGGGGCAAGCCCTGCGTTTTAACCGCGATATCTTGCTGGCGACCTTAGAAAATATTGATCATGGGGTGAGTGTGGTGGATGCGGATATGCGGTTGGTGGCGTGGAATCAAAGCTACCAACAGTTGTTTGCTTACCCGCCTGGCATGTTGTATGTGGGGCGACCTGTCGCAGATTTATTGCGTTACAACGCCGAGCTGGGTCGCATCAAAGACCTAGATCCCCACGCTATCCAAGACGCTGTGGAGCGCCGTATTCAGTTTATGCGCGAAGGCTCTTCGTATGTCACACAGCGCGTGCTCAATGATCAACACGTCCTGGAGCTACGAGGTCGACCGCTGCCGGGCGGAGGCTACGTAACCAGCTACAGTGACGTCACCGAATTTAAGCGCGTAGAAAAAGAGTTGCGCAACATCAACGAAACGCTTGAACAGCGCGTGGCCGAGCGCACCCAAGAAGCCGAGCGTGCCCAAGAAACCCGTTCGCAGTTTTTAACGGCAGTCAGTCATGATGTGCTGCAGCCGATTAATGCCGCACGCTTATTTGCTTCGGCTTTGCGAGAAAGCAGCTCCCCTGTTGAAATGCCACGCTTGGCTGAACGTGTCGATACCGCCTTGCGTACCGCCGAGGAGTTATTAGAAGGGCTACTGGATATTTCTCGTTTAAATGCGGGAGCCATGCACCCTGAGCTGGAAACC
>DWUQ01000139.1 GCA_019120675.1 Candidatus Paenalcaligenes intestinipullorum | reverse complement strand
ATGCGGTGGACTTAGCCGTGGGCATGCTGCAGCGTGCGCGGCAGTTACAACGTGTTGAGAATTGCATCCAAGCGGATTTAGAGCATTTACCTTTTGCTCCACACAGCATTGATCTGATCTTTAGCAACCTCGCAGTACAATGGTCGGATCATTTAAGTCATGTTATGCGTAGTGTGCACCACAGCTTACGCGCTCAGGGTGTCTTCGCTTTTTCTACAGTACTTGAAGGCAGTTTAAACGAGCTGGCTACAGTGTGGGCAGACGCCAAGCAGCCTGCGCCCATCAACACGTTTCGTGATGCAGAAGCCTATCGCACAGCCTTGATGCAACAGGGGTTTGAAGTGCTCACTTTACACGCAGCCCAGCATGTTTGTTTTTATCCGAATTTATATGCGCTATTGCGAGAGTTTAAAGCCTTGGGGGTTGGCCATGTCAAACACTCACTGCCACCGGGTCTACACGCTCGCAGTCGCTTAGCCAAACTCGAAGCCGCCTACGAACCCCTTCGGCAGCCCCGAGGGTTGCCCTTAAGCTGGGAGATTTTGTATGTGGTTGCTCAACCCAAACATGGATAAATAGTTTGTCTTTTGCTTTTTTTGTCACCGGTACCGATACGGAAATCGGTAAAACTACGATCGCCGCCGCCTTGTTGTATGCCGCGAAGCAGCAAGATTTGAGGACGGCTGCGTGTAAGCCTGTGGCCTCAGGTAGCGCACCTTCCCCCGAGGGCTTACGTAATGACGACGCTCTAGCCTTGTTAGCTCAATGCACCAAAAAATTGTGTTATGACGAGGTCAACCCCGTGGCCCTTGCTCCGGCGATCGCCCCACATATTGCCGCACAACAAGCCGGCGTAGACCTGAGTGTGTCACGCCTATTACCCACTATCCAAAATATATTAGCTCGCCGCGCCGATTTAACTATCGTAGAAGGTGCCGGCGGCTGGATGGTGCCCTTAACAGAGCTAGAGCGCTTATCTGATTTAGCCCAACAGCTCAATCTACCTGTCATTCTAGTAGTGGGCATACGCTTGGGTTGCATTAATCATGCGCTACTAACCGTTGAAAGCATTCAACAGCACGGCTTAGCTTTAGCAGGCTGGGTGGCTAATTACTTAGCGCCTGAAAACAAGGTTAGCCAGCAAAATGTACAGTACTTAACCACACATATTGCTGCGCCCTGCTTAGGCGTGGTGCCTTATCTCGACCTTGCCCGACCCGAACAGGTCGCGCCCTATCTTTCTCTTCAGTCTTTACTCTCTACTACTTCATCATGAGTTTTAATCAACACTGGATGCAACGTGATCTCAATGTGCTGTGGCATCCCTGCACGCAAATGAAAGATCATGAGCAACTGCCACTGATTCCTATTCGTCGCGCAGAAGGCGTTTGGCTGGAGGACTTTGATGGCAATCGGTATTTGGATGCAATTAGCTCTTGGTGGAGCACGCTGTTTGGGCATTGCCACCCGTATATTAACGAACGCATCAAACAACAGCTGGATCAATTAGAGCACGTGATGCTGGCGGGTTTTAGCCACCAGCCTGTGATTGAGTTGTCAGAGCGTTTGGTGGCCCTGAGTCCTGAGGGGTTGAACCGTGTGTTCTACGCGGACAATGGCTCGTCCAGTATTGAAGTCGCTTTGAAAATGAGCCTGCATTATTGGCGCAATATGGGACAAGCCAAGAAAAAGCGTTTTGCCACCATCACGCAAGGCTACCATGGTGAAACCGTGGGTACCATGTCGGTGAGTGACATCGCCCTTTATACCCAAACCTACGAAGCCCTGCTGTTTGACTGCATTAAAGTCGACAGTCCGGACTGCTACTACCGAGACGAGGACAGCAGTTGGGAAGCGCATAGCCGACGGATGTTTGAGCAGATGGAGGCCACCTTAGCTGAGCACCACCATGAGCTGGCTGCAGTCATTTTAGAGCCTTTGGTACAATGTGCCGCCGGCATGCGCATGTATCATCCGGTATATTTACGTCTACTTCGCGACGCCTGCGATCGTTATGGGGTGCATCTGATTGTGGATGAAATCGCAGTCGGCATGGGCCGTACGGGTACATTATTTGCCTGCAACCAAGCAGAGATTACACCTGATTTTATGGTGCTATCCAAAGGCCTAACGAGCGGCTATTTGCCTTTGGCGGCCGTGCTGACTACGGATACGGTGTATGAAGCCTTTTACGACGATTACACCAAACTCAATGCTTTCTTGCATTCGCATACCTATACCGGCAACCCACTGGCATGTACCGCTGCCTTAGCCTCACTAGAGTTACTCACAGAAAGTACCGTACTCACGGACAATCAGCGTTTAGCCCAGTGTTTAGCCGATAGCACGTCACACTTAAGTGAGCATCCCCATGTGGCCGAAGTGCGGCAAACAGGTATGATTCTCGCCATTGAGTTGGTGCAAGACAAAGCCACCAAAACACCATTCGACTGGCGAGAGCGGCGAGGCCTACGTATTTATGAATACTCTCTGAGCCAAGGGGCACTCATTCGCCCCTTAGGTAATGTGGTGTACTTCATGCCGCCTTACACCATTAGCCCAGAGCAAATTCAGCGTTTAGCTGAGATCGCTACACAAGGCATTGACCTCGCAACACGGAGCTAAAGCCAAGCCTTTTAGTGCAGGGCTTAGGCCTCGCGGTTAGCATGGAAACATGCGGCACTCACTCGCGACGCGGCCACTCTCGAAGCAATAGCCACCAAAAAAGCTTAGCAATCAGCACCAAGCTAACTGCCCCCACTAAGGTGGGGGTAAACAAGAATGACCAAGGGCTATTAGCTAAAAACACCAATACAGGTGTACCGCCTGCGGGAGGATGCATAGTGCGGGTCGCAATCATTGCGGTGGTGGCGATGGAACAGGACAAGGCCATCGACCACCAATAATCACCAATCAAATGTAAGCACATTAGCCCCACTAATGCCGCAATCAGATGACCGCCAATCACATTGCGCGCTTGCGAAAAAGGGCCTTGACGGTACCCAAACAGCAGCACCCCACTCGCCCCAAACGATGCCATAATCAATGGCTGGCCCGAATAATGCATCAGTCCCACTAATAGACTAACCGCCAAAAAAACCCCGCCCCCTACAATGAGCAGCGCTTGGGCACCATTTAGGTGCAAACCTTTAGCAGAAGTAGAACTAGAGCTGGAAAGAGGCATAGTAGGAAGCACAAAGACAAAAGCTGCGATTTTACTAAAACTTTAGTCTAAACCCTTATATAGCCATTTTTCGATCAGGGCTTTATTACCTACCGTGATGGTCTATTTGCTTGAACATCGTTAAAACTGCTTCAAAGCTAAACCAAAACTACACCTTAAACATCAGGCTTGGCTCAGAGGCAACGCAGACCTCAAACACATTCTAGGATCGTCCTCCACAATATAGCTTTGAAGACATGACTTTTGCAGCCATGCATTGGCTCTATTCTATACACGCTGGTAGGATAAAAAACGGCCATTGTAAACCTCAACCTGCCCATACCCATTGGGTAATCGATCTTGGCTCAGCAAGCGGTTTTCTCGCATGCTAAAGCCATACTGTTCTAAGGCTCGGGTAAAGGCACCAGCATAACCACGATTGGGGTCAATCACCCAGACCTCAGCTACCGGCTTTGCATGTTGATGCACATAGTGCGCCAGCTCTTGTGCCATGCTGCGCTCATACAGGACGTCACTCGCCATGATTAAATCGAACTGGCTTTGCAAAGGCCGTAGACCTTGCTCCGTTGCAATGTGCGCGTAACACGGCTGTCCCCATTGAGCGTACTTGTAGGGAATGGGCGGTAGCTGGTTGGCTTGAGTGTTTTTAAGTAAAAACTTTTGTGCGAGCGGATGACGATCACTGGCTGTAATATTGCGGCCTTGACGATGTGCCACGAGACTGGCTAAACCTAAACCACAACCTAACTCTAAAATACGTTCCGTTTTGCAGAGTTTGCGCTGGGCAATTTTTTGCGCTAGCCGGATACTCGAGGGCCACAACAAGCCAAACAAAGGCCACGACGCGGAGCACACGCCCAAGGCCTGCGCTTGGCCTAAAGGATCATAAAACTGCTGATTGTCTTTAAGTAAAGTAAGGCTTAAAGGCAAAGCACCACGGATTGATACCGTTTGCGAACGTGTTAAATAACCAGACATGAACCACCTACTAAGACACACCAAAATTAGTGCCTAGTTAGTATCGGCCATTTACACCCATAAAGCTAATTTATCTATTATTTATACGCAATAAACTTTATTTAACATCATTCTATTTCTCAGACTTGTGCAAACAAAAACGCCAACCCAAAAAGGTTGGCGTAAGTGCTTGCTCACTATGGTGCCGCTTACCGGATTCGAACTGGTGACCTTTTCATTACGAATGAACTGCTCTACCAACTGAGCTAAAGCGGCGCTGCAGAGAGCTTTAAATAGAATTATAAAACGAAGCAGAAAGCTTGTAAAACATTGAAGATCACCCCGGATCGTTCTTTGCATTAGAGCCCTCTTCTATATTAAAGAAAATAAGCCCCTATTAGGATGCTCTTTTGATTCGCTATCCTATTTTACTCGAAGAGTAAGCGGCGTTAGCTCAGTCCCTCTCGTTGCACACGTTCTTGGAAGCGGTCTTTGGCGCAGACGAAAAAAAGCCCCGCTTCAGTCTTGAAGCGGGGCTTTTTAGTGTAAGAGCCTGACGATGACCTACTTTCACAGGCGTAATGCCCACTATCAT
>DWUQ01000138.1 GCA_019120675.1 Candidatus Paenalcaligenes intestinipullorum | reverse complement strand
CTGTGCCCGATGTAGCCGGCAATGGCTTCAGTATTGTATGGGGCCTGTTGCACGAAAGCTGGCCGTGGTATGTGATCTTATCCATGCTGTTTGCCAAGGTTCTGGCTACGGTGCTCACCGTTGGCTCGGGTGCCATCGGCGGGGTCTTTACCCCTGCCTTAGTCGTGGGGGCGGCCTTTGGGGCGCTCTTTGGGCAGCTTATGCATGGCTTGTTTCCCGAGCTCGGCATTCAACCTAATATTTATATCTTGGTGGGTATGGGTGCTTTTTTAGGCGCCGCCACCAGCGCGCCCTTAATGGCGATTTTGATGCTGTTTGAAATGACGCTTAGCTATGAGCTGGTCTTGCCGTTAATTGTGGCCAGTGTCATTGCGTATTTTGTGTCACGAATGTTGGCCGAAGTCGCGATGTACGAGGTGACCTTAGTACGCGAACGAGACGAACGCTTGCGGCACACCCTTCGTCATATGCGCATCAACGAGTTGATCCGTCCGGCGGATACTGTGGTCGCCACCAGCACCAAGGTCAGTGAAGCACTGCAAATGTTCTTGGAGTATCCGGTCAAATACATCTATGTGGTGGACGAGCACAACGTCTACCAAGGCGTGATTGCTCAACAGGACCTCACGCGTTTGTTGCTGCATCATGTGGATGCCCAAGAGCATCCAGTAGGGGAAGTGCTGCGTTCAGACTTTGTAAAAACCCTCGATTCCAAAATGAGCCTCGATGAGGCGCAACAGTATTTTGTAAACTTCCAAGGCGAACGTTTGCCCGTGCTGAGTCTGGATGAGTCGCCACGCTTGCTAGGGGTGGTCTATAAATCAGCCCTGTTGGAAAAATACACCGCCATCAAGCGTTCTTTGGACAGCTCCAGTGAGGCCTTGTTTAATGTGCGCCCTGGGGCGTTTTAAGCGTCCCGACTAGGCGCTTTCTGTCCAGTACGGGTGGGCGCGCGGGTCAAGTTCTGGTACATTGAGTGTCTTCGGCTATGGCCGTGTGCTTGCTTAGGATAGGTCTTTTCCGCAAGCGATTGATCTTTCCCCTTCTGCCTGCATGTCTGATCCTTGTCTCGATACTCTCCAACGTGTTTTTGGTTATGACGCCTTTCGAGGCGATCAGCGCCGTATTATTGAGCATGTGGTGCAAGGGGGCGATGCGCTGGTGCTTATGCCCACCGGTGGCGGCAAATCATTGTGCTATCAGATTCCTGCTTTAGTCCGCTCGGGCACGGGGGTTGTCATCTCCCCCCTGATTGCGCTCATGCAAGACCAAGTGGATGCCCTCACTGAGCTTGGCGTCAAAGCCGCTTTCCTAAACTCCACCCAAGAATGGTCGCAAACCCGCGCTGTCGAGCAGGCATTTTTAGCGGGAGAGCTGGATCTGCTGTATGTGGCGCCCGAGCGGCTGCTCACCGATCGGTGCTTGGATCTGTTGGCGCGAGGCTCGATCGCTTTGTTTGCGATTGATGAAGCCCACTGCGTCTCACAATGGGGGCATGATTTTCGGCCCGAGTATTTAGGCCTGTCTTTTTTGGCCGAACGCTGGCCGGATGTGCCGCGTATAGCGCTAACCGCTACGGCCACCACTGAAACCCGTCAAGAAATTGCCGAGCGCTTGTCTTTACAGCAAGCTGAACATTTTGTGGCGAGTTTTGATCGCCCCAATATCTGCTATCGCATTGTCGAAAAAAAAGAAGTGCGTCGCCAGCTGCTGCACCTGATCAAAGAGGAGCACCCCGGTGACAGTGGCATTATTTATTGCTTATCGCGTTCACGGGTGGAGTCCACCGCCGAGTTTTTAGTCAAAGAAGGCATCCATGCACTGCCTTACCACGCTGGCTTAGGCACGGAAGTGCGGGCGGAAAACCAAGCTCGGTTTTTGCGCGAAGACGGGGTAGTGATGGTCGCGACCATCGCCTTTGGTATGGGCATCAACAAGCCGGATGTGCGCTTTGTGGCTCATATTGATCTACCCAAATCCATCGAAGGCTACTATCAAGAAACCGGTCGTGCTGGGCGCGATGGTGAGCCCGCGACCGCTTGGTTGGCCTATGGGTTACAAGATGTGGTGCAGCACCAGCGCATGATCAACGACTCGCTGGGCAACGAAACGCATCGCTATAACCAAGGCCGCCAAGTCGATGCCATGCTGGCCTTATGTGAAACCGTTAGTTGTCGTCGCCAAGACTTGCTTGCTTACTTTGACCAAGCCATCGAACCGTGTGGCAATTGCGACACCTGCCTCAGCCCACCCGAATGCTGGGATGGCACTGTCGCTGCACAAAAGATGATGTCGACCATTTATCGCCTTTGGCGTGAGCGTGGCCAGCGTTTTGGCGCGGGGCATATTATTGATATTTTGCGTGGCAAGGACAGCGAACGCATGCGCAGCTACGGTCATCAAAGCCTTACGGTGTTTGGTATTGGCAACGAATTGACCGAGCAGGGCTGGCGCGGTGTACTTCGTCAATTGCTCGCTTTAGGGATGGTAGCGGTGGACACCCAAGGTTATGGCACACTCATGCTCACAGAAGCGTCTCGTGCCGTGTTAAAAGGCGAGCGCAGCCTAAGCTTTAGACGAGAAACCACGGTGGCCAATAAAACAGCGTCGCGTACACGTAGCTCAGCACCGCGTGTGGTGTTGCCACCCGAAGCGCAACAACGTTTTGAACGGCTGCGTGAGTGGCGTGCTAGTGTGGCCAAGGAGCACGGGGTACCCAATTTTATTATTTTCAACGATGCCACCCTGCGTCAGGTGGCCTTAGAGCAACCGCAGAACTTTGATGATTTGCGCTGTATTTCAGGCATAGGGGTGCGTAAGCTGCAATCCTATGGCACGGATTTACTGGCGTGCATCAGTGAATAGATCGCCGCTGTGAGCGGGCGAGGCTAAACCTAAATGGTTCCATGCGTGGCGTGTTGCTTGGCGGCCCCGCGGCGTACGCTGTATAAAACCATGCTGGATGAGGTAGGGTTCGATGACGTCTTCGATGGTGTCACGCTCCTCGCCAATGGCAGCGGCTAGACTTTCGACGCCCACTGGGCCCCCATCAAAACGGTGGATAATGGCTTCGAGCAGCTTGCGATCCATGAGGTCTAAGCCCAGCGGGTCGACTTCGAGCAGGGCTAAGGCGTCTTGGGCGGTAGCCTCGCTGAGTACGCCAGCGGCTTTGACGTCCGCGTAGTCGCGGACTCGTCGCAGTAAGCGATTGGCAATACGAGGGGTGCCACGGGCGCGGCGGGCGATCTCGGCGGCACCCGCTGTGTGGCACTCTACATTTAATAAATGGGCACTTCGAGCTACGATACGCTGTAGCTCGGCTGGGCTATAAAACTCTAAGCGGGACACAATGCCAAAACGGTCACGTAAAGGGTTGGTCAGCATGCCTGCACGAGTGGTGGCGCCCACAAGCGTAAACGGTTGGAGATCGATTTTGACACTGCGCGCGGCGGGCCCCTCACCAATCATGATGTCGATTTGGAAATCTTCCATGGCAGGGTAGAGGATTTCTTCGACCACTGCCGACAGCCGGTGAATCTCATCAATAAACAACACATCATTGGGGCCGAGATTGGTCAGCAAAGCGGCTAAATCACCCGGTTTTTCTAAGACCGGGCCTGAGGTTTGATGCAGCTGCACGCCCATTTCCCGAGCCACAATGTGGGCGAGTGTGGTTTTGCCTAAGCCGGGCGGGCCGAAAAACAGCACATGATCTAGGGCTTCGTGACGGCCTCGTGCGGCTTGAATGAAAATATCCAATTGCTCGCGCACGCGCTCTTGGCCCACGTATTCGTCCAGTGCCTTGGGGCGTAAGGCGCGCTCGATGGAGTCTTCGTTAGGGCTAAGGCTATGCGCGCTCACCATGCGTGGCGCGGTATCGGGAGCAAAGCTGCTGAGAGAGTCGGAATGTATGGCCATAATTACACCACTGAGTAGATAACCAGTAGTTTACACGAAGCGTTGATTTGGTGCGTGTCAAAACATGCACTTCAGAGCGAAGGATAATAGAACGGACGCCTAGGGCGTGCTACAAGAAGAGAGCGTGAAGTTCGTTTAGTCTAAACCAACTGAACCCTAGGCTTAGCGTTTCGATAGGAATTGCAGCGCCTGACGAATCCCCTCAGATACGCTTACGTCGTCGCCGACTTGTTTTAAGGCCTTTTGGCTGTCACTGTGGTTGTAGCCTAGCGCTAATAAGGCGTTGAGCATATCGTCTCGCTCGGTACTACTGGAGGTGGCTGGAACGGTGCCCCCAGCTGGTTGATCAAGTTTGCCACGTAATTCCAGCAATAAGCGTTCAGCGGTTTTTTTGCCAATGCCGGGTACGGTGGTCAGGCGGCCGATATCTTGGTGCTCAATGGCGCTATGGAGTTCGGCGGCACTCAGCCCTGAAAGCAAGCTCAGAGCGGTACGCGCGCCAATGCCACTGACTTTAATCAGCTGCCTAAAGCTGCGGCGTTCGGCTTCATTGCTAAACCCATAGAGCACATGAGCGTCGTCGCGAATGCTCAGATGCGTAAACAACGTCACCGTGCTGCCCACCTCGCCTAACTGATAAAAACTGCTCATGGGCACATCAATATCGTAGCCCACACCGTGCACATCCACACAAATCATAGGGGGGTGTTTTTCAATTAAGGTGCCTGTAATCCGACCAATCATAAAGAAAGATACCTTTAAAAATGCAAGCGTCCACCGCGAATACGCGTGAGCTTGGCAACAGTGGGCTGTTGCTGCTGCAACTGTTGAGTAAGGGGTAAATGGTGGGCATGGCAAATGGCGCAGGCTAAGGCATCGGCCGCATCGGGCGCGGGGGTGCCATTAAGGCGCAATAAGTACTGCACCAACTGTTGAACCTGCTCTTTGGTAGCATGACCCTTGCCGACGGTGTTTTTTTTGATTTGTAGCGCGGTGTATTCGCTGACGGCTAGCCCTTGATCGGCCAAAGCGCATAACGCCGCTCCCCGAGCTTGGCCCAATAAAAGTGTCGAGTGTGGGTTGGTGTTAACAAACACCTGCTCGACGGCGGCGTGATCCGGCTGATGTTGTGCTGCGACTTCGCGTACGTTGTCGAGGATGACCTTTAAACGTTCGGACAGCGAGGCATCTGTAGGCACCACAATGGTGCCACTGGCGATGTATTCGAGCTGCCTACCCTGCACAGCAATGACCCCAAAGCCTGTACGGCGGAGGCCGGGGTCAATGCCTAATATACGCATGAGTTTAGTGATTAAAGTGACGGGTGCCAGTGAGCACCATCACCATATCACGTTCGTCGGCTGCAGCAATGACCTCATCATCGCGGATGCTGCCACCAGGCTGAATCACGCAGGTCGCGCCGGCATCCGCCACCACATCCAGACCATCGCGGAAGGGGAAAAACGCATCGGAGGCCACGGCTGAATCTTGCAGGCTCAGGCCTGCGTTTTCGGCTTTGATTGCAGCGATGCGAGCGGAATCCACACGGCTCATTTGTCCGGCGCCGACGCCTAAGGTCATCCCATTGCCCGCAAAGACGATCGCGTTGGATTTAACGTATTTGGCGACGTTCCACGTAAAGAGTAGGTCTTGCCACTGCTGATCGGTCGGCTGACGGCGACTCACCACTTTAAACTGGGCGCTATCGTCTAAATAGGTGTCGGGGGTTTGCAGGAGCCAACCGCCTCCAACACGCTTGGCGTTGAAGGGATTGTGCGCATCACCTAAAGGCACTTGGAGCACACGCACGTTTTTCTTGGCAGCAAAAATGGCCAGCGCTGCGTCTGAGTAGTCAGGAGCCAGCAACACTTCCACAAACTGCTCACTAACTGCCCGAGCGGCGGCTTCATCCACGGTCTGATTAAAGGCGATGATGCCCCCAAAAGCGGAAGTAGGATCGGTTTTGAAAGCCTTAGTGTATGCGGCTGCTGCCGTATCGCCTAAGGCCACACCGCATGGGTTGGCGTGCTTGACGATGACACATGCGCCAGTTTGAAAGCTCCGTACACACTCCCAAGCCGCGTCCGCATCAGCAATGTTGTTGTACGACAATTCTTTACCTTGGAGCTGGCGGTAGTTGGCTAACAGCCCCGTGCCAACGGTGGCGTCTTTGTAGAAGGCGGCCTGCTGGTGAGGGTTTTCGCCATAGCGTAGGGCTTGGCTTTGCTGTGCTTGGAGGGTGAGTACACGAGGCCACGGAGCCAGTTCGGGAGCGGCGTCTTGGGCGGGCTCGGCCGCATTGAGTCGGCTCAGGTATGCGGCGATCGCTCCATCATAGGCGGCCGTATGCGCGTAGACCTTGGTGGCCAGCTCTAAGCGTAAGCCGTAGCTGGTGGTCCCAGCTTGGTCAATTTCATTGAGAATACGCTCGTAATCACTCGGGTCGATGACGACGGTAACGCCGCCTGCTTCGGTGCCGTGGTTTTTTGCAGCGGCACGTAGCATAGC
>DWUQ01000137.1 GCA_019120675.1 Candidatus Paenalcaligenes intestinipullorum | reverse complement strand
TGCCCTACATCGTGGTGGTGATTGACGAGCTGGCTGATCTAATGATGGTGGCTGGCAAGAAAATCGAAGAGCTGATTGCACGCTTGGCCCAAAAAGCCCGTGCAGCAGGCATTCATTTGGTGTTGGCCACTCAACGCCCTAGTGTGGACGTGATTACTGGTCTGATTAAAGCCAATATCCCCACCCGTATCTCTTTCCAAGTGTCCTCACGCGTGGACTCACGCACCATTTTGGATCAAATGGGTGCGGAAACCTTATTAGGGCAGGGCGATATGCTGTACTTACCGCCGGGCACCGCCATGCCCAAACGGGTACATGGCGCCTTCGTTCACGATGACGAGGTTCACCGCGTGGTGGAGTACTTAAAAGAGCACAACCCTGAGCCGGATTACATTGATGGCATCCTCGAAGGGGTTGCGCCAGGTGAGACGGGAGATGGGTTAAATCCTGTCACAGGTTTTGCCGACGCCGAAGCTGATCCTCTGTATGATCAGGCTGTGGCCGTGGTCTTACAGCAAAAGCGCGCGTCCATTTCCTTGGTACAACGTCATTTGCGCATCGGCTACAACCGTTCGGCCCGTTTGCTTGAGCAGATGGAGCAAAGTGGCGTTGTATCGCCCATGCAGCCCAACGGATCGCGTGAAATTCTTGCCCCTACAGGAGGCGCTGATGAAGAAGCTTAAAACACTGTTTGTTGCGACCGCGCTGGTCTCGTTTAGTACGGTTAGCCTTGCCGCGGATGCGTTGAGCCAACTTAAAGGTTTTGTCGCTAAGGTGGATGCCGCCAGCGGCCAATTTGAACAACAAACCACCGATGAAAGCGGCCAGGCCCAGCCCAAGCAAAGCGGTGACTTCGCCTTTCAACGTCCCGGCAAATTTCGCTGGGCAGTGCAGCAGCCTTATGAGCAGCTGATTGTGGCCGATGGCCAAGCGGTGTATCAATACGACCCTGATTTATTACAGGCCACCAAGCGGCCTATTGACGACGCGGTAGGGGCGTCCCCTGCCGCCATTTTATTTGGTTCTGGCAAGCTCGAGGAGCACTTCCAGCTGAGCAATCGCCCCAGCGAAGCTCAGGTGGACTGGTTGCGAGCCACGCCTAAGGGCCAAGAAGCCGGCTTTAATTATGTGGATATCGGGTTCCGTAATCAGCGGCCAGTCGAGCTGCGCATTCTGGACTCTTTTGGTCATACCACACGCATTCAGCTGTCCGAACTCAATACTCAGCCGCAGTTACCAGCGAACAGCTTTGTGTTCGACGCGCCAGAGGGCGTGGATTTAGTGGATATGCACTAAGGTTAGCAGTCATGTCTGACGCCGATCTTTTTTCGAATCCTAATGTAGGGGCCGTGTACGCGCCATTGGCGGAGCGCTTGCGTCCACGCAATCTCGACGAGGTGGTTGGTCAACAAAACCTCATCGGCCCAGGCAAACCGTTACGCGTGGCCTTTGAGTCGGGCCGCCCTCATTCGATGATCTTTTGGGGGCCGCCAGGCGTGGGCAAAACCACTTTGGCCCGTATGATGGCCGAGGGCTTTGATGCGCAGTTTATTGCGATTTCGGCCGTGCTCGGTGGCGTTAAGGACATACGTGAAGCGGTCACCCGTGCGCAAGTGGCCCAAGGGCAAGGTCGGCGCACCATTTTGTTTGTCGATGAGGTGCACCGCTTCAACAAAGCCCAGCAAGACGCGTTTCTGCCCTATGTAGAAAGCGGTCTATTTACCTTTATCGGTGCCACCACGGAAAACCCTTCCTTTGAAGTCAATTCGGCGCTGTTGTCCCGCGCGCGGGTCTATGTGTTGCACCCGCTCACGGTGGATGAGCTGTTGCCCTTGTTTGAGCGTGCACTCACCCTGATGAATACGGATGTGTCGCCTACTGAGGTGCTCAGCTTTGAGCCTGAAGCACGTGAGCGTTTATGCCAATGGGCAGATGGGGATGCCCGTAGCTTACTGAACGCCATCGAAATTGTTTGTGAAGCGACCCGCGCAGCGGGCCGAACCGAGGTGGATTTGGACTGGTTGGCCCACGCCTTATCGCAAAATTTACGTCGTTTCGATAAGGGCGGGGATGCTTTTTACGATCAAATCAGTGCCTTGCATAAATCCGTACGTGGCTCCGATCCCGATGCGTCACTGTATTGGCTATGCCGCATGTTGGATGGTGGGGCCGATGCCAAGTATTTGTCACGACGGATTGTGCGCATTGCTTGGGAGGACATCGGCTTGGCCGACCCCCGTGCCATGCAAATCGCCAACGATGCGGCAGCCACCTATGAGCGGCTTGGTTCCCCCGAAGGCGAGTTGGCCTTAGCCCAAGCGGTACTGTATTTGGCGGCTGCGCCCAAAAGCAATGCGGGGTACCAAGCCTACAACCAAGCGCGACGTTTTGTGGCTGAGCAAGGCAGTGCGCCGGTGCCCATTCATTTACGCAATGCGCCCACCAAGCTCATGAAGGAGCTCGGTCACGGTAAAGCGTATCGTTATGCGCACGACGAGCCCAATGCTTACGCCGCAGGCGAACACTACTTTCCTGATGGGATGCGGGCGACCTTTTATCGTCCAACCGATCGGGGCCTCGAACAGCGCATTGGTGAAAAACTGGCCAGCCTAGCCGAATTAGATCGCGCACACCGCGATAAAAAGCGCTAAGTTCGTTACAATCTCTATTTATGTCGGCCAGTGCACCACCGTAGGTTTGCAAGCCGCTGCATCAGCGAGCGTTGCTGTCGGCTTCTTGGCTTTTGTTTTCTTATCGCACCCTCAACGTTTATGTTAGACATCAACCTATTACGCAAAGATTTACCCACCGTAGTCAGCGCTTTGGCCACACGAGGCTTGGACTTTGACACTCAACGCTTTGAGGCCTTAGAGCAGCAGCGTAAAAGCCTGCAAGTGGAAACCGAAACCCTACAAGCGCGTCGTAATGCTGTATCCAAGCAGATCGGGCAGCTCAAAGCCAAGGGTGAGGACGCCTCAGAGCTGATGGCCGAGTCACAGCAGATTCCAGGTCGGTTGCAAGAGGTGGCACAGCAGCTGGCCGAAATTCAGCACGAATTACAAAGTTGGTTGGCGGAAATCCCTAATCTGCCACACAGCAGTGTGCCCGTTGGAGAGTCCGAAGAGCACAATGTGGAAGTGAGCCGTTGGGTACCCGATGCCACCGACCCGCAAGCCGATCCGGCACCGTTGGCTTTTGAGCCTTTGGATCACGTGGCACTAGGCGAGCGTATTGGTTTGGACTTTGAATCGGCGCGTAAGCTCTCAGGCTCGCGCTTTATGATGTTGCGTGGTGATTTAGCACGTTTGCATCGTGCGTTAGCGCAATTTATGCTTGATGAGCAAACTCAGAGAAATGGCTACACCGAGTGCTACACCCCCTATATTGTCAACAGCTCCACTCTATTTGGTACCGGCCAGTTGCCCAAGTTTAAAGCCGATATGTTTTGGGTTACCAAGGGGGGCGACGACCATTCTGAGGACGAGCAACACGAAGACTTATACCTCATTTCCACTTCAGAAATTACACTGACCGGTTCGGTGCGCGATGAGATCCTCAACCCCGCTGAGCTGCCGATCAAATTGACCGCCCATACTCCCTGCTTCCGTTCTGAAGCGGGCAGTGGTGGCCGTGATACGCGCGGCATTATTCGTCAGCACCAGTTTGATAAGGTCGAAATGGTGCAGATTGTGCACCCTGACCACTCCTACGAAGCGCTGGAATCCATGCGCGAGCACGCTGAAGGCATCTTGCGCAAGCTTAAGCTGCCTTATCGAGTGGTCAGCTTGTGTACCGGTGATATGGGCTTTTCTGCGGCCAAGACCTACGATCTAGAGGTTTGGTTGCCCGCACAAAACACTTGGCGCGAAATTTCTTCCGTTTCAAACTGCGAGGCCTTCCAAGCGCGTCGCTTACAAGCCCGCTACCGCCCTGAAAAAGGTCGCCCCGAATACGTGCACACCTTGAACGGTTCTGGCCTAGCCGTTGGGCGTGCGTTGGTCGCCGTACTTGAAAATTATCAACAAGAGGATGGTTCCGTCGCTGTCCCCGAAGCCTTACAACCCTACCTTGGGGGCCAGACCGTCCTTAAATAACGCTTACTTATCCACAGGAGCCTGACCATGATGCGAGCCGTTGGTTATCAACATTCCCTAGAAATTGAGCACCACGATGCGTTGGTGGACATTGAACTGCCCCGTCCCACTGCTAAGGGCTGTGATGTACTGGTCGAAGTCAAAGCGATTTCGGTCAACCCCATTGATACCAAGGTGCGCATGCGTGCTCAGCCTCCTGAAGGCGAGTGGAAAGTGCTCGGTTGGGACGCGGCAGGCGTCGTGGTCGAGGTCGGTGACGACGTCACCGGCTTTAAGGTTGGGGATGAGGTGTTTTACGCAGGATCACTCAGCCGTGATGGCACGAACGCGCAATTCCATTTAGTCGACTCACGGATTATTGCCCTCAAGCCACGCTCCCTGAGCTGGATCGAGGCAGCCGCCTTACCGTTGACCTCCATTACCGCCTACGAAGTGTTGTTTGACCGTTTACGTGTGGCGGAGTGCCAGGTGCCTGGTGCGGCATCGGCAATTGTCATTATTGGCGGAGCGGGAGGCGTGGGTTCCATGGCCGTACAGCTGGCCCGCCAGCTCACCGACCTGACCGTGCTGAGTACCGCTTCTCGAGACACCACCAAAGCATGGGTCGAGCAGATGGGGGCACATAGGGTGTTGGATCATAGCCAGCCCCTTAGTCCTCAGGTCGAGGCCGTTGGCATCGGCGCGCCAGGCTTTGCGTTTTCCATTACGCATACCGATCAGCATCAGGCCGACATTGCGCACTTTTTAAGCCCACAAGGGCACATGGCGTTGATTGACGACCCCGCACAGTTTCAGCTCGGGTTGTTTAAGGGGAAAAGCATCGCCATCCACTGGGAGTCCATGTTTACCCGTTCGCTATTTGGCACCCCCGATATGGCGCGCCAAGGGGAGATTTTGGCCCATGTGGCCAAACTGGTGGACGAAGGGAAAATCAAAACAACCCTCGCGCAAAACTTTGGCCCCATCAATGCGGTCAACTTGAAACGCGCTCATGCGCTGCTGGAAAGCCACGGCTCGCATGGCAAAATTGTGTTAGAAGGGTTTTAAGTCGTTGGTAGATTGAATAATTTATCACCCAACCCACAAAAAAGGCACTGTCTACACAGTGCCTTTTTGTATTAACGCTTTGACCTAGGCATGGCCTAGGTCTTGAGCTGAGAGTGAGTGAGACGATTTGATCAATCGTCGTACCAGTTTTTCCACATTTTACGCTGTTGCTTGACCCAACGTTGGTGGGCTTTGCGTTGTTTCTTTTGCATGCGCTGCTGATGTTTGCGCACGGCTTTTTGATGCTTGCGAGCGGCTTTGTGATCGTAGGCGTAGTAGTTGTTGCCATAAGACGGGTAGTGCACCACAGGTGGAGGCGGCGGGGGGGCGACCACTACGGGGGCGCTAGGGGGATAGAAAATTCCGGGTGCACCGCCTAAGTGCACATCCACATTGATGCCGCCGGCAAAAGAGGTGCCCGCTACCGAGCACGCGAACGCAGCCAAGAAAAACTGCGCGGGTCGTAAAAATTTGACCATCTACTTACCTCTTAATCGTTAAACCTGTCGAGCATTGTGGCCGATTGTGTTGTGTAGAGGTGTTAACTGCATTGGGCAACACGCTTCAAAAGGCTACAGAACAAAGATGTTAGGGCAAACCCGTAACCTTTAGTTGCCATGTGACTGTCAGTCAGTAGTCAGCTTTTCAAATTTATACTGGTTTTCAAGACTATATTTGATTGTAAAAGCACAGTTATACTAAGGCTCCGAGATTTTGTGTCGATGTTTACCATTAAGATTAAAGGAACCACCATGCAAACGAAATTCCCTCTAAAGCGTCTGTCAGCCGTATTGCTGCTGGGCTTGTTGGCCGCGTGCTCAG